>NZ_CAMZCS010000001.1 GCF_947305105.1 uncultured Fibrobacter sp. | reverse complement strand
GTAATCTTGGCCAACGCCTGGTAAACGTTGTAAGTAAAAGAGTCGTAGTTGTCGATGATGATAATCATGTTTTTATCCGCTTTTTTTAAATTTTTAATTCAGGGTTGTTGTTAGGTGTCGGTTCTCAGTAGGAAGTTAGAAGTAGGAAGTAGGAAGTTATTGTTTAATATCTACCGCCTACTGTCTACTTCCTACTGCCTACTGTCTACTAATTTTCCCCCTCCAGTACGGCTCTGATTGCTCCGAGCTTTTCGTTCGTTTCTTCAAATTCGCGGTCGGCGTTGCTGGCCGCGACAATGCCACCACCGGCCTGCAGGCTGATGGTCTTACCCTGTTTGAGGCAGCAACGGATTGCAATACAGAAATCCAAGTCACCGTCGGATTCCATGTAGCCCACCGCACCGGCGTAAAAACGGCGCTTGACTTTTTCGAGGCCAGAAAGGATTTCAATCGCGCTGATTTTCGGGGCGCCACTCACCGTACCGGCCGGGAAGCTGGAGCGCAGCACTTCGATGGCCTTCTTGTTCTTCGCCACACGGCCCTGCACGTCAGAGACCAGGTGAATCACGTGGCTGAACTTTTCGCATTCCATGTACTTGGTGGTTTCCACCGTACCGGCTTCGCAGACGCGGCCGAGGTCGTTACGGGCCAAGTCCACGAGCATCAGGTGTTCGGCGCGTTCCTTCGGGTCGCCCTTCAGGTTCTTCATCAGGGCTTCGTCTTCCACGTCGTCCTTGCCGCGGCGGCGGGTGCCTGCAATCGGGTGGATGGTGGCGATGCCGTCACGCACGCGCACCAAGCTTTCCGGCGATGCACCGATAAACTGGTGCGTGCCGTAATCGAGGAAGAACATGTACGGAGACGGGTTCACCGTGCGGAGGCGGCGGTAAATGTCGAGCGCTTCGATGTCGCTTGCAAACTGGATGCGGCGGGAAGGCACTGCCTGCACGATGTTGCCGGCGATGATGTGCTTCTGCAATGCTTCAACCTTTTCGGTGTATTCCTTGCGGGACTGTTCCAGGTCGGTCATCGTGATGCCCTTGCCGTACTGCTGTTCCGGGGCGAGGTAGCTGAAGTCGAGGTCGGCGAGGCGAGCCTTCACACGCTCGATGGCGGCCTTCAAGTCAATCTGGTGTTCTTCGTAGTTCAGGGCGAACAGGTGAAGCTTTTCGGTAAAGTGGTCGAACACGATGTAGATGTGACCTACCAGGAATTCAGCTTCGGGAATGTTGAGTTCGTCGACCTGCGGGGCGAGGCGAATGGTATCGCAACGGGCACAGAATTCGTAACCGAGGTAGCCCACACCCGAAGAAGGAATAGGAATCTGGTTGGGCGGCACCGTGTTTTCGGCAGAAATCAGCGTGAGGGCGTCGAGAATATCACCTTCGCCTTCCTTGAGGAACGTGCTTTCCTTGCCGTCGATGATGATGCTCACGTCCTTCTCGTTCTGGCGCAGACGGAAGCCTTCGTCCACCATCAGGGTAGAGTAGCGGCTACGGCCGTGCGAGAAGCTCGCCGATTCGAAGATGGCCTTCGCGCCGAGCTTCTTGCCGAGCGAAAACGGGGTGTAACGTTCACCGGGCAGCGCCACGTAGATGCTGTCGGTACGGGGTTCGTAGTTAGGACTTTCCGTAATGTGCTTTGTTGCGGTTGTCATGTTATCCTCTGGTTTAAAAATTCGTTTGCCTTTTTCGTTTCGGGTTCCGCAAAGGCTTTTTCGTCCCGGAGGATTTCGTTTTAAGCAAAAAAGGAAGGCCTCCGTGAGTCCGGAAGCCTTTGCTTAAAATCTTGGGTGATTTGTTACAAATACCGGGCTCTATGTCAGAGTCCGCGCCACCAACGACGGTTAAGGGTTGCACTTGTTGCGTAAATCATCATGGCCCAAAAATATCTATCAAAAATCCGGTTGTCAAGGGGTTGCGTAAAAAAAGTTCATTTTTTTTGCGTTTTCCCCATTCATGACCCCCTACCTATATATATGTTATATGCTTCCGACCACGCGTTTTGCGTCGGCCATGGCACGCACCACGAGGGAGGCGCCATTCGCACAGTCGCCCACCGCATAGATGTGTCGAGCCGGATCCGGGATAATCGCCGTACGCGGAGTGAGTTGCAAGCCCAAGTCGTTCACGATGCCTTCGGCAGGCACACCAGTGAATCCCATGGCGAGCACCACCAAGTCGGTATCGATGACTTCGGTAGAATTCGGGACTTCGTTCGGTTTGAGCGGGCGACCCTGCGGGGACATTTCCCATTCCACGCGAACCGCTTCCACGCCAGCTACGCGACCATCCTTCACAATGAACTGCTTGGAAGAAACATTCCAGCGACGTTCGCCGCCCTCGTGCTGGGCATAGCTGGTGCGCAGCATGTACGGCCAATCGGGCCACGGCGTAGACGGAGAACGTTCCTCGGGAGGCTTGGGCATGAATTCCACCTGGAGCACGCTTTCGCAACCTTCACGGATAGCCTTGCCCACGCAATCGTTACCCGTATCGCCACCGCCAATCACCAAGACCTTGCGGCCCTTCGCGCTGAACTTTTCAGGGTTAGTTTCACCCGGCATTTCGGCACCATGCAAGAAGTCAAGCGCCAAGAAAATTCCTTCGGCTTCTCGGCCTGGGATTTTCAGGTCACGGGCGTTCGGCGTACCAATGGCGAGAAATACTTCGTCAAAATTCTTGTGGATGTATTCCGCAGCGATGTCTTTCCCGATTTCGGTATTGTAGACAAATTTGATTCCAGCTGCTTCAAGTAACGCGATACGACGATCGATAATGGACTTGTCGAGTTTCCAGTTCGGGATGCCGTAACGCAGCAAGCCACCAGCCTTCTCGTGCTTTTCGTAAACCGTAACCGCATAACCTTTGCGACGCAAAGCCTCGGCAGCAAACAGGCCCGAAGGACCAGAGCCAATGACAGCCGCAGTCTTCCCGTTCGGTTCGGCAGCAGGGAGCTTTACGCGACCTTCCTCGAACGCCGTCTCAATGATAAATTTTTCGATTTGGCGCACCATTACCGGGTCGTTATGCACGTTGCCAGTACAGGCCGATTCGCAAAGCGCGGGGCAAACACGGCCCGTAAATTCCGGGAAGAACGCCGTCTTACTGATGATATCGTAAGCGCGTTCCGCATTCCCCACAGAAATCGCCGCATTGAATTCGGGGATAAGATTTCCAAGTGGGCAACCCGCACCATGGCAGAACGGAATTCCGCATGTATGGCAGCGGCCCGCCTGATTGATGACCTCGATCGAGGTGAGCTTGCGCTCGACTTCGTTGTTGTCCTTGACACGCTCTTCAACAGGGCGATAGATGTCTGCGATTCGGTTAGTTTGCTGCATAATAGACTTCAACTTTTATAGTTAAAATTTTAATGTTTCGTAGGAAGTTAGAAGTAGGAAGTAGGAAGTTTCATAATCGCGGCAAAGCCGCCTTACTATCACTGTCTACTGCCTACTGTTTACTGTCTACTTTCATTTAACCCTTCTTTGCCAAAGCGTTACGGTAATCAACAGGGAATATCTTCACGAACTTCGGGCGTTCGCTGTTCCAGTTATCTAGAATACGCTTGCCCTTTTCACTACCGGTTGCCTGAATATGCTGGTTGATAATATCAAGCAGTTCACGTTCACTTTCCGTACCCGGAAGCACGCTTTCAAGGTCGGCAGAATCCACGTTGCAGCTCAGGTCAAAGTGACCCGTTTCGTCGTAAACGTAGGCAAAGCCACCCGTCATACCTGCAGCGAAGTTCACGCCCACGCGGCCGAGCACCACTACCCTACCGCCAGTCATGTATTCGCAACCGTGGTCACCCACGCCTTCGCTAACTAGGAGCATACCCGAATTACGGATACCGAAGCGTTCACCAGCGAGACCGTTGATGAAAATCTTACCCGAAGTTCCGCCATAACCGATGACGTTACCTGCAATCACGTTGTCTTCGGCCTTGAAACTTGCATTGCTCGGCGGACGCACAACAATCTTTCCGCCCGAGAGGCCCTTGCCCATAAAGTCGTTCGCTTCGCCTTCAAGGTCGAGCGTAATACCCGGAGCAAGGAAGGCACCGAAACTCTGGCCAGCGACACCCTGCAAATGAATCTTGATGGTGTCTTCGGGGAGGCCCTTCACGCCAAAGTGTTCGTCCACCTCGCCCGAAAGTTCCGTACCCACCGTACGGTCGACGTTGTGTACCACCGTGCAAAGTTCCACAGCCTTGCCGCTCTTGAGCGTGTCGGCCACGAACGGCAGGAGTTCACGACGGTCGAAGTTTTCAAGCGGTTCCTTCACAAAGTTCTTATCGAAGGACTTGATGCCACCATTGACGGTTTCGAAAATCTTGGAGAAGTCGAGGTTGTGAGCCTTGTAGAAGGCAATCGCCTCGTCGCGTTCCAGGAGGTCGCTACGGCCGCAAGCTTCAGAGAGGCTCTTGAGGCCAAGGCTTGCGAGAATTTCGCGGACTTCGTCGGCGATAAAGAAGAGGAAGTTTTCCACATATTCGGGCTTGCCCGCAAAACGCTTGCGGTAGTCCGGATCCTGCGTGGCGATACCCATCGGGCACTGGTTCGTATGGCACTTGCGGTCCATCACGCAGCCAAGGCTTACGAGAAGGTTCGTGGCAAAGCCGAATTCTTCGGCACCGAGGAGGGCAGCCACCACCACGTCACGGCCTGTCTTGAGCTGGCCATCGACCTGGAGCTTGATGCGCCCGCGCAAGTCGTTGAGCACAAGGGTCTGTTCCGCTTCGGCAATACCGAGTTCCCACGGGAGACCGGCATGCTTGATGGAGGTAAGCGGAGATGCACCTGTACCGCCATCGTGGCCGGAAATCAGCACCACGTCGGCATGGGCTTTGGCGACACCCGCGGCAATCGTACCCACGCCCACTTCGGACACAAGCTTCACAGAAACACGGGCCTTCGGGTTGGCGTTGCGCAAGTCGTAAATCAACTGCGCCAAATCTTCGATGGAGTAAATATCATGGTGCGGAGGCGGAGAAATCAGCGACACGTTCGGGATAGAGTGACGGATACGTGCCACGAACTCGTTCACCTTATGGGCTGGCAGCTGGCCACCTTCACCGGGCTTTGCGCCCTGGGCCATCTTGATCTGCAAATCCTTCGCATGGCGCAGGTAGTCAATCGTCACGCCAAAGCGGCCCGATGCCACCTGACGAATCGCAGAGCTACGAATATCGCCGTTCGGTGCCGGAGTATCGCGGTCGGGGTCTTCACCACCTTCACCGCAGTTGCTCATGGCACCGATGCGGTTCATTGCAATGGCAATCGTCTCGTGAGCTTCCGGGCTCAAAGAGCCAAGGCTCATAGCGCCCGCCACAAAGTGATGGATAATGGATTCGCGGGATTCAACTTCGCTAATATCGATCGGAGTCGTCTTCTTGAACTTGAAGAGGCCGCGCAAAGTCGCCTGACGTTCAGACTGGTCGTTGATGAGCTTGCTGTAGACCTTGAACTTTTCGTAGTCACCACCCTGCACTGCCTGGCGGAATGCGGCAAGCGACTGCGGAGTCCACAGGTGCTTTTCGCCTTCCTTGCGGAACGCATACTGGCCACCCGACTGCAACACCTTGCTTGCATCGGCAAATGCAATCTTCTGGCGCTCGCCCACTTCGCGGGCAATCTCTTCGAGGCCGATACCTTCGATACGGCTTGCCGTACCCGGCAGGAACTTCTCGATGAGTTCGTGGTTCAAGCCCACAGCTTCGAAAATCTGTGCACTGCGGTAGCTGCGGAGCGTGGAGATACCCATCTTGCTCATGATCTTGAGGAGGCCCTTGTCCACAGCCTTCACGTAATTTGCAGCAGCCGTCACCGGGTCCACATCCAAGTCGCCGTTATGGCACATGTTGGTAATGCTCTCGAATGCGAGATACGGGTTGATGACCGTCGCACCATAACCGAGCAACAGCGCAAAGTGCATCACTTCGCGCACTTCACCAGACTGCACAATCAAACCGATTTCGGGGCGCACGCCCGCTTCCACTAGGGCGCGGTTCACGCAAGCCGTCGCGAGGAGCGAAGGTATAGGCACATAGCCCCAGTCAATATTCTTATCCGAAAGCACGATGATATCGTATTCATCATTCACGGCACGCACAGCATCGCCAGCCAAGTTCTGCAAGGCAGCTTCCAGCACGGAGCCGTCACCGCCCAACGGGAACTGCATCTTGAGCACTTTCGCCTTGAAAGCCTTGTCACCAATGTTTTCAAAGCGGCGAATTTCATCTTCGGTCACAATCGGGCGCGGAATCTTGATAAGGTGCGCCTGCTCCGGAGTTTCTTCGAGGATGTTGCCGTGGTTACCGATGTAGGTCGTCAAGCTCATCACGAGCTCTTCACGGATTGGGTCAATCGGCGGGTTCGTCACCTGGGCGAACAGCTGCTTGAAGTAGTTGAACAGCGGTTGCGGCTTGTCCGAAAGCACTGCAAGCGCGGCATCGTTACCCATGGAGCCAATCGGCTCGGCACCGTTCTTGGCCATCGGCTGCAAGATGATGGAGAGGTCTTCGGCAGAATAACCAAAGCGCTTCTGCTGCACCAGAATATCTTCGGGAACGTCAGACGGGTTGATTTCGCTGAAGAGCCCGCGCACGCTCATCTTGTTCTCAGCAACCCAGCGGCGGTAAGGCTTGCTACGCGCCACCTGAGCCTTCATCTCCGCATTCTTCAGAATACGGTGGTTTTCGAGGTCGAGGTAGATAATCTCACCGGGTTTCAGGCGGCCCTTTTCTTCCACTTCGTCGTCGCGGAGATCAAGCACGCCCGTTTCGGAGGCCATCACGAAAAGACCGTCTTTACATAAAGTGTAACGTGCCGGACGGAGGCCGTTGCGGTCGAGAATCGCACCCGCATTCACGCCATCGCTGAACGCCACGGCAGCCGGGCCATCCCACGGTTCCATGAGCATCGATTCGTACTCAAAGAACCCGCGCACGTCGCGGCCCAGGTAGTGCTTCTTGCCCCAAGCCTGAGGCATGAGCATCATCATCGCATGCGGGAGGCTACGACCCGCTGCGACGAGGAGCTCAAACATGTTATCAAGGCTGGCCGAGTCACTCTGCCCCGCCGGAACGAGCGGGAAAAGCTTCTGCAAATCATCGCCGATGATATCGCTCTTCATGTGCGGTTCACGGGCACGCAGGCTGTTGAGGTTACCGCGCAGCGTATTGATTTCGCCGTTGTGAGCGAGGTAGCGGAACGGGTGCGCGAGCGGCCAAGTCGGGAATGTGTTCGTGGAGTAACGCTGGTGAACAAGTGCAATCGGGCTTTCGAAATCGAGATCGTTCAAATCCTTATAAAAGCCTTCAATCTGACTTGCCAAAAGCAGGCCCTTGTACACAATGCTACGGCGGCTACAGCTGCAAACATAGAGGCCCTTGCAAGCCTTCTCCATCAGACGGCGAACAACATAGAGTTTAATATCAAAAGCACTGTCGGAATCAAAAGCGGAACCGTCAAAGAATGCCTGGCGGATATGCGGCAACGTTTCGCGGGCCGTATGGCCAATCTTCTCGGGATTCACCGGCACCTCGCGGAAGTTCAGCAACTTCACGCCCTCAGCAGCGGCAATTTCCTTGATTTTTGCATCAAAAGCGGTAGCCTCAAGCGTATTGTCCACAAAGAACATCGCCACGCCATAGCGCTCCGGGAGTTCCGGGTTCACCTTGCGGAAAAACTTGTGCGGCATAGAAAGTAAAAGACCCGCACCGTCGCCGGTTTCCGGGTCTCCACCTGCTGCACCGCGGTGCATGAGCCTCTTCAAAACAGTAATACCCTGCAACACAATCTGGTGCGAGGCAACATTATTAATATTAGCGACCAGGCCGACACCACAGGCGTCGTGTTCGTTCATTGGGTCGTAAAGTGCTTGAGCGTTCATAAATGTCCTTTTCTAGCTTTTTGCGCTCATCATTTGCAAAATCCGTGCCAAACATGTAAAACACCCGTCAATTATTGAAAATATGGTCAAAAATGTAAAAGAATTGACCTATTTCAAGAAAACCAAATAAAAGCGATTTCATTTTTTGTAAATCCATCTAGTCAACTTACATAATCTGTAAATACAGTAAGGATGCAAGTATCTAAAGCTAAAGTGCCCCCATTCGAACAAAAAGCAATATTTATATTTGCTTCATGTTCATTTGTGAAAACGAACCGATGTGCAAGCACACCTCCTTTAAAGTCGGAGGTCCGGTACGCTACTTTGCAAAAGCCGAAACGGTCGAAGACCTGAAGGCAGCCATGACTCTCGCCCGCGAAAAGGGGCTCCCCTACTTTATTTTGGGGAACGGCACGAACCTGCTCGTCTCGGACAAAGGTTATGACGGGGTCGTCATCACGTTCGCCGGGGAATTTTCGGCAATCGAAGATTTAGGGAACGGAGCGTTCAAGGTCGGCGCAGCTGTTCCGCTCGGAAGGTTCGCACGTACAACGCTCAAACAGGGTTTTGCAGGGATTCACAAGCTCGCCGGCATTCCGGGAACACTAGGTGGAGCAATTTACATGAACGCGGGAGCTTACGGGCAGGAAATCGGTAGTTGTTGCACACAGGTGAAAGCTCTTGACGAAAGCAGAACCGTTCACGAAATTCCGGCCAACGATTGCAGCTTCGGATATAGACAAAGTATTTTTCAAAAGAACAAGGCAATTATTCTCTCAGCGACATTCCAGTTGCCAGCAGCAAGCGCCGAAGGCAAGACTGTCGCTAACCTCGAAGCAGAACTTGCCGAATGTATGGCCAAGCGCAAGGCAAGCCAGCCGCTCAACATGCCCAATGCCGGTTCCACGTTCAAACGCCTCGACAAAGGGGCCACCGACACTCCGGCACAGATTGCACCTGGCTACTATATCGAGCAGGCCGGACTCAAGGGTTTCCGCATCGGTGGCGCCGAAGTCAGCACGCTCCACGCAAACTTCATCGTGAACGCGGGTGGAGCAACCGCCGCAAACATCAAAACATTAAGCGAATACGTACAGCAGAAAGTCGCCGACAAATTCGGGATTCAACTCAAACGCGAAATAATATTGCTAGGGAATTTTGAGTAAGGAGTTGTCAGTAGTCAGTTATCAGTTGTGAGTTATGAGCGATAAAAACCTCATGGCTCAAAGCGAGCATGCGAGCTATACAAGACTTGCCAATTTATTGGCTTAGTCGTTGTTATGCCCTATGGGTAGACCTCATACCTTGCGGAGATTGCTTCAGGGCTATTCGCCCTTCGCAATGACAACCAAGGCGAATGCCACGCCAAAACGCTTGCGAATGACATTTTTTTATTGTTCGTCGTCTACTTTTTTAGGCACCGGATCAAATCGATTCAATATCCGCGTAATTACCGCATACACCGCACCGCCAATCAAACCACCGACTAAATCGGCGACAAGATCCAGCACGCTGCTGTCGCGGCCTTCGGTAAATCTCTGGTGGAATTCGTCAGTGCATCCGTAAGCAAGAGCAAGCGCCGCCACAACGAGCACGCGCAGCCACTGGCGTTTGGACCATTCAGCGCGAGTCCACAGCATGGCATAACAGCCGGCAAGCGTTGCATATTCGCAAAAGTGCGCCAGCTTGTCCCAAATATGCGGGAATTCTTCCAGCTGTTCCATCGTCATCGACGAGAGTTTGAAAATGACCGCCATGCAAAGAATACAGGGAACGGCGCGGAAAAAAGGATACTTGCTAAAAAGCGACTCAAACATCTTGGCGGCAAATGTAGAATAATTAACGGGAGAAGGCCTTTGAAGCATTTTTATTAAAGCGGGTATAGCCCGCCTTTTTTCTACATTTACGCCCATGAAAGCGATTACCTTGAAAGCCGGACGCGAGAAGTCCGCATTGCGTTACCACCCGTGGATCTTTAGCGGAGCTGTCGACGAAGTCGTCGGCGACCCGGAACTCGGCGACACAGTCGAAGTGTACAGTTACCGGAGCGATTTTCTGGGTCTTGCGGCGTACTCGCCCAAGTCCCAGATTCGCGGGCGCTTCTGGACGTTCGGCGAGAAGGCGAACATCGACCGTGAATTTTTCAGCGACATTCTGGACCGTGCCATCGCCGCCCGCAAAAGCCGCGGCTTCGACATCGAAGACAAGGAAAGCGCGTTCCGCCTGATCAACGCCGAGAACGACGGCATTCCCGGATGCATCATCGACAAGTACGCCGACATTTACTCCGTCGAGATTCTCGCCGCCGGCGCCGAAGTCCACCGCAAGGACATCTATGAACTCCTCGCCAAGAAGACGCACTGTCGCGGCATCTACGAGCGCTGTGACTCCGAAGTGCGCCGCAAGGAAGGTCTCCCCCTCCGTACGGGCGTCGTCTACGGCGAAGTTCCTGACGAGCCCGTCATCATCAACGAGAACGGCATCCTCTTCCCCATCGACGTGAAGAACGGCCACAAGACCGGCTACTACCTCGACCAGCGCGACGCCCGACGCCGCATCGGCGAACTTTCCAAGGGCAAGAAGGTGCTGAACTGCTTCTGCTATACCGGCGGATTCGGCCTGTACGCCCTCCGTGGCGGTTGCGAGAAGGTTTACCAGGTGGATGTTTCCAAAGATGCGCTCAAGCTCGCAAAAGAAGGCATCATGCGCAACAAGCTCTGCACTGCGCATGCCACGCACGTAGAAGCCGACGTGTTCCAGTACCTGCGCAAGTGCCGCGACAAGGCAGAAACCTTCGACCTCATCGTTTTGGACCCGCCCAAATTCGTCGAAAGCAAGGACAACCTGCAGAAGGGAGCCCGCGGCTACAAGGATATCAACCTGCTCGCGATGAAGCTGCTGGCCGAAGGCGGCATGCTCGCGACCTTCAGCTGCTCCGGGCTCATGGAGATGGACCTGTTCCAAAAGATTATCGCGGATGCCGCCGCCGATGCCCATCGGCGCGTTCAAATCATTGAACGCTTCGGCCAGCCCGCCGACCACCCCGTGAATACAGCCTTCCCCGAAGGGCAGTACCTCAAGGGATTGCTCGTACAGGTTGTGTAGAACTATTCAAAAACGCCACCCTGCTGGGTGGCGCTTTTTTTTTGCAATTCTATTATTTCTTGAACCGCACGGCATCCGTGCGGTTTTTGTCACGCACAATTACATGGTACATTCCCGGAGCCAAGGAGCGCACATCCATTGCCGCGCCGTGCGCAACAAACTGCCGCATCACCTCGCGGCCCTGCAAGTCGAGGATACGGACAGAAGCGCCATTCTTGAAAGCACTTCCTATTTCCACAAACAAATGACCACTGACATAATGGGCCGTAGTCCCGTACACATTCGCTATCGAGTTCAACACAGGAATTGCCGTCTTATTGGTATCGGATGTTGACGTATCTTTTTTTGTTGTATCCTTCGGAGTCGGGACTTTCTCGGTCGTATCCTTTGGCGTCGGGTTCTTCCCAGTCGTGTCCTTTTTCGACGTTGTATCTTTTTTCGTCGTATCCGTCGGCACCATCCCCGTCGTATCCTTTGCAGGGATTTCTTCGTCAGGCTTGAGCAAGCGCCACATCTGGTACCAGCGCCAGTCATCTTCCCAGCTCTGCACCACGCGTTCGGCATCAGTCGTCGCGCGCAGGTACATATCGCTGTGCTGCATTTTCATTCGCACCACGGAGCCCTCGTAGCCGGACTGCTTTTGCATCGAGACTTTCTGATGGGCACCGCCGTTCCACTTGTAAAGGCTCATCGTGTGGCCCGCATCCTTCGATTCATCCGGAGTATCAAGGGAGAGGTCGCCAAAATTGATGCGGTAGGCCGAACCCGAGAGCGGCGTAATCGTCGCAATCGCATTGTCGCCCTTGCAGTCGCCCAGTGCAAGCTTGTCTTCACTGGTCCGGACCATACACGTACCAAAGTTCATCGACATGATGCGCACGGTATCGGGCTTCGCGGGCTTAGCCTGCCATACGCGCACCCAGTCCGCTTCGAAATACGCAGGTTTGTCCGCGGTAATTTCAATGTCATCGCCCGCCCAGCCACCAATGGCGAGGTTCACGATGATATACTGCGCCGAAAGTTGCTTGATTTCGGTCGGGCGGTTGTAACTGGCAAACTTCTTGTCGTCAAAGTAAAAACTAAGCATCGATTCATCCCACTCTACAGCGTAGTTGTGGAAGCCGGCAGAACGGTCCGTATTGTCGTCTTTGTGCCCGCCAAAGGAAGCCTCGTGGTCCCACGCCGAACCATGGCTGCTGTACCAGCTCGGGTCCGTGTAATGCAGGTAGTAATGATGCTGCTTACGCGAAGCCGGAATTTCAAGGATGTCAATTTCCGGGGGCCAGCCGTCTTGCAATGTCCAGAACGCGGGCCACGTCCCCTTTTGCCACGGGGCCTTGAAGCGGCCTTCGATATAGCCGTACTTCACCTCAAAGTGGTTCTTGGTATCGATTGCGCCCGAAGTGTAGTCGACCGGAATTTCCTTGTTGTTGAACTTCGCCTTGGCCCTGTCTCCCGTAGCCTTGGGATGCTTTTTCTTTTCGCCCTTCAGCTTGAGCGTACCGTCGGAAACGATCACGTTCTCCTCGGCGCAGTAGGCGCGGTGGTTATGCGTGGGGCCCCAGTTGTACGTCGGGTTCCACTTTGTCTTGTCGAGACTCGTCCCGTCAAAGTTGTCTTCAAAAACAAGTTCCCAGCCGCTAAAATTCGACGGCGGTTCCGCAAAGGAAACTCCTGCGGCCAAGATTGTCAACAACGTTGCATTTAAAAATTTCATATCAAATATTCCTCATCCAACTCCACAAAGCGGCAGCCCTCATAGCTCAAGGTTCACCGCTCACACCTATTATTCCTTCACGCAGCGAACCGACAATCCATCGATCTTTTTCACCGTGTTAATGACGATGTTGTCGTTGCTGCAATCCAAGCTCATCTGGAAAGCCAATGTATCCGCAGCACCGTCCTCCGCTTGCGTCGAAGACCACATGAGCGCAGAACACCCGTGGAACGAGAACCCGTCCTGGACATTGGTGAAGAATCTCTTGCCGGCAGGCAACGCCGTAAAGCCGAAGTCATCGGTACCGCTACCATCGTTTTCCCAACCGCTTATAGACTTGAGTTTGCTAGAGCCAGTCCAAAGAATCTCGTTCACAGAATCCGCACCGACTGCAGCCAACAGCGCGGCCCAGTCTTCATTCGTGGGCAAACGCCAACCTTCGGGGCAAATTCTCTGCGCCACCTTCCACGTGTAGAGGCGGCCAGCCGATTCGCAGTTCTCGGGTTTATCCCAATAGCACCAGTCATTCTTGACAGAGCTCGCAGCCCCTTCGATGTCGAAGTAGTTCAGGTTTTCGGCCATCCAGGTCTTGCCACCGATGGTCGTGGTCTTATAAACCATCCCGTCACGCGGGTCCGTCATCTCTCCATAGGCGAAGTCGGGATTATCGTGCGTTCCCCTGGGGTCGTAGAAATGCCACACGCCCACGCTATCGGGATCATGGCGGGCCGTATCGATACCGTTAATGCCGTCGGGGAAAAGTATGTTGAAAACGGAATCAAAGACAGCGGAAGAATCGACGCCTGAAGAAGATTCCGCTTCACCGACAGGCGCCGCTTCGCTAGAAAGGGCCTCTGTGCTCGGAGCCTCAGGTTCACTCGAGGAAACTCCTTCACTAAAAATTTCTTCGCTAGAAGAAGACAACACGCCCTGCGATTCAAGAGTTCCATTCAAGTCTGGAGTTTTTTCATCCGGAGCCTGCAAGCGAGAAGGCTGCGAAGCCACGGCATCCGCACCATCCAATGCGCCTAGTTCGTTGCCCGAACCAGCAGGACTACTATCATCACTGCTGCAAGCCGAAAACACGGCAACAAGCAGCGCCGAAACAGCAAGAGAATGTATTTTCTTTAACGTCATAACCGACTCCACATTTCTTTACCAATCTATGTTTTTCCAACGAAAAATGCAATAGACAAGGTAACGGCAAAACCGTCAACATCCCATAATTTAAGGCACATTCACGGGTGTGAAGTGATTACAGCGCAACGAATCAACGGCGAGTGGCGCGAGGGAGTTCAGAAGCGTGCTTTTCTTGCCAAATGGCTTCGAGCTGAGCACGTTCGGCCTCGGTGGCCCAATCAGAATCCGGGAATTCCTGCACGATGATGCGGTAACGGTTCACCGCTGAATGGAAGTCGCGAAGTTCACGGTAGATATTGCCCATCTGCAACATCGCGAAATAGCGTTCCTCGGGTTCGAGTTCCGTATCCAAAAGTTGCTTGTACATTTGCAGAGCAGGTTCCAAGTTGCCTGACTTGAAAAGCATGTTCGCCACTTCGATTGTAGGGCCATCATCCGATACCGGAGCAGCCTTCTTCTTCGGAGCCTTTTCCTTGGGTTCCTTTTCCACCTTGGCTTCCACCTTTTCTTGCACGGGAGCCGCAGGCTTTTCGGCCTCGGGCTTGGCTTCGACAGCATCGCCTCGCAATTCGGCAAGGCGGCTTTCGGCAGTAGCGCGGAACACCGCACTCGGCGCAGCTTTTTTCAGATAAGCGTCCAAGTATTTCTTTTCCAGTTCCTTGCGTTTCCCTTTTTCGTAAACAAGGGCAAGGAAATAGTTGGCGTCGTTCCCGCGTTCCTTAAAGGTAAGTCCCTTTTTCAGGTTGTACTCGGCCTTGTCGTATTCGCCCAGTTCAAAGCGAGTCAGACCGGCATAGAAATACGCACCCGGGTCACCAGGACGCTTGGCCAAAATTTCTCTCCAGACCGGGACGACTTCCTTGTACTTGCCCTCATCGAACAAAGCCTTTCCTTTTTCAAACAGTTCCTCAACTTCGGACTTGGCGTCTTTCACAGGTTCCTTTTCCAGTTCGGCCTTGACTTCCTTTACTGGTTCCTGCTTAACCTTTGCTGGCTGCGGAGCAGGTTCCTCGACAGGAGCCTCCACCTTTTTCTCGGCCACCTTCGGCTGTTCAACCACAGGTTCTTCCGGAGCCGCAGCGGGAGCTTCCGTCACAGGATTATTTTTCGGATCCTTCGCGCGTTCGGCTTCGGCCTTGGGCTTCTGGCCCAGCGCTTCGTAAACCCTAGCAGCACCTTCGTAAGCCTCGCTCATCGAGGGATTGTAGCGGTAAGCCAAACGGAAATTGGCAAGAGCGCCACTGTAGTCCTTCATCTTCATGCGGACTTGCGCAGCCAAGTAATACGCTTCGGAATTTCTAGGATCGTCGGCCAGGATGGAGCGGTATTCCCCGAGGGCCTTTTCATATTCGCCCTTCGCCTCGAAGCGGGCACCCTGTTCTACACGCGGATCGGCAGCAAAAGACGAAGAAAAACCAATCAGTACAGCAAAAGTAAGTATGGAAGCTGATGCGAAAAAACTCTTAACCATGCTCATCAATTTAGAAAAATAGGCCAGATGCAGGGGAAAAGCCCCGACAAGGAACCGCAAAATGGCCAAAAGATGCTTCGATTACGGCAAATGGACCCGGAACAGCAGAAAAACTACCGTTTCATTATGAAATACACCCAAAACGATAGTTTCATTTTGAAACAATTCATTATCCTTTCAAACCCAAAATTTCCGAAAAAAGTGCAATTTGCCATGACAATTAAAGCAAAAACCCTGCCAAACCCCGAAAACAGGGAAAAAACCAAACAAAAAGCCAACTTGGCACGGAATTTGCTTCAAGGGGGTCGAAACATAAAGAGCCCTAAATGGGCGATATTTTTTAAACAATGGGCGAAACAAAGAACGCCCGCAAAAATGAGGTAAAATAAAATGATCAAGCCTTTAGCAGATCGAATCGTTGTCAAGCCGGCCGAAGCCGAACAGAAGACCTCCTCGGGTCTCTTCATTCCGGATAACGCCAAGGAAAAGCCCATGCAGGGCAAAGTCGTGGCCGTGGGCCCGGGCCGCAAGAACGACAAGGGCGAACTCGTCGCTATGGAAGTCAAGGTCGGGGACGAAGTGTTGTACGGCAAGTACAGCGGTACTGAAGTCACCGTCGACGGCGAAACCTACCTCATCGTGAAGGAATCGGACGTTATCGCAACGCTGTAATATAGGGACTAGAGATTAGAGGCTAGGGGCTAGAGTAAATAATCACGCACTTCGTGCGTGTATAATAGATGGCGAAGCCATGATACTTTTCCCTAACCCCTAGATCCTAGATCCTAACCCCTAAAAAAGTTTTAAATAAAAAAAGGAAAAACAAAAATGGCTAAACAACTCAAGTTTGATGTGGCGGCTCGCGAATCCCTCATGAAGGGCGTGGACAAGCTCGCCAACGCTGTCAAGGTAACTCTCGGCCCCAAGGGCCGTAACGTGATGATCGCCCGCTCCTTCGGTGCCCCGAACGTGACGAAGGACGGCGTGACTGTCGCCAAGGAAGTGGAACTCGAAGACGCCTACGAAAATCTCGGCGCCCAGATGGCCAAGGAAGTCGCGAACAAGACTTCTGACGCTGCCGGTGACGGCACCACGACTGCAACCGTTCTCGCCCAGGCCATCACCCGCGAAGGCCTCAAGAACGTCGCTGCCGGTGCAAACCCGATGGACATCAAGCGCGGCATGGACGCTGCGGTTGACGCCGTCATCAAGGAAATCGGCAAGATGGCCGTGAAGATCAACGGTAAGGAACACATTGCCCAGGTCGCCACCATCTCCGCGAACAACGACCCCGAAATCGGTGATCTCCTGGCCAACGCCATGGAAAAGGTCGGCAACGACGGTGTCATCACCATCGAAGAATCCAAGACCGCCGACACAGTGCTCGACGTCGTGGAAGGTATGCAGTTCGACCGCGGTTACCTGTCTCCTTACTTTGTCACCAACACTGACAGCATGGAAGTCAGCCTCGAGAATCCGTACATCCTGTTGTACGACAAGAAGATTTCTACCATGAAGGATTTGCTCCCGATGCTCGAACACGTGGCAAAGCAGGGCAAGTCTCTCCTCATCATCGCCGAAGACGTCGATGGCGAAGCTCTCGCAACGCTTGTTGTGAACAAGATGCGTGGCACCCTGAAGGTCGCCGCCGTCAAGGCCCCGGGCTTCGGTGACCGTCGCAAGGCCATGCTCGAAGACATCGCTATCCTCACTGGCGGTATGCTGGTTTCCGAAGACACGGGCGCTAAGCTCGAAGATGCTCCGGTCACCGTCCTTGGCCAGGCCAAGTCCATCACCATCACGAAGGACAACACCACGATTGTCGAAGGTGCCGGTGATGCAGCCTCCATCAAGGGCCGTATCGGCCAGATCAAGAAGCAGATCGAAGCCACCACGAGCGACTACGACCGCGAAAAGCTCCAGGAACGCCTGGCCAAGCTTGCCGGCGGCGTTGCCGTGATCAAGGTCGGTGCTGCTACCGAAGTCGAAATGAAGGAAAAGAAGGACCGCGTCGATGACGCCATGCACGCAACCCGCGCTGCCGTCGAAGAAGGTATCGTTCCGGGTGGTGGCGTTGCCCTCATCCGTGCCGAGAAGGCCATTGACGCGCTCAACTTCGACAACGCCGACCAGAAGACCGGCGCTGCCATCATCCGCCGCGCCATCGAAGAACCGCTCCGCCAGATCGTGCAGAACGCGGGCCTCGAAGGCTCCGTCGTGGTGAACAAGGTCAAGGAAGGAAAGGACGCCTTCGGTTACAACGCCAAGACCGACACCTACGAAGACCTCATCAAGGCTGGCGTCATCGACCCGGCCAAGGTGACCCGCACGGCCCTCAAGAATGCCTCCTCCATCGCCTCGATGATCCTCACGACTGACTGCGTGATCACCGAGAAGAAGGAACCCAAGCCGGCTACTCCGGCCATGGACCCGGGCATGGGTGGCATGGGCGGCATGATGTAATCTAGCGCCCCGCTAAAAAACTCTGTCTCCTTATGAAAACACCCGATGCAGTTTTTGCATCGGGCGTTTTCAATTGACTTTGAAATGGGCTTTAGCCATATTTAGGATACGGCATTAAAAATTTTCATTGTCATTCTCTAGAATGTTGGAATAAACTACTTTTTCCTTTTTTTACTGATCATCGCACTGATGACCAATATTACTTATGTGTTTATTCAAAAAATCAACTTGCTCTCGATAATTTTTTACACCAAAATTTTTTAAAAACTTAAATTCATTCCATGTGCCTACAGAAAAATAAAAGCCTTGCATGTTCTTAACGTTTTTGTCATATATATTTGGCACAACGTAATTCTTTTTATACTCTTGTTCTACAGAGCTGTCTTTAAAAGGTCGCAAGCAATCTATAGAGAACGGTCTTCCTTCCATATGCTCGATATATTTGGAGTATTCTGGGACAAAATAAACATGTTTATTTTTGTAATAAGAATGAACATTTTCAGGGGCATGGAAACAGATTGTTTCGCTACTATAATTAGAAACCGTTACTTTAATCGAATCTTTTGTACTACAATCAATAGTCCATTTGATTAAATGCCCGTTATCGGCAAATACGAATTGAATCCCAATAGCGATATATATCAAGAAACAATTCCTCATGGTAACCTCTGTTGTTTTCTCACCTTAAAGATAGACAAATCTCTTTTCTAATAAGATTGCATCGTCTATTGTATGTGTTGAATGTGGCATTATATCTAGTAATTCAATACGTAACCATCGTTTCACCAAAAGGACCAAAATAGATGTTGCCGACATTAAGATAATATGATGTAGAGTTGAAACCCTCCAAAAAATCTACATATCGTCCTCCTTCATACTTGACGACTCCAAGTACACCGTCAATGCCATAATAATTTATATCTAATTGAACAGTGTCTTTATATGTTTTTTTTGATTGATTTTCAAGAAAAAGAGAATCTTCAGATGAAATACAAGAATAACAGTTCGCTGTAGTGGAAATATAGAAATAACCTGACCTCCATTCACTTTTTATTGGAGATCTATCGAACTTTATATAAGCAAATAAAAAAAGAAAAACTAAAAATATTGCTATAAAAATTTTCTTATTTACACATTTCAGCATCTTTAACCTTATTTAAAGACATTCCTCTCCAATCATACAAAATTTTTTGGCACTTGGACTTTAGAACGGATTAAACGATATCGAATAATCGTTCAGAATCAGGTAATAAGATGTATTGCGTTTTATCTCTTTCAATGAAAAATACGATGTGGGTGTGCTACTTGAGAATTGGAAAGATTTATCACGCGTTTGAAGCTGGATGAATTTTTCATCCTCTTTTTTTACCATAAATTTACCGACAACTGGACTCACATCATATCTTGCAAACAAAGTCTTTATATGAAGGTCGCTGTCCGATGGAGTATAATTCAATATATTTTCTTTTGAATGTATTTGAGACAATTGACCAGGTTCTTTACGAGAGCGAAGTTCCTTCTTTTCAACCTTGTAGCCTTCATTGCCATTAAAAGACAGAACCCCCTTGGTATATGACTGAGGGGTATCAAAATAAACCTCGTATGAGCAATTATTTTTTTTCACCCACATACCACATATTAAAATACCGTCTAAAACAGACAATTCATCTTTCTTGATGTCAATGAAAAGATCACTTCCACGAACACTAATTTTTTCCAATTTCCCGGGAGAAATAAATTTAAGGTTAATGTGTAATGAACCAGATTCCAGTTTTTCCTCATACACAACATCAACGGAATCTAACGAAACTCCAGCTATTCTATGAGCCCAAAGGGTTGACATACATAGAAAAATCAGAAATAAAATTTTCATTGTCATTCCAGGAATATGGTCATGTAGTAAGGTAACGTCACGATTTTCCCGACAACGCCTACATTGTTTTCGGAAAGCTTGTAGCAGATTTCTACTTCGTAATTCTCGTTTTGGAGAACAGTTTTTGCTGACTTGGTTTGCCCCGAAGTTGCCTTGACTTCAATTAAAGCAGTTTCACCTGCAATGGTTTCCACAAAGTCAATTTCAAGACCGGAATCTTTGCGGAAGTAGTATAGGTTTCGCCCCTGTTTCGAGAAACAGTCAGCAACAATGTTCTCGTAAATAGCACCCTTGTAAAACCCTAAGTCTCCGCTAAGGATTTTGGCAGCACATCCTTTTTCGAGCATCGCGACGAACAGCCCGGAATCCTGAACATAGATCTTGAACGCGTTTTCAATCTTGTAACCGTCCAGAGGAGTGGATATGTTTGTGAGATTGTGACATAGGTTGATGATGCCGCAGTCATAAAGCCACTGGATTGCGTTCTGGTATGCTTCGGAACGACCTTTCTTTTCTAATGAGGAATATGTGAATTTTTTATTCTCTTTGGCGAGTTGAGCCGGAATGGAATCGAATACGCGGTTGATTCTGCCTAGAAGCGTTCTGTCAACTTCCTCGTTTTCATCTTCGTCGAGGTGCTTGCCAAAATCGTCCTTGTATTCTTCGAGAATATCCTGCTGTTCTTGCCAAACAACGTTCATGTCGTTTGTTTCGACGAAACGGGAAACGATGTACGGGAGACCACCCACGCAGAGATATTCCCTAAAATAGCGCAACATGGCGTTGTGAGTGGTTCCGCTAACAGGGATCTTGTTTCTGAAGCATTCCTTCAGATAATCGATGACTTTTTCGTCAATGCCCTTTGCCCACAGAAATTCCTCGAAATCCATAGGCTTCATGTAAACAATTCTCTCGAAACCTGTCGGGACGCCCTTACCCTTTTTTCTGTTATACCCCTTTATTCCCAGGAGCGAACCCGTGCAAATGACGTCATATCGACCATCTTCCATGAACGGTTTGATGCTTGCGCGTGCATTTGCGCATTCCTGAATCTCGTCAAATATAATGACGGTTTTTTTCGGTTCGAAGCGAGCATCGGGAAGTAGGGCCGACAGGTCGATCGTCATGCGGTTGACATTGAAATCGCCGTCGAAAATTCTACGGGCGCTGTCGTTCTCCTTGAAGTTCACATAGACCACATGCTTATAGTGACTCCTAGCGAATTCAAGAACACTGAATGTCTTGCCGATTTGGCGCATTCCCTTGACGACAAGAGCCTTTTTCTTGCCCCCGCCATTCATCCATTTTTCGAATTCTTTAAGGATTTTCCGCTTGAACATACCCTAAATATACACTTTTCCAATGGATAAATCAACACAAAAATACACTTTTTCAACCCACTTTTTTGCATTTAAATGCACTTTTTCAAGGGAGATTTAAAAAAAAATGCTTTTTTTACAGAATTTTCAAGCGTTTAAACTTGTCCTCAATGAAATTTTGATTGAAATCGTAATCATAATGGGTCGCATTGCTCATAGAATTTGGATTCTGAATTGACTTTGAAATGGGCTTTACCTCTGCCGAATTGCACAATACAATATGGAAGATCATGCAATTCTCTTGCTAAACTCTTGCGCAATTCACACATCACTTGTTTTTCATTTTATATCTAAAGGCTTGACATAGCACTTATTTTCTATTTTCCTTGACCACATTTGAAAATGTGTATTTTCGGTGGGCATCTTAGAAATTCTTTTTGACACATAGTCCAATCGAATATCACCATTCTTGCTCTTATATCCTGAAAAAATATAGTCGCCACCTCTTAGAGAATCAATAGTATTGCGGACCATCAATACGGAATTCTCATCAATTGTCCAACCACTGTATTGAATAGATGACATCCTCATTTTTCCTGTATCAGGGAGCCATTTTTTTGAAAGCAAGTCAAATCTTCCCTTCTTAGAGATTACATAGGTCACCTTATATTTCATCAATTTACTTAGGTAATCTAAATACTTTTTTTTTAATTTTGGATTTATGGATTCTATAGTCTTTGGATTTCTCAATTTATCATCATCTTCTTCCGTTATCTCAAGCGAAGAAAAAAGAACAGAGTCTACACTCCCATAAACAATCACATTTGGAGGCCCCTCCTTTTTTGCTTTTTTCACATCAACACTTGGATTTCCCTCATACAGGACACTTTCCGAATAACGATACGGATTGTAGGAAATACAGTAATTTGTCCTTTCTCGTAAAGCGACGCCTACACCACACAAACTCATGTCTTTCAAGTCAGTAAAAAGAATTGGTTTTGAGAATCCAACAACAATCAAACTTGATTTGTCTTCTTTCAAAAAAAACATTCTCAAGGAGTCATCCCAGGTAACGGGACGATAATAGGGCAATATCATGGGATTCCCCTCCCAAACACGGCCTTCCATAATATCTGCAGAAACCTTTACAACATCATTATAGATTTTCCACATCTGTTTTTTCTCATCATACAAACCATTTACCTGTAATTCAATATCAAAGTGGTATTTTTTTGCATCAGACATCTCCTCCCATTTTAATTTTTCGTCATAAGAAGCATCACCCTCTAAAGGAGCAAACGCAATCAAGCCATTATTTGGATTAACATTTTTTTCTGCTTTGTGAATTTTTATGATTTTTCCAAGAAATATCTTTTCTGATTCATTACGTAAACGGCATATGGATGTATTACAGTCATTTAGCTCAATCTCTGGGAAATAAGGGTCGGACAGATTGCCGACCCGTAGGCACTTTAACGCACAATCAGAGTAATCATCTACTGCAAAAGAACTCGTAACACAAACAAGCCATATCAGTAAAATCGATTGGAAACATTTTCTATTCTGCATAATCATCCGTATACGATGGATAGGCATATGTACCTTGAGTTTTTTTTCGTCATCTCTTCCCCGTGAAATTCTCCGTCACCTTGTCGGCGGGTTCCACGAGGCTGACCTGCTCGCCGAAGGCGCGGTAGTCGTAGGCGAAATACACTTCGTCCGCAGTCCCCGTCCTTGTAGAAAGATTGCCCATCATGCCATTAATATATACAAAATCGCCTGAAAGCGAACATTTATATGTATTAGAGGCTATAGCCTGGCGATTTCTTCTATGGAGAGACCGGATATCGCGGCAATTTTTTCAACAGGATCACCGTAATCACGCATAGCCTTCGCCATTTCGCGAGTTTTTTCAGAAACGCTCTCGGCAACCTTCGCGTTGAACAAGTCCGCGTGGTCTTCGATAAAGGCTTCCACCATGGCGGTATCGTCCCATTCTTTGTGATACATATTCCGGTATGCCTCAAATTCTTCTTTGCTGAATTTAGACACTTTCGAGCTCTCTGTCAAGTGCTCGAACTTGCGTTCGGGAAATTCGGCGGGGAGCTCCCGCAAGCGGTTCAAATAGCGGAAGAAGAACAGCCACTTGCTCACGCTGGAAGAGCCTTCCTCGATAAACAAGGGGACCTTCGAGAGTTCTATGACGGTGTAATTGAACGAATCCACGAACTGTTTCCCGGATTCGATGTCGACAGTCGTCGCACGATGAATGGCATGGTCATCATTGAAAACCCCATACTGTGTAAACGCGATTACATAGGAAGGTTTTAAGTCAAAATTCCACGATTTCCCGGTTTCTGCCTGGTTCGCGACCATTTCGCTGGCATAAAAGGCGAGGCGTTTCAAAAAGTTGGTCATCCGGCGGATTTGCACCTCTATTTCGATGAGGTTGCCCATATCGTCTTCGCAGTGCAGGTCAAAAATCGCCGTGCGGGATTCCCTGCTCCCGCTCAGGTTTTTCGCCACGTTGCGAGTCCACACGTTCTTGATGGGCCGCTTGAGCTGCGGTTCCAACAGATCGTTCAGCAGGTTCACAAGGTTTTCACGGCTTGAAGGTTTATCCGGGTCGAAGGCCTTCTTGAAGGCCAAATCCACCAGCAAATTCGCAAACGGGCTCTTTTCACCCGGCTTCACAATACAGTCCTTGAGCGGCTTGCGCTTGGCCATTGTACATTCCCCTGTCGATATTGTCGATGAATATTTCAAACACCGACAATATAAACCGGCGAGAAGCACAAGTCAAGCAAACTTAATTTTCCAAAAATAGGTGGACAAAAATTCCGTTTGAAACGTCATTTAAAAATCAAAATCTGATGTTGGTACAAACTATTTTTGCAAAAGACTCTTGGCACTACCTTTTTCCTCGTTAGGTGAAATGCGATTTCGGAGTAGGAATCATATAAAAAAACAAGCCGCCAAAGCGGTCTGTTTGGAAAAATGCGCAATGAATTTAGCAGCTTATACGACTCGCTTATTAAACTCATGTGTAGACCAATGAAAATTACTTCAAAATAATAGCCGATCTTGTCAAATTTGCAAGTTCACTTTTTTTCATAAAATCTGTATATATAAACTGAACGAACTCGGCCTTGTTATTTTTGTTGCGTTTTCCATATATTTCAGAATATTTCATTTCTGTGGAAGAAGTTTGCGTCTTCGCTGGGATTCTATAATAGTCAATTAACTCAAATGCAGAAGAAAGCAATGAATCCGGCATTTTCTTGAATTTTGGAGGATATACAAAATTTGATTCTAAAACCCAAGCTACTTCCTCAGTTCGGCTATTTCTTATTCGACATACAAAATTTGAATCATCAAGGATTACTGAATAATCGAAAGGAAGAACTTTTTCGATACGACTGCAAATTGGCAAAGAAACATCAAGTTTTTCCATTTCTCTTTTTTGCGGATTCTTTATAGACTGAATTATTTTTTTTACAAGCGCCTTTTGAGGACTATTTGCCAAATACAAGAAATGAACAAATGAAGACACCCCTGTTTCAGTATATCGACCATACAAAACAGAATACACTACAGAACCCTTCTCGTCAAACAAGCCGTCAACATCAACATGGGCATCTATCAATTGAAAACTAGAATTGAAGTTCCCATAAACGTCGCCATTTCTTGACCCATTGGGAAAAGAAGATTCAAACACATCAAGAATAGAACTACCTCGTTCATCTTTGATAAGAAAATGCGTCCAATCAGCCATTTCATTTGGGATTTCCTCAAAAGAATATCCAAAAGGAATATCCAGTGAAAAGAAACGGCATGAAACTTCTTTCCAATTAGAGTTGCTCTCTCTTTCCGAGCACGCAGCAAACAGCAAGGAAACAACTATGTACCAAATAATTTTATTCATATTCAGAATATACATTATTAGGACTTGTAAAAATTTCTTGTATTTGGTTACTCGTTAAATTCAAAGGCTCATTTTTACGCTTAGGATTCGGAAGAGACATCAAATTATGATTGTATCCTGGCATCAGCGCTCCTGTTCCCTTATATCGATTTCTCATACCAACAGCATGTCCAGTCTCATGCGGTGTTGAAAATTCAGGCGTCAAAGGAGAATTGCCTTGCGGGGTCAACGGAAGTCCACAATCCGAGCATGGGATCGAGGTAACGGGCTCCGAAATAGTTCAACTCGATTTCGTCATCCTTTTCCTTCCCGGTGAAATTCTCCGTCACCTTGTCGGCGGGTTCCACGAGGCTTACCTGCTCGCCGAAGGCGCGGTAGTCGTAGGCAAAATACACTTCGTCCGCAGTCCCCGTCCTTGTAGAAAGATTGCCCATCATGCCATTAATATATACAAAATCGCCTGAAAGCGAACATTTATATAAATTAGAGGCTTGCGCAGGGCCGTTCCGGCTCACGAAGGTTCCGGCTCGGTTCCTGGAGTTTCTGTTATCTTTCTTGGTTGCGAATGAATTTCGATATCTCAACAAAAAATAATCCCTCTCTTGACGAGAGGGATTATTTTGTTTCTGCGGGTGCCAGGACTCGAACCTGGAACTGTTTTAAGACCGGACGGGCTTACGCCCGTCCTCTCGCCTTCTCGGCCCGCTTGCGCCGGGCCGCTCCGGCTCACGAAGGTTCCGGCTCGGTTCCTGGGACTTCTGTTATCTTTCTTGATTGCGAATGAATTTCGATATCTCAACAAAAAATAATCCCTCTCTTGACGAGAGGGATTATTTTATTTCTGCGGGTGCCAGGACTCGAACCTGGAACCTTTTGGTTCGTAGCCAAACGCTCTATCCAGTTGGGCTACATCCGCTAGATGTGCCCCAAATATAGCTAAAAACATGCTGTTGTCAAGGGGTTTTTGACAAAAACAAAAAAATAATTTTAAAAAGATTTCTAGATTTAGCCAAAAAATTTCAAAGAAGCATCGATGAACAAGCTCCTTCCTTACCTCGAAAAAATCAAGCCCGTCCTGGACGTGGTTCTCCAGTTCCTGAAAAAGCTCTTTTCCGACAGGAAAGTCGTCAAGTGGCTGCTCATCCTGTTTATCCCTGTCTTGCTGGGCTTCATCGCCGTCATCGTGACCTACGTGCACTTCTCGCCCGAACTGCCCTCGCTTTCCCAGCTAGAGCAGATCAACCCGCGCCTCGTCACGAACATCTACGACATGAACGGGAAAATCGCCCATGAATATTATGTGGAACGCCGCGAGTGGGTCAGTTTCGACTCCATCCCCGCCGACGTCTACCACGCCGTGATGGCCATCGAAGACCGCGAATTCTTCAACCACTGGGGCATGAACGTCTGGGCCATCCCGAGCGCCATCCTCGAGAGCGTGACCTCCGGCAAGAAGATGCGCGGTGCGTCCACCCTTACCCAGCAGTTGACAAAGCTCTTGTTCCTCACGCCGGAACGTTCCATTTCGCGTAAGATCAAGGAAGCGATGACGGCCATCCGCATCGAGCAGACCTACACCAAGGAAGAAATCCTCGAATTCTACATGAACGAGGTCTACCTGTCTGGCGGTAACTACGGTTTCCAGGCGGCAGGAAGGTTCTACTTCGGCCGCCCGTTGGACAGCCTCACCATCCCCGAAATTGCCGTGCTCGCCGGTATGCTCCAGCGCCCGGAGGCCTACCGCCCCGACCGCAAGCCCGAGGCCTCCCTCGAACGCCGCAACACGGTCCTCTACGCCATGTACGACGCCGGTTTCATCACCAAGGACCAGTACCGCGAATTCATCAAGACCCCCATCACCCTCGCCGAAAAGGAAGAAGACCAGGGTGCGGGGCTGTACTTCTACGAAGAAATCCGCAAGTACATGGAAAAGAAGTACGGCGAAAACTCGCTGTACGCAGACGGCGTTTCCATCAACTCGACCATCGACCCCGACATCCAGGCCTTCGCGGACAGCGTTTCCCAGGTACAGGTGGAAAGGGTGCGCAAGCGCATCAAGCGCAGGGCCTGCAAGAGGCTGTTCCTGCCCAAGAAATACGGCATGCCCGAAGATAGCGTTATCGCCCACTTCGACAGCATCTACGCATTGTTCAAGAAGGACTACCTGCAAGAAGACCTCAAGCGTCCGGCCCTCAAGCGCCGGTTCCCCGACAGTATCCTTTACCACCACGCCGAAGTCGCGGCAATTCTTATCGAAAACGAGACCGGCGCCATCCGCGCCATGGTCGGCGGCAGCGACTACAACCAGTCCCGCTGGAACCGCGCTGTCCAGTCCCTCCGCCAGCCGGGTTCCTCGTTCAAGCCTTTCGTCTACGCGACAGCCATGGACAACGGAGCAAGCCCGTGCGACTCCGTCAACGACTCCCCCGTCACCATTCCCGACCCGGACGACAAGAACCCGAACAAGGTCTGGCGCCCGGCCAACTTCGACCACGATTTCCAGGGCATGATGACGCTCCGCGCCGCCCTCTACAAGTCCAAAAACCTGCCCGCCATCCTCACCGGCATGAAGTACGGCCTCAGCAACGTGGTGAACTACGCCCGTAAATTCGGCATCAAGCGCGCACCGCTCATGGCGGTCCCGAGCCTTGCCCTGGGTTCCGTCGGTGCGACCCTCATGGAAATGACGTCCGCCTACACGGTGTTCCCCAACGGCGGTAACCGCATCGAGCCCTACATGATCGAATCCATCGTGGACCGCAACGGCGAAGTCATCGAGAAGAATTCCAAGGTCGAACACGAAGTGCTCCGCCCGGCATCGGCATACCTGATGGTCGACATGCTCAAGGACGTGAACGTCCGCGGTACGGCCGCACGTGTATGGGCCAGCGGATTCACGCACCCGAGCGGCGGCAAGACCGGTACGACGAACGACTACACCGACGCCTGGTACATCGGCTTTACCAAGCAGTACACCATGGGCGTTTGGATTGGTTCCGACAGTCCGGGCACCATGGGCGCAGGCCACACCGGTACCGAAGACGCGCTCCCCATCTGGATTGCCACGATGAAGCAGTTGCACAAGGACCTCCCGCGCAAGCCGTTCCCCGTGCCTAAGGGAGTCGTGAGCCGCGGCATCTGCAACCACACAGGAAAGATCGCCGGCGAGTTCTGCAATTCCAAGACGTACTGCCTCTACACTGCAGGCTATGCGCCCGAAGAAATGTGCGACGGCAACCACTTCGAAGTCAAGACGAAGTCCGCCGACGACGCCACTCTCTTCAGCAACAAGAACGCCGCCAAGGGTGTCGTCAGCGATCCCAAGGACAAGAAGAGCGGGCCTGTGAAGAAGAGCGCAAGAAAGATGTTCTAGGGAGCGCTTTTCCCTTGATTTTAAAGGGATTGCGTCATTTCGGCCCTTAACAAAAATCTTAAATTTTTCTATCTTTTAGGCCCATGGAATGGCCGCGCAACATAAAGACTTTGACGACTGACGAGCTCAAGGCTTGGCTCAGGGACGTCAACGAGAAACAGTACCGCGCCGACCAAATCCAGAAATGGCTTTTCTGCCAGCAGGTTCGCAGTTTTGACGAGATGGTGAACGTCCCGCCGGCACTGCGCGAAAAGCTAGCCGAGCAGTTCAGCATGCTCGCCCTCAAAGAAAACCAGCACCTGGTCTCTACCGACGGCACCGTGAAATGGCTCCTGGAAACCTGGGACGGCCACCACATCGAAACCGTGATGATTCCCGCGAACGGTCGCTTTTCCGTTTGCGTGTCCACGCAGATTGGCTGCGCACAGAACTGCGCCTTCTGCCGTACCGCCAAGATGGGATTCACCCGCAACCTCGAAGCAGGCGAAATCCTCGAAGAAATCCTCACCGTCAACTGGTACCTTAAGGACAACGGCATCCTCGACGAAGACGGCAAAATCGCCCAGGTCACGAACATCATCTTCATGGGCATGGGCGAACCGCTCAACAACCTGGAGCAGGTCCACCGCGTCTGCTGCACGCTACACAACCAGAGCCTTTTCAACATGGGCGCGAAGCGCATGACCGTGAGCACCTCCGGCGTTGTCCCCAAGATGAAGGAACTCGTAGACAGGAACACGCCTTGCTGCCTCGCCGTGAGCCTCAACAGCACAAACAACGAATACCGTTCGTCCGTGATGCCCGTAAACAAGGTGTGGCCCATCGAAAAACTTTTGGAAGCCGTCGACGAATACATCCGCCGCACCGACAACTATGTGACCTTCGAGTTCGTGCTCATCCAGGACATCACCTGCACCCCGAAGGCAGCCAAAGAACTTATCCGCATTTGCGCACCGCGCCGCGTCAAAGTGAACGCCATCGTCTTGAACGACGGCGACGACCCGACGCTGCACGCCCCGACCCCCGAAGAAGTCGAAGATTTTCTCGCCACCGTGCGAGCTGCAGAAGTACAAATAACGATCCGCAACCCCCGCGGCAGGGACATCCTCGCCGCCTGTGGGCAGCTTGCGTACAAAAAGGAAGGTAAAGAATGTTAACGCAAAACCTCCCGGAATTTTGGGACAACCTCTATGTTGAAGGCAAGGATTATTGGAATTTCAAGAAGGCGACACCTGCCCTGCTTGAATTCTTCAAGCACCCCTCCTGCCCCGCAACGGGTTCCGTATTGATTCCCGGTGCAGGGTTCGGCTACGATGCCGAAGCCTGGGCGGAACGTGGTCACGAAGTTCTCGCCGTAGACTTTGCCCCGACAGCCGTGGACGAACTTGACCACCTGAGCCGCAAGCACAAGAACCTGCACTCGCTGGACCTCGACCTGTTCTCGCTTTCTCCCAAGGACGCAAAGCGCGGCGGACAACTTTTCGACATCGTTTACGATTACGGTGCATTCTCTGCCATCCACCCGGGACGTCGCGACGAATTTTTCGAAGTCTGCTACAAGATGCTCAAGGACGACGGGCTTTTCATTTGCCTCATGTACCCGCTCATGAACGGCAAGACCTTGCAGGGTCCGCCGCACTGCACGAGCGAAGGCGAACTCATGGCCCGTCTGGGCGGCGTGTTCGATGTGGTGGAGCGCATCCCCGCGGTGAACAGCATCCCCGGCCGCGAAGGCAAGGAAGAATTCTGGCTCATGAAGAAAGTTATTTAGCGGTGAGCGATGAGCAGTGAGCTATGAGCTATGAGCCATGAGCTGCGAGCTGTTCAGTATGGTATTAACTAATTTTTAAAATTAAAAAGAGCATTGAGCAAAAGTCCTCATCACTCAAAACTCACTGCTCATAACTGATAAGGATGGAATATGTCTAAAGATTTATGCCCCTGCGGAAGCGGAAAAGAATACGGCGAATGCTGCGAACCGATTATCAAGGGAACTGCCCTGGCCGCCTCCCCCGAAGCCCTGATGCGCTCCCGCTACACGGCTTATGCCAAGCACGAAATCAAGTGGCTCAAGGATTCTCTCGAAGCGACCCAGCGTAGCGACTTCGACGAACCGAGCGTGACCGCCTGGAGCAACGACTCCGAATGGCTCGGCATCGAAATCAAGCAGACCAAGACCGAAGAAGAAAAGAACATCGGCTGGGTTGAATTCATCGCACGCTTCAAGCAGGGCAACATCACCCGCAACCACCACGAACTCGGCGAGTTCCACAAGGTGGGCGGCGCATGGTTCTTCTACGACGGCCGTGCCGTGAAGCAGGAAACCATCAAGAAGGAAGGCCCGGATGTCGGCCGCAACGACCCGTGCCCGTGTGGTTCCGGCAAGAAGTACAAGAAGTGCTGCGGAGCAGGAAAATAGAGACTAGAGATTAGAGGCTAGAGACTAGAGTAAATAATCGAGGCTCCGCCTCTAAATCCTCATCCCTAGATCCTAGCCCCTAGATCCTAACCCCTAAAATCCAACCTCTAACCCCTAAGCATATGTTCAAGATATTCGTAGACGGTGAAGCAGGTACGACTGGCCTGCAGATTTATGAGAGACTCGCGAAGCGCACCGATGTCGAAGTGTTGCGCATCGCTCCCGAATTGCGCAAGGATACTGCCGAACGCAAGAGGCTCATCAACGAGTCCGATGTCACCTTCCTCTGCCTGCCCGACGCAGCCGCTATCGAAAGTGCCGCCCTCTGCGACAACCCGAACACGTGCGTGATCGATGCATCGACGGCACACCGCGTGAACCCGGCCTGGACCTACGGCATGCCCGAACTCTCGGCCGCCCAGCGCGAAGCCATCTCGAAGAGCAAACGCATCGCGAACCCCGGCTGCCACGCCTCGGGATTCATCCTCGGCGTGTACCCGCTGGTTGCCGCAGGCATCCTGCCGAAGAACACGAACGTTTCTGCCTACAGCATCACCGGTTATTCTGGCGGTGGCAAGAAACTCATTGCCGAATACGAAGAAGCCGCCGCAATGGAACACAAGGCCGGCGAATCGAAGGCCATCATGGCCCCCGCCCCGTATGCTCTCGCACTGGCCCACAAGCATCTCCCCGAGATGAAGAAGTACTGCGAACTCGAGAACACGCCGTTCTTCAATCCGGTGCTCGGCCCCTACTACAAGGGCATGGCCGTGACGGTTTCCATCTTCGCGAACACGCTCACCAAAAAGCTTAACCCCGAAGGCCTCACCGAAGTCCTCGCCAAGCACTACGAAGGTAGCCGCTTCGTGAAGGTGATGCCCTACGAGGCTGCCCCCGTGCTGTTCAACGGAAGGCTCGACCCGACGGTCTGCAACGACACGAACAACGCCCGCATCCAGGTTTTCGGCAACGAAAACATCATGCAGGTCACGACGATTATCGACAACCTCGGCAAGGGTGCTAGCGGCGCCGCTATTCAGAACATGAATATCGCGCTCGGCCTCGACGAAAGCATCAGCCTGGTTTAGAAAACAAACTATCCGGATTCATTAAGAAATCAAAGACGTTCATGGTCATAATTCCATTTTCGTCATAAAAAGCCGGCACAAAATCCTTTGTAACGACTATTTTCTTGAAAGAATCCCTAACCGTCTTGAAGGGCCTAATTTCTTGGGCCCTTTTTTCATTGTCTGGCAATGAAAAAGCCGACTGTATATAATAACGTTCCGACCCAAGATTACAGACAAAATCAATTTCAAGGCTCTTTCGGGAAACAGAGCCGCTATCGTTCTTTTGTGCCAGTTCCACCACGCCGACATCCACATTAAAACCGCGATAAAGCAACTCATTGTATATGGCATTTTCCATCAAGTGAGTTTCTTCAAACTGTCTAAAATTGAGTCTCGCATTTCGCAGTCCCAAGTCCGTAAAATAGAACTTCTTCGGAGCACCGATATATCGTTTTCCCTTGATGTCATAACGTGAAGCAGAACTTATCAAGAACGAGTCTTCCAAGTAATCCATAAATTTTGCAACGGTATTACGGGTTATCTTGGATTTCTTTTCACTATGGAAAGTATTCGTTATCTTTTCTGCACTCGACAACGAACCCACCGACGATGAGAGGACATCAATCAAGTCCCTTAAATCGTTTTCGTTCCTGATTTTATTCCGTTCGACGACATCGCGGATATAGACTTCGTCAAAAAGATTCAACAAGATGCTACGTTTCTTTTCGGCATCGCGCTCCTGCGCCACAAGCGGCAGGCCACCATAAAGCAAATACTCCGCAAAGCCCTGATACTTGTCCCCAGAAAAATTTTCCATGAACTCGCTGAAAGAGAGCGGCAGCAAATGAATCTGGTCACTCCTACCTGCAAACTCCGTAATCAAATCCTTTGACAAGAACTTCGCATTACTTCCCGTCACATAAATTTCAAATTCCGGTTTCCGAAGATACGAATTCAAGACAGACTCAAAAGCACCCAGTTCCTGAATTTCGTCAAACAACAAAAAATATCGTTCACCCGCCTTAACTTTAGTTTTTAGGTAATCCATAAACTTTGCAGGATCCACCTTTCTTTTCTTCAACTGCAATTCAATCGGATTCTCCCCGATTCGTTCGAGGTCCTCGGCAGAATCGAATGCGAACCGGATTATATGTTCTGCATCCGTCACATTGTATTTCAGGTAATCGTAAAAAAGGGTGTTCAACAGAAAGGACTTGCCGGAACGACGAATTCCGGTAATCACCTTGATAAACCCATTCCCGATAGAATGGACCAATTTGTCTAGATAGGCCTGCCTTTTATACATTTCGCCCTCCATCTAGGAATTATTTTTGCATATTTTAACAGATTCCATTCCTAATATATAATAAAAACGAGTAAAATGGCAAAATATTAGGAATTATTTTTGCATATTTTGCAGTTTTTCTGCAATTTCAAGTCGTTTTACAGATATAAGAACAACTTAAATTCATCATAAAAAGAGTAAAACACCGCTTCGAACCATCTTTTTTCTACATTTGTGCCATGTTCCTAGACGAAAAATCCATCGAAGTACGCTCCGGCAAAGGCGGTGACGGCATCTGCAGTTTCCACCGCGAAAAGTTCGTGCCCCTGGGCGGCCCCGACGGGGGCGACGGCGGGCGTGGCGGTCACGTGATTCTGCGAGTCAACGAGCAATACTCCACGCTGCTCGATATGGGCAACGCACGCCTTTACAAGGCAGGCAACGGCCAGCCCGGCGGCGCGAAGCGCTGCACAGGGGCATCGGCCGACGACCTCATCGTGGATGTTCCGCGTGGCACCATCGTGAAGGACGCCGACGGTCGCATCCTTGCCGACCTCACCGAAGCAGGCCAGAAGTGGATTGCTGCACGCGGCGGCAAGGGTGGCATGGGCAACCAGCATTTCGCCACTCCCAAGGTGCAGGCGCCTCGCAAGTGTACTCCCGGCGAGAAGGGCGAACGTCGCGAGCTTTTCCTGGAACTCAAGCTCATGGCCGACGTGGGCCTCGTGGGTTTCCCGAACGCAGGCAAGTCGAGCCTCGTGAACAAGATTTCTAGCGGTCGCCCGAAAGTCGGCGACTATCCCTTCACCACGCTTGAGCCCGTCCTCGGCATCGTGCAGATGAACGGCCACAGTTTCGTGGTGGCAGACATTCCGGGACTCCTCGAAGGCGCCAGCGAAGGCAAGGGCCTCGGCCACCAGTTCCTCAAGCACATCGAACGCACGCACACCCTGCTCTTTGTCATCGACGGCTTCGCCGAGAACGCCTACGAGCAGTTCACCGTCCTCAAGGACGAGCTCAAGGCATTCCACCCCAAGCTGGCTCAGAAACCGTATGTCATCGCCCTGAACAAGAGCGACCTCGGGATAGACGCCGCCATCAAGAAATTCAAGGCCCACAAGGAAAAATTCATCGTCACTTCGGCCCTAAATGGCGACGGATGCCGCGATTTGGCCACCGAACTGGACAAGGCAGTCCCCCATAAGCAAAAAAAACGCTCCGGATGGTCATCTAAAGTTTGACTTTTATCCAAAATTTTTATAAATATATACAAGTAAGTTCTTGATTTTTACGGAGTTACGTTAATGGCAGCAGTCAAGGGTAACATTACGAAAAAGGATATCGTCGAAGATATCTCGGCACGTACCGGCCTCACCCAGGTCGATACCAAGGCTATTGTCGAATGTTTCCTGGACTCCATCATCAAGGCCATGTCCAGCGGGAACAATATTGAAATCCGGGGCTTTGGCCGCTTCAAAATCAAGGAACGCAAGGAACGCCTAGCCAGGAACCCGCGTACCGGCGAATCCGTGAAAGTCGACGCCGGCATCAAGCCCGTCTTCGAAGCCAGCCGCGAACTTACCAAGCTCTTGAACGATGTCGTTCCGGACGCCATTCCCGAAGAGGCGACCACGCACACCGATGGCTAGCAAAGAATCGAAAACTCCCGTAATCCAGAACCGCAAGGCGAACCACCTCTATTTCGTCGACGAGACGTTTGAAGTGGGTATTATGCTCATTGGCTCTGAAATCAAGTCCATCCGCGATGGCAAGTGTACCCTGGGTGAAGCCTGGGTCGACATCACCGAAGACAAGAACGAACTCTGGCTCGTCGGGGCACATATCGACGAATACCTATTCGCGAACCGGTTCAACCATTTCCCCGCCCGCCGCCGCAAACTGCTCGCGCACGTCCACGAAATACAGAAAATGCGCAAGGCAAAGGAACAGAAGGGCTGCACCATCGTTCCGCTCAAAATGTATTTTAAAAATCGAATTGCAAAACTTGAAGTAGGAATATGCCGAGGCAAGGATCAACGCGACAAGCGACAGGATATCATCAATCGCGACGCCAAGATGGAAATCGCGCGCATTGCAAAAGCCCGTCGCTAATTTTGGCTTTGTTGCTGATGGTCTGCTGGACATTCGCGCTAGCAGACACTAGCGGGCGTGTCGACGCCGAGACGGCGGCAAAGGACCACGGCCTCTCGTTCCACTGGTTCCCCGTCCAAAAAACATTCATCCTCGAAAAGGCGAAAGACACTGTACGCTTCGCCATAGACATGCCCTTCGCCACGTACAAGGGCAAGTCCATTGAGCTTTCCAAGGCCCCCGTCATGGAGAACGGGCACATCCTAATTGTCGCGGCAGACATTGCGAAGATTCTCGGAAAGCAGCAGGCCAAGGCCGAAGCCAAAGCTCCCGAAACCAAGGCTCCCGAAAAAAACGTGCAAAACGTCGCCAAGTCCAAGAACGAGACTGCCGGCACACGTGAAGTCCGCACCATCGTCATCGATCCCGGACACGGAGGCAAGGACCCTGGCGCGCAGGGCAAGAAGGCCAACGAAAAAGACATCGTCCTCGCCGTTGCCAAACTGTTGCGCGACGAACTGGAAAAAGAAGGCTTCAACGTCAAGCTCACCCGCGAAAAAGACGTGTTCATTGAACTCGGCGAACGCGCGAACCTCGCCAACAAGTGGGACGGCGACCTGTTCGTGAGCCTGCACTGCAACGCCATCGATGCAAACGCCGAACGCAAGAAGATCATCCACGGCTACCACTTCTACGTGCTCCGCGCCCCGGAAAGCGAAGAAGACAAAGCCATTGCCCGTCGCGAAAACAAGGTGGCCACGCTCTATGGCGAGAAGAACGCTAAAGAAGAACTCTCCCCCCTCGAATGGTTCAAGCTCGAAGCCCGCCTAGAGAAGTACAAGCAGAACAGTTACATGTTCACTGAAGAGTTGCTGAAGAGTTTTGATGGCGGAAAGATTGTCAAGCAGGCGAACGGCGTGGGCGGTGCAGGATTCATGGTCCTCGTCGGCGCGATGATGCCCGCCGTGCTCATCGAACTGGGATTCATCAGCAACCTCGAAGACGAAGCCTACATGATGACGGCCAAGGGTCAACAAGACCTGGCCGAACGCGTTGCCAAGGCGGTCACAAACTACAAGGCCGCCGTACACAGCTACCGGGAAACTCTCGGCCGCTAACTATTTCACCATCATCGTATTTGTAAAACCGGTTACCTTGTCGTACTTGAGCAAGAACACGTACGAACTCGTTTGTATATACTGAACCGGAGCCCATTGCTTTGTAATGTGGAACTGGGCGTAATCTGTTTCGGAAGGGAGTTTGTCGTTCGACGACGTGCGCATGAGCATGTTGCTCTGCTTGACTTTTTCGAACTTTATCGCCACAGGACCATTGTGCAATTTCTCGATAGTCCATTCCTGCGAATCGCTTGAGGAAAGCCTAAAACATCCGCCGAACACGAGGTAGTCGTTCGTGGAACCGGGAATGAAGTAAACCGTGTACCCGCTGTCGTTTTCCATGATGTACGAGTTGTAGATGATGTTTAGTTTATCTGTATAAAGATTGAAACGACGATTTGCAGAATTGTTCGCTGTCACGAGGCCAAGCAACCGCTCGTCATCTATCGCCTTTTCAACAAAATCCTTCGTCAAGCGTCCATCCTTGAAATCAACACGCGCCACCTGAATATAGCGGTCATCCTGATAGCCATAGAAAACGGCATAGCCGTCCTGGGTATCGCCCTGCGCCACATAGCCTTCGATTTTATCGAGCGCCGAAGGGTTAATGTTAGAGACGACAGAATCGGAAGCTACCCACGCAACCCTATCTTGTGAAGCGATTGAGGCACCTAATGCCTGGCGTTTTTCAATAATCCTGAAATTTTCGGCATCGAGAGCGGTGATGGAACGAGCCTGTCCCTGCACGCCCTTATTAAAGGCACAGCCGACTATAAGAAGAGCCAGCACCGAAACAACAAGAAATGCCTTCATGAATGTATACACCTATCTGATTACAAATATAAAAAATGAACCCATTCCACGGAATAGGCCCATTTGTAAAAATAATTTGTACATCAATAAAACGGCGGGATAGACCGGAATTGTCATTCTTCGAGTTCGATTTCTTCCAATTTCTTATTGATTAAATCAAGGCATTCCTGAAGAATATCATCGTATTTTTGCCGATATCGTTCCGTTATTACAGGCGAACCGTCTTCGCAGGTCTTGGTTTTGGCGATATAGCCGCTAAACCAATTTTTGGAGTCTATTTTAAAATAATAACTAGATTCAAACAAATTATCAGATGGATAGGGAGAAACAGAAGAACCACTGATTCTATTCGGAGATTCCCGCAAAGTTTTCTTTTCGTGATTCAAAAGACTATCCAAATACTGCCGTCCAGATTCAGACAAAGTTGAATCATTCTCGAGTTTCTGCACAATTTTTTCGTACAGTTCTTTTTGAACTTCCTCTAGAATACCCGTAAATGGAAGAAAATCCTCATGCGGACAATTCTTCGTCATTTTTTCAGACGAGCTTGAACTTTGATCAGCACGATATTCGTCTATTCCATAAGCCCACGCCCCAACTCCATCAACATCTATTTGATTAGAATCTAAACGGCACCCTACATAAATACTATCATTGGAACATTCACATTCAAATTTTTCATAAACTGGAATTTTGCAAGACGGCTCAGGCGTACCGTAAACTACACTCGTAGTATTCTCCAAAGCATGACATGATTCTAGTTCGTCTTCTATAAATGCCAGTTGCTTTTCAGAAATCAAATCATCCTTTTCTAAATCACGTATAGCATCATAACAAGAATTATAACAAACACGAACGCCGTAATGTGTCATCTTGCAACTAATTGAAGGGTCTCTCGCCAATATATAACCCGCAGAACTCGAACTGCCAATTTGGCTGGATGAACTTTCAGCCGCCACAGAACTCGATTCAACCGATTCCGACGAATTCGGTAGAATATCCGCCGAAGAACTCCCAGGATTAATACCGGAATCCGCACCCGTCGAAGAATCCGTATCACTGCCGCAACTAGCCCAGAAAAAGCTCGCAACAGACAAGCAACCCAAACGAAAAAATCTACGAATATTCATACCAACCTCTTTTTAAGAATATACATACTTTTGCGTAAAAAAAGAAATCCCCGCACAAGGCGGGGATGACTCAATATAACATAACCTCACAGCGACCCTGCAAGGGGAGCGACTCCATAGCTCAGAGTGCCGTAGGCACGACCTCGTCGCTATTCCGCGTCCATGTCCGCTTCGTCGATTTCGGCGTTGTGGTACACGTCCTGGACGTCGTCGTGGTCTTCGAACTTGTCGATGAGCTTGAGGAGCTTCTGTGCATCGTCATGACCGAGCTTCACCGGGTCGTTAGCGACGTAGGTGATTTCAGCGCTCATCATTTCGATGTTGGCAGCTTCGAGAGCCTTGGACACAGCGTCGAAAGCTTCGGGGCTCGTGGAGATTTCATGCACGCCGTCTTCGGTCGTCATGTCTTCGGCACCGGCTTCGAGCACGAGGTCCATCACCTGGTCTTCGGGATACTTTTCGGCATCGACGACAATCACGCCCTTGTAGGTGAAAGCCCAAGACACAGAACCAGATTCACCCATGGAACCGTTGTTCTTGTTGAAGATGTTGCGGATTTCGGCAACCGTGCGGACCTTGTTGTCGGTCAAGCACTGCACCATGATGGCAATGCCACCCGGGCCGCGTCCTTCGTACAGCGGCTCCGTCATTTCGGTACCGGAGTTCGCACCCGTACCCTTGGCGATGGCGCTTTCGATATTCTTGGTCGGCAAGCTCTGGCTCTTAGACTTGAGGATAGCAGCACGCAGGCGCGGGTTCGCGTCGGGGTTGCCACCGCCGAGCTTGGCAGCAATGGAAATTTCCTTAATAAGTTTGTTCCAAGCCTTCGCGCGAGCGACGTCGGTTTTGGCTTTCTTGCGTTTGGTGGTGGCCCATTTGGAGTGACCGGACATAGATTACCTCAAATATTCAGGTTTTTGGATTTTTAGTGAAACTTATTCTCTTTTTTTCTTTCTTTTCTTTTTTTTCTTCGGCTCCGCAGAATTTGATCCTGCGTTTTTCGCCTTCATCTGGCAGCGACGCTTTTCTTTCACCGTCATATCCGGATCGTCGCATTCGTCAACAATAGAAGCCTTCTTCTTCTTTTTCTTGGACTTTTTCGCAGCCATCTTGGCCTGACGTTCCGCTTCTTCGGCAGCAGCGGCTTCCTCGGCAGCCCTCTGCATCGAACGCACCGACTGCTTCGTCAACGGATTCGCGGAAGCCTTCGTAATTTCGCGGTCGTACTTACCCTTCCAGATTTTACCGAGCAACGAACCGGAGGATTGCGCATCGTTGAACGCGCTCATCGCCCAGTCGTCGTTTGCAGGCGGCAAGAGGGTAAATTTCAAGTTGCGGATTTTCGTCGGTTCATCCTCAAAGAAAAGCATCATGTCGAAAAGCCCGACCTGATATTCCTGACCGTCTGCACCCGACGTCGCCGAAGGAACATAAGCAAGCACTGCATAGAGGTCGCCGTCAAAAAGGGCATTGATGAGCATGTCGGGGTCGCCACCGGGGGCGGCCACTTCGCCTTCGGCCTTAAAAGCCCACGGAGCAGCGACAATCTGCAACATGAACTTGTGGTAGCCGTTCTTTGCCTTTTTCAATTTGACCAAAGCACCAGAAAAAGCCTGAAATTCGGGCTTTATGGAGCTATCCTGCGCATAGCCCAAAAGGGCACAAGCCAGGAACAACACAGCGATTATCTTTTTCATTTTTCCATCAATCCTATTCCAATGTATGCAACATTAATTTTTGAAGAACAAAGCCTTCGCCGCTTCGAACATCGGGTCCTTCTCGTCCGGGTTGCGGCATTCCGTATAAATGCGCACCTTCGGTTCCGTACCCGACGGACGCACGAGCATCCAGGAGTCGTCGTCGAAGATGACCTTCACGCCGTCGAGCGTGAGGAGCTGCTTCACGGTCTTTTCGTTGTTGCCGACCATGACCTTCGCACCCGGCTGGGCGATCGTCGCGATGGCGTCGACCTTGGCCTTGAGCGGAGCACCCACGAGGGACTTGTCGACTTCGAAGCCCGAGCGGGTCGGGTAGAAGCGACCATATTCTTCATAAAGGGCATCGAGGTATTCACCGAGGTTCTTGCCAGTCGTTGCAAGAATTTCGAGAGCGATGAGGAGGCCGAACTGGGCATCCTTTTCGAGCGTGTTGTTGAGACCGGAGATACCATCGGATTCTTCGAAGGCGACGAGGGCCTTCTGCTTGGCATTGCGGGAAAGCCACGGGCGGAAGTTCTTGAAGCCCACCGGAGTTTCCATCACAGGCACGCCGAGCTTTTCGGCAATGATGTTCACAAAGTTGGAAGTCGCGACAGACTTGGCCACGCAGCCCTGTTCCTTGCGCCAGGTAGCCATGTAGTGGAAAGCGATAGCACCGAACTGGTTCATGTCGATTTCGCGTGTACCGTCGTAGAAGCGGATACGGTCACCATCCGGGTCGAAGATAGCGCCCAGGCGGAACCAGGACTTGCTTTCGTCCAGCACCTTGCGGACCTTTTCGAGGTTCTTGCTGGACGGTTCGGGTGCGATACCGCCGAACAGGGAGTCATCTTCGTTACGGAGCGTAATGAGGCATTCCGGATTGTCGAGGAGAGCAGCCGGACGGCGGCGGGTAGAGCCGTGCACGTGGTCGCAAACGAGAGTCAGGCGGCCCTTCTTGATGAATTCCTTGATGCGGTCGAACTTGATCGTGCCCTGCTTGACGAGGAATTCCTTGTAAATCTTGAGGGAGTCGATAATTTCCCAGTCAACCTTGCCCACCGGTTCAAATTTCCAGGTGGACATCATTTCGTTAGAAAGCTTCGTGATGACGTTCGTGATTTCCGGACCGGCAGGACCGCCGTCGGCCGGGTTGAACTTGATGCCGTTGTAGTGGCTCGGGTTGTGGCTCGGGGTCATGTTGATGGAGCAGGCAGCACCGAGCATTTCGATGCAGGCGCTGAATTCCGGAGTCGGCATCTCGCCACCGTAGTAGACCTTCACGCCAGCCTTCGCGAACTGGTCAGCCACGGCTTCGCAGAATTCATGACCGAGCAGGCGGTTGTCATGACCGACGACCACGCCACGCTTCTGGAGTTCGGCAAAGTCCTTCACGCCGAGGGCTTCGAAAAGTTCGGGAGTCGCTTCCCTGTAAAGGCGAACGATGGCGGCACCCACCACCTGGAGGTTGCGGAGCGTAAATTCGGAACCGATTTCACCACGCCAGCCAGAAGTACCAAAGCTCACCTTGGCGGGCTCCTGAGAAGTCAATGCGACCTGCTTCACCTGTTCGACAAGCGCCATGTCGGTAGCCGGGTTGAATTCGGGGGACTGAATCTTTTTCCAAATCTGGGTAATGTTTTCCATAGGGGTTCCTTTTGAGATTTAACGCAGCAAATTTAGTAAAAGGCGAGTGCGGCGACAGAACATTTTTTCGATTTGTAGCACACCAAAACGTCATTAAAGCGGTCCAAGCAACCCTTGATCAAGTTCGTATTCTATTACGCTTCAATGTTTTACATTTATTGAGCAATCCAACCCAAGCAAGCACAATCTTTCACCCCGTTCCAATCTATAATTTGTACGTAAAATCTTGCGGCAGGTTTGTGAAATAGTGGAAAATTCAACTAAGGCGTTAAAAAGCATCAAATTTCGTACATTTCGCCCTCCGGTTCTCGTCTAATACTATATTTAGGGCACTATGCAGATTACAAACGCTTCTCAACTTACTGGTGTTTTCCCCGCGTTGTTCACCCCGCTCAAGAACGACGATCCCAAGAACCTCCGCAACTCCATCGACTACAAGAAGATGGGCCAAATGATCGACGACGTGATCGCTAACGGCGCAAGTGGCGTGCTCCCTGCCGTGACCACGGGTCAGAGTGCGACGGTTTCCCCGCAGCAGCACCTCGATGTCATCAAGTTTACGCTCGACTACGTGGACGGCCGCGTGCCCGTGATTGCCGGTGCCGGTTCCAACTGCACCCGCGAATCCATCGAAATGATCGAGAACGTGCAGAAGATTGCCCCGGTGGCAGTCCTCTGCGTCACAGGCTACTACAACAACCCGCCGCAGGAAGGCCTCCTGAAGCACTACCGCACGCTCAGCAGCGAGACGGGTGCCAAAATCGTGATTTACAACGTCCCGGGCCGCACCTCAAGCTACGTGCATCCCGACACCCTCATCGAACTTGCCGAAGACAAGAACATCATCGGTCTCAAGCAGGCCGTGGAGTTCGGCTTTGGCGAGAAGTTCCACGAAGACACGATGCGCGTGATCAAGGAAACCAAGGGCAAGGACTTCGCCGTGATGAGCGGTGAAGACGGTTTGTTTGCCGACCTCCTCGAAATGGGTGGCACGGGCCTCATCAGCGCTTCGGGCAACATCCCCGAGGCCACGAAGACGTTCGTCGAACTGTACAAGGCATTCCAGGCTGGCGACAAGGACAAGGCTCACAATCTGCAAAAGGACGCCCGCGACTTTATCGACATCACGTTCTGCCGCAAGAACCCGATTCCGCTCGGCACGCTGTTCAACAGCCCGCTGTTCCAGCCGCTCGTGAGCGTGAAGGATACGGCCAACGGCGCCGACGCAGTCGCCCGCATCATGAAGCTGATCGAAGAGAAGGCCCCGAGCCTGAAGAAGTACCACGTTTAGTAAACAGTGGGCAGTGGTTAGTAAACAGGATTAGTATGGTGGCTTCGACGCGATTATAATCCTAACCACTAATCACCAACCACTAATCACTTTTTTACTGGAGAATCCAATGGCCAAGAACAACCAATCTATCACTGATGTTGTCTGCGACTACATCACCAAGCAGAAACTCTCCCCCATTCCCGTCCAGACTCTGAACGAGGAAGCAGAAACCACGCGCTACTTCGGTGGCGAACTCAAGGAATTCATCGCCGCCGCAAAGACGCTCGGCGCCAAGGGAATCTTTGTCGAGACGCTCTACCTCGAAGAAGACGAATTCTACTACGACAGCGGCATGGACGACGAAGAATACATGGCCCTGTACGGCAACGACGAATGCGACGGGGAATGCAAGTGCGGCAAGTGCGAAGGCAAGAAGTCCAAAAAGAAGGCTAAGGAAGAAGACGACAGCGATGTCGACGGTGTCTGGTTTGAACCCGAAGACCTCGACGGCCTCGACCTCACGCTCCTCAAGCCGCAGATGGCCAAGTTCCTCGACCGCGTGGGCGAAGCCTGTGGCGTGCGCCTCACGGTTCCGGGCGTCGACCACCTCGAAGTGGAAATCTTCGCCGACTGGTACGACGAGTTCGCCGAAATGGTGGATGAAGCATCCGAAGCGATCGAGCTCGACCCGAACGGGGCTCTCGAAAGCATGAAGTCCATGATCAAGGCCGAAGAAGCCGCCGCCAAGGCAACGCAGGGCAAGGGCACCAAGAAGATTGCCGCCCACCCGCCCAAGAAGGCTTCCAAGAAGTAATCCGTCGCAAGACGAACCTTTTCAACACGTCCCCAGCGGGGCGTGTTTTTTTTCGCACATTCAACATACAACATATTCAAAAGCAGAAAGGCATCTCGGCGGAACCGAGATGCCTTATGGCAATATGAGGAGTATTAATCGGTTATCAATATAAAAATTTTAGCGCGTCACAGACAACATTTTTACTTTGCCGTCACGTTTAACCATGTAAACACCCGTCTTGCCAAACTTCATGAACACGGCATCGTTCAAAGAAGTTCCATCCCTAGATTCAACCTTGCCGAGATACTTGCCCTGCACGTCGAACACCTGCAATACCGATGTTCCCATCGGCACCGGCGACACATCCGGGAGAGCGTCAATGGATCCAATGATGTTTCCAGAACTGCTGCTAATCGGAATGATAACGGGAGCAACACTGGAACCGGAAATTGGCGAAAGAATGGTTATACTAGAAGACGAAGCGACGACACTTCCCCAAAAATCCCGGCTCGAAGACGAAACCTTCGCCTTACTGGAACTGCTCCTGTGATGGCTGCTCGTTCTCGAAGAACTGGAAACAGAATGCGAGGATCGATGAGAGGATGAAGAAGGATGAATGGATGTCGACGAATGATGGGTCGATGCACTGGATTTCGGCGTTACCGCTGTTTCCGAGCCAGACGGTGAACCTTTAGACGTTATGTTGAAGTAGGTGAAGTCAATCTTTCCGGTAGCACCGCCACCGGCTTCGGCCAGCACCTTCACCTCGTACATCTTCCCGAGATTCAGGCCAACCTCCCCCCATTTCTTGAAATGGGCGGTAATGTCGATATGGCCGCACTGGCGAGCGTTACGGCGTACACTGAAGAACTGCGGGAAAGTAGAAGTCCCCTTAATCGAAGGCTGGTTCACGCGAGTAAACGTGTAAATATCATAGGTATCGCCGTCCACCGTGATTTCGCCCTTCTTTGTGCCTAAATACTGCGGACTCGGCTTGGTAAACCAGTCATCGACGATATAGTATTCCACCAGCGGATTCTCGGTCCAACCGTAAATGCCGATATAGGAATAAGCAGCACTCCCCGACTTGGTGAACTTGTAATCAGCAGTAAAATAACCAATCTGGTCGTGCGTTTGGGTACTGTTGTACTTGAGTCCCACGCGAGCCAGGAAGTCGTTGGAGCCGTTCCATTCCGCCGAGAATGTTCCGTCATTGTAATAGGTCATCGAGTTATTTCCGCCTTGATACCATATTTCATAATGGTAACCGGAACTACCGATATTCCCCGTCACACTTGAATTATTTTGACCACGAGTGGTCGTGCCGTTTCCGGAATGCCCGCCCTTTTCGCTGCAAGCATCGGCTGCATAAGCGTTTAAGCCAAAAGCGAGGGTCACAAAAAACGTGGCCCTGGCCAACCCAAGGAACAATTTGTTCATATCCAACTCCAATTTTTTGCCGATAGAGACATTTTCTCTTTGGAAATGCCACCATCAGCCAACCTGCTTATAAAATAATTTCAAATTGTGTTCTACATCACTTTTCAAATAATTCTTTGTTGTAAAAACGACAATGAAAGGCTTTTTACGCAAAAAAAGAAAAGGTACCCCGCCGAACGAGGCACCTTTGACAATATAAGGAGTGTTTTAGATTTGAAACTTTTAGCGGGTCACAGAAATGGAACGGACCTTGCTGCCAACCCTCACCATGTAAACACCGGCCTTGCCGAACTTGGCAAAGATGGCATCGTTGATAGAAGTTCCGTTGGCAAAAGTAACGCTGCCAAGAGAACGGCCCTGCATATCGAACACCTGAGCCACATGGCTGGTCTTGTTCAAGCGAACATTCTTGGCCAAAGCCAGGGGATCTTCTTGCGGATTGGTTCCCGGATTCGTAGCGGGATTCGTGCCAGGATCCGTCCCCGGATTTGTACCCGGATCAACGGTAGTAGCACCCGGCAGGCTGAACTTCACGTAGTCCACATTCGTATTTGCATTTGCAATGGTGATGCGGAGCTTGTGTTGACCAGCAGTGAGAGTGGCCTTGCCCTTGGCAAGTTCATAGGCATTCCAGTCATCTGCAGTTCCCGTGAAAGCAAGAGAGGCAAGAGCCGTGCCGTCCAGGGACAGTTCAACCGTACCTGCACCGGAACCGTTCGAAACGTTGGCTTCGATATCGTATTCACCGGCCTGAGTAACGTTAATGGTGTATTCGAGCCATTCGTCGGCAGCGGTATAACCGATTGCCTTACCAGAGCCACCGCTCACGATGTCGACACTGGCATAATCTTCACCGCGATAGGTGTGGTCGCCATCGTCACCCGATGCACCCTGCGCACCGCTGTACGTAACGCCTTCGTTACCTTCGTCAAAGTTTTCGGCTTCGACAGAACCCGGAATGGAGACTGCCGTGCCACCGAACGGCTTGCGTTCGATTTCCTTCGGCGGAACGACCTCGGAAGGAGATCCGTTATCCTTCATGTCGAAGTAGGTGTATTCCACGGAACCCGTAGCGCCGCCACCAGCTTCGGTCATGAGCATCACTTCGGTCACCTTACCGAACTTGAGCGAAGCAGAGCCACCGCCCTTGGAACCCTTGAGTTGCTTGTTCTGGCCCGTGAAGAGTTCGTCCCACTTCTTGAAGTGGGCAGAAATGTCGATATGGCCGCACTGACGCGCACTCTGACGGATGCTAAAGAACTGGACGAAGGTGGAAGTACCCGACTTGGAAGGTTCCTGCTGGCGAAGGAAGGCGTGGATGGTGTACTTGGCGCCGTCCACAGTGATTTCACCGAATTTTTCACCGACGTAGTTTTCGCTCGGCTTGCTGTACCAGTCGTCCACGATGTAGTATTCGGTTTCCGGGTTAGCAGTCCAGCCATAAATACCGATATAGCCATACTGAGCAGAGCCCGTCTTTTTGTAGTTGTAATCGACCGTGAAATACTTGGATTTATGGTCAATACCGCCACCACCATACTGATAACCCACGCGGGTCAGGTAGTCGTTAGAATTGTTCCAGTTGGCCTTGAACGTACCGTTATCGTAGTAGGTCATCGAAGCGCTGCCACCCTGATACCACTGTTCGAAACCCCACGGGGTGCCGCTGATGGAACCGACCGAGTTCCCGCTCACTCCATGTCCAGAACCTGCAGACTTGCTCATCTGGTCCTTACAGGCGTCAACAGCGAAAGCACTGCCTAAGCCGCAAGAAACAATGAGTGCAAGACTCATTTTGGCAATTTTAGATACACTTTTCATAGTTTACTCCTCATAAAGTTATCCTTCTTAATATAGGTGCGAAACCACAATAAATAGCGAAAAAAGCGCAAAAGTCGTTGTTATAGGAAACAACACGAAACAGTTTACAAACAGTCATTTCACAGCGTTTTTTGACAAAAAAAAGACCCAATTCCGGGAGGGAATCGGGTCAAACATCGTTTAAAACGCGATTTAGCGTTCTACAGAGACAATCTTGGCTACAGAGCCGCGCTTGACCATGTAGATAGCTGAATGGGGGAACTTGCTTCCGACGGCAGCCTTGAGGGTGGAGCCATCCTTCAGTTCAACCTTGCCGAGGAACTTGCCCTGCATGTCGAACACCTGATAGGTACCAGCCATGCCAAAGTTCGCAATTTCGGCCGGAAGGGCACTGGGGCCGGAGCTGGAGGAACCGGCGGGGGCAGTAACGGCCAGCTCAGAACTGGAGGATTGACCAGCGGCGTCAGAGCTGGAGGCCGGGGCCTTGTCAGAACTAGAAGCCGGAGCCTTGTCAGAACTGGAGGCCGGAGCCTTGTCAGAACTGGACTTCGGAGCCTTATCAGAACTGGATTTCGGGGCTTCGGAGCTAGAAGACGGAACTGCAGATTCGAGAGGATGCTTCTTGTCTGTCATCTTGAAGTAGGAGACATCGAAGGAACCAGTACCGCCGCCGGCTTCGACAAGCACCTTGGCTTCGTACATCTTACCCATCCTCATGCCGAGTTCTTCCCATTTCTTGAAGTGAGCCGTGATGTCGATATGTCCGCAAGAACGGGAGTTACTACGCACGCTGAAATACTGGGGGAAAGTCGAAGTACCTTTAATGGAAGGCTGTTGGACACGGGTATTCTGCCAAATTTCGTACTTGGCGCCATCCACCTCGAATTCACCCTTTCTCTGGCCGAGGAGGTTTGCACCCGGCTTGCTGAACCAGTCATCCACGATGTAGTATTCTACCAGCGGATCAACCGTCCAGCCGTAGATACCAATATAGTTGTAACCACCGGCACTACCATCCTTTTTCCAGTTGAAATAGGCATCGATGGGGCCAACTTGCTCGTAAGTCTGCTTTTCGTCGTATCTGAATCCGACACGAGCAAGGAAGTCTCCTGTATTGCTCCAACTGGCCTTGTAAGTACCATTATCATAATAGGTCATGGAATTGTTGCCGCCCTGGTACCAGATTTCATAGTGGTACGGAGAACTGCCGACGTTACCCGTCACGCTGGAGTTGTTCTGGCCCTGGGTCCTCGATTCTTTGCCTTCATGGCCCATATTATCCTTGCAGGCATCGATGTCCGCATATGCAGACGAGACAAGCCCCATCGCAAGGGCAAGGCCGAATTTCAATATTTTTTTATTCATCTTTGAGCTCCTCTTATGGTTATTTATCAACCATACCATATGTAATCTATACCCTTTTCCACAAAGCTTCTCCCAGCAGAAATAAATGATGTTGTATCATAAAACAACATTCCTTGACTTGTGATTTCCGCAAAAAAACGGCATTTTGTGACAAAAAAAGACCCGTTTCCTCATGAGGAAACGGGCCATTTTCAGCAATGTTTCTAAAATTTAGCGCTTTTCGGCAGAGACAACCTTAACGGCAGCACCCTGCTTCAGCAGATACATTCCGGACTTTCCGAACTTGTTCACGACGATTTCCTTCAGAGAAGCGCCGGACTTCAGTTCAACCGTGCCGAGGAACTTACCCTGCATGTCGAACACCTGGGCGGTACCGGACATACGGAAGACCTTCATTTCGGCAGGGAGAGCGAGACCCGAGGAGCTGCTGCTTACGTTGGCAGGAGCACTAGAAGACGATACGGCATCGGAGCTGGAAGCCGGGCCAACAGAGCTGGAAGACTGAGCGTCGGAGCTGGAAGCCGGGCCAACGGAGCTGGAAGACTTAGCATCGGAGCTGGACTTCGGAGCTTCGGAGCTAGAAGACGGGGTTTCAGAAGAACTGGGAGCAGCACCTTCGATATAGACTTTGGCATAGGGGAAGTCGTATTCGCCACGGGCATTCGGACCCGAATTGCTACCGGCTTCACCAAGGATCTTGGCTTCGTGCAACTTACCCATTCTCATGCCGAGTTCTTCCCACTTCTTGAAGTGGGCGGTAATATCGATGGTACCGCAATCGCGCATCGAAGTACGCACGCTGAAATACTGCTTGAAATAGGTATTGTCGCCATCGATGGAATAAGAGGTGCGGTCACCTTCATAAACCTTGTACTTGGCACCGTCAATTTCATACTCGCCATGAGCCTTTTTAGAAGATCCCTGAGCAACCCAATCACCGGGCATGTACTGGCTACCGGAGTTGTCCACGATATACCATTCTACCAGAGGTTCACGGGTCCAGCCGTAAATGCCGATGTAGGAATAGTCGATTCCGGAAAGATTACCCTTGACCAGCTTGAAATCCGCCTTCATGTGGCCAATTTCCTCGTGGGTCTTATCGCTATTGAAAGAAAGACCGGCACGGCACAGATAGTCCTTGGCACCGGTCATCTTGCAGCTGAAGGAGCCATCGTCGTAGAACGTAGCGGAACCACCGTTGCCGCCTTCGTTCCAAAGTTCGTAACCAATACCATTGCTGAACTTATCCACTTTATTCGTGGAAACTTCCACCTTAGAACCGCTATGAGCAGCAGTTTGGCAGAAATCCTGAGCCAAAGCGCTAGAAGCGGCAAAAGCTACACAAAGAGCCGAAGCCCCAATAATTCTCGTTTTCATAAAACCTCCAAAGTTTGTACCAAATATAGATAAATACTGATTTTTTTCTTGTTTTTTTTGTTTTTTTGCAATTTTCTGTAGTAAATAGCACAATAAAAAAAGGGTTTTCTTGCCGAAAAAACCTTTTTATACTTTTTTTTACATTTTTTCAAGCTATTTTGCCACGGAAAGCACCTTGAAAACCCCGTCGGACTGCACCATGTAGATACCCGGCCTGCCGAATTTTGCAAAAATAGCACTATTTAGTGCCATTCCCGCCGGTACCGTCAGCTTACCCAAAATACGGCCCTGCATATCGAAAACGACCAGGCTGCGGTCGGACGAACTAATGTGGACCTTTTGCATCATCGCCGTGGTCGATTCAGACGATTTTGCAGCAGGTTTCAATTCCTGGGTTACAGAGCTAGAAGATTCAACGAGGGCATCAGAGGCCGGCACGGCAAAACTCGATTCCGGAGTTGCGGAACTGGAGGATGGAGCCGGAGAACTAGGCTCCGATTCGGTCACGTTGAAATAGGTGAAATCTATCGTAGCAGAACCATTGCCCGCTTCCGCAACCATCATGACCTCGTTCATCTTGCCCAGATTGAGGCCGAGCTCCGTCCATTTCTTGAAGTGGGCCGTGATATCTATATGGCCGCACTGGCGGGGTATGCGACGGACACTGTAAAAAGTCGGATAGTTTATGTCTCCCTGGACATACAGCTTGTTTTGCTTAAAGGAATAGATGTCGTACGTATCCCCGTCTACCGTAATCTCGCCCTTCTTTTCGCCCAAATACTCGGGATTCGGTTCGCTGAACCAGTCTTCCAGGATGAAGTAATCGGCGCGCGGATTATCCGTCCAGCCATAGATGCCAATATACGAGAAATCGGCACTTCCCGACTTGGTGAACTTGAAATCCGCTGAAAAATTGCCAAATTCGTCAAAATTTTTGCTTTCGGCATACCGGAGACCGACTCGGGCAATGAAGTCTTGCGAGCCACTCCATTCCGCAGAAAAGGTTCCGTTGTCATAATAAGTCAGGGAGCCCGAGCCTTCGGAATGCCAGAGTTCGTACTGGAAACCCGAATTGCCGACGTCCCCCTTGACGCTCTCGGAACCGGTCCCAATGACTTTCTTGCCCTCGCCCACATGGCCCATTTCGTCGTTGCAGGCATCGGCCGCATAGGCGGAAACCGCAAGCACCAAGGCAACGACAAAGCCCGTTTTTAGGATTTCTTTTCTCATATTCCTGCACCTACCTTCTCAATAAACTATAAAAAAAGAGGCCATCCCGGAAAGATTGCCTCTTTTTTTACTTTCTGAGTTCGTTTTTTACGGACTAGACGCCTTCCGGAGTCGGATTTTCGCCTTCGGAAGCGGAAGCATCCACGGAATCGTCATCGACTTCGACGCCTTCCACCTTGTCGAAGGTCTCCTTCGCCTCGGCGCTATCGTGTTCGATATCTTCCACGCTCGGGAGGGCGGTCGCATCTTGCACCACGTCGCCTTCGCGCAAGCTGATGGCCTTCACGCCCTGGGCATTACGGCCCGTGAGGCGGATGTCGGCAGCCTTGATGCGGATGACCTGGCCTTCCTTGGTGGTGATGATCAAGTCGTAATCGTCGGCAACGCTGTCCACGAACACGGCCGAACCGATCTTGTCGGTGACGTTCAGGTTCTTGACGCCCTTGCTGCCACGCTTGGTGACACGGTAGGTACCCGGCTCGCTGCGCTTGCCGTAGCCCTTCTCGGTAATGGTGAGCACCTTGTTGCCCGCCTTGAGCCACAGGAGCGAGATGACCTCGTCACCTTCGGAGAGCTTGATACCACGGACACCATGAGTGCCACGGCCCATCGGGCGGAAGCAGGTGATCGGGAACGTGACCGCCTGGCCGTTGCGGGTGGCAATCATCAGCAGGTCATTCGGAATCGGGCGCGCTTCCAGATTTTCGGCATCATCGCCTTCGGCCTCACCATCGGCCGGTTCGGCAGTCTCGGCAGACTGATCGGCGGCATCTTCGACATCGCCTGCGTTCAGGGAAGCCTTGTATTCTTCTTCGGTCATGCCCACGAGCTGCACCTTCACGAGTTCGTCGCCCTCATCCAAGCTGATGGCGTTCACGCCCGCCTTGCGCGGACGGCTGAACAACTTGAGGTCCATCTTGTTGATGATACCCTTCTTGGTCACGAACACGAGACAGAAGAAACCGCCGAACTTACGTACCGGCACAATCGCCTGCACGGTTTCGCCGTCCGTAAGCCCGACAAAGTTGACAATCGGGCGGCCCTTGCCGTTGCGCGTGCCTTCGGGCAGGCGGTAGACCTTGGTCCAGTAGGCGCGGCCCTTGTTGGTGAACACGAGCAGGTAGCTGTGCGTGCTCGCCGTGAAGATCTGCTCCACGTTGTCCTCGTCCTTGAGGCCGGCACCGATAATGCCCTTGCCACCGCGGTTCTGCGCCTTGAACGTGTCGATAGGCAGACGGCGGATGTAGCCTTCGCGGCTGAGCGTAATCACCTGTTCCTCTTCGGCAATCAGGTCTTCTTCGTCGCTATCGTCGATAGCTTCGCCGATGGTGGTGCGGCGTTCGTCACCGTACTTCGCCACGACGGCATCGAGCTTTTCGAGCATGATGGCGATGCGGCGTTCACGCTTTTCGAGAATGTCCTTCAAGTCGGCGACAGTCGCCACGAGCTCGTTGTATTCGGCTTCCAACTTTTCGAGGTTGAGGCCGGTGAGCTGGCCGAGGCGCATGTCCACGATGGCCTGCGACTGGATTTCGTCGAGGTTGAAACGTTCCTGCAAAGACGCCTTCGCGATGTCGGTCGTCTTGCTCGCCTTGATAATCTGAACGACTTCGTCGATGTTCTGCGTCGCGATGCGCAGGCCTTCGATAATGTGGAGGCGGGCTTCGGCCTTCTTCAAATCGAACTGCGTCGAACGCGTAATCACATCGAGGCGGTGATCGATGTAAACCTGCAGCAGTTCCTTCATCGTGAGGACCTTGGGCAGGTTGTTGATGAGGGCCAGGTTGTAAATGCTAAACGTTGTCTGTAACTGTGTGTACTTGAACAAGTTGTTCAAGACCACCTCACCCACAGCGTCGCGGCGCAATTCAATAACGATGCGAATGTCGCGGCTAGATTCGTCACGGATGTCGGTAATGCCGTCGACACGCTTTTCGCGAACAAGGTCTGCAATCTTCTTGCAGAGTTCCGCCTTGTTCACCATGTACGGGATTTCAGTGACGATGATGCGCGGCTTGCCCTTGGAATCCGTCTCGATTTCGGTGCGGGCACGCACGCGCACGCGGCCATGGCCCGTGAGGTAAGCTTCGCGGATGCCGGAACGGCCACAGACGACAGCGCCAGTCGGGAAGTCCGGGCCCTTGATGTAGTCCATCAGGTTCTCGTCCGGAAGGTCCGGATTTTCGGCCAAGGCGTGTATTGCAGCACCGACTTCGCGCAAGTTGTGCGGAGCCATGTTGGTCGCCATACCCACGGCAATGCCGGAGGTACCGTTCACGATCATGTTCGGGAGTGCCGAAGGCAGAACCAGCGGTTCTTCAAGAGACTCGTCGTAGTTCGGGCCCATGTCGACGGTATCCTTTTCCAGGTCTTCGAGCATGAGCGCGCCGAGGTTGTTCATCTTGGCTTCGGTGTAACGCATGGCAGCAGGGCTGTCGCCGTCGATGGAGCCGAAGTTCCCCTGACCAAACACCAGCGGGTAACGCAGGGAGAAATCCTGGGCCATACGCGCAAGCGTCTCGTACACGGCAGAGTCGCCATGCGGGTGGTACTTACCGATGACGTCACCCACGATACGGGCGGACTTGACCGTACCCTTGTTGGGCACCACGCCCAGCTTGTGCATACTGAACATCACGCGGCGATGCACGGGCTTGAAGCCGTCGCGCGCATCGGGCAGCGCACGCGCCACAATCACGCTCATGGAATAGCGGAGGTAGCAATCCTGCATGTCCTTCTCGATGAGGGACTTGAACTGCGAGCCTGGTACCATTTCTTCTGACATTAGTTAACCTCAAATTAGTAGACAGTAGGAGGTAGACAGTAGGAAGGTTTGAGGTCGGTCACCTATGGTTCCCTCTGAGGTATGAGCACGACCTCAAAGCGAGTTTACGAGCGACCTCATAGCTCAAAGCGCAAATCTACCATTCACCTCCTGCAATCATTTCATTTATTTTTTTCAAACTTTTCTCATCGGTCTGGTCGATGCGGTGGGGAGTGACCGTCGCATAGCCTTGATTCAGCAAATAATCATCGCTATCCACGGGCTGCTCGTCCCACAGTTTGTCACCGTCCAGTTGCCACAAGCCCCCATCGTGGGAGTAGTGGTCCGTAAACATTCCAAGGGCCATCCTCGTCGCCTTGAAACCCTTGAAGGTTTCGGCAGTGGCCTTTGGGAAATTCACGTTCCAGAAAACACCAGCGGGAATATTTTCGAACAGGCGTTTCTCGACAGTTTTCACGGCAAAATCAATTGCAACAGGCAAGAGGGAGGCATTCATCCCGCGCAGCGAAAGCGCAATGCCCGGCACCCCCCAGAGGGCCGCTTCACGCGCTCCGGCGACAGTCCCCGAATAAAGCGAAGACACTCCGGAATTTTCGCCCACGTTCACGCCCGAGAAGCACACGTCAAAAGCTCCCGGACCATGCCCCGCGGTTACCTCCAAGCCATAGGAAGCAAAATGCCCCAAGGCAAACTTCGTGCAATCGGCAGGGGTCCCGTCCATCGAAAAGACCTTGTAACCGGCCTCGGAAGGGGCTTCTTCGACCTGGAGGCCACGGCGTACCGTAAAGGCATGAGAAACACCGCTCTGTTCCGATTTCGGCGCAAACACAAAAACCTCCCCATAGGGAGAAAGAGCGCCAGCGAGGGCGTGCATGTTCGCGCTATTCACTCCATCATCATTCGTGATGAGGATACGCGGTTTCTGTGCTTCTTGCATGTAATATAAAGATAGTAAAAAGCGTAAAAGTCGCGCATAGATTCAGGCCTCCGAACACAGCCTTTTCACGCCAAATAGAACTATATTTTCAGCATGTTTTCCGAGAAAAAATTTTTGGCAACCAAGGACACCTCTAAGGCCAAACGCATGGCCGAATTATTGCGTGTCATCATCTTGCAACTGGGCGACGACGTGCCCCGCGCCAAGCGTGAATTCGACACCTATGCCGAATGGATGAAACTCCCCGAAAGCGAGCGTCTTACCGGTAAAAATCAGGCACAAATGATAGACCTCTACAAGACATTCCGTACCCGCGCCGGACTCGGATTCGAACGAGATGTTTACCTAGAGCAAGAACCGGGCGATCGTGAAACGCCAAACGAAGCTCCCCTCCCCTTCGCCGTACTCGTCCACAACCTCCGCAGCGCATTCAACGTGGGTTCCATCATCAGGAGCACGGATTGTTTTGGGCTCGAAGGGGTACACCTGAGCGGTTACAGTTGCGGTCCCGATCATGTGACCGTAAAAAGCGCCGCCCGCGGATGCCAGGAATGGATCCCCATTAAGCGCTGGGACAGCCCATTCGATTGCGTCAAGTGGCACAAGGAAAACGGCTACGAGATCATCGCACTCGAAACCGGCGAAGACATTCCGAGCATAAACAACGTAACATGGCCCGAAAAGGGTCTCATCATCCTCGGAAACGAAGAATTAGGAATCGCCCCCGAACTGATGGCAGAGGCGACGATGAAAGTGACAATCCCCATGGCAGGCCGCAAGGCGAGCATGAATGTCGCCGGGGCATTCGCCATTATGTGTTTTAAGATAAGGTCGGAAGTAGGAAGTTAGAAGTAGGAAGTCTTATACCTGTCTACTTCCTACTGTCTACCGTCTACTATTTCGCAAGCGACTTCACTGCCTCGGTGAGGCGGTCAATCGCCTGGATGAGTTCATCCATCTTGGCTTCGCTCACGCCACCGGCAACAGCGGCAGGGACATTCGCGACAGCTGCGGCAGCCTGGGCCGCAGGCTTCGGAGTTTCTTTCACGGGGACCTTGCCAAGCCAGATATCCGGCCAGCGGTCGTTACCCGTGTGGTAAGTAATGCGGGTCGCAGTTTCCACCGGTTCTCCAATCTTCCAGATATAGAGTTCGTAGTCGAACAGGTCGTGGTCGTGGCCCTTGTCGGTCGCACCCCAAACAAGCCACTTGCCATCGGGCGTGAGGCGCGGGAAATATTCATGGCTGCGGCGGCCGGGCAAATCCATCAGCTTCACATTCTTCGGGATGCCGAAGAAGCCGACCTTCTCGACTTGCTTGCCATCCTTGGCGCTAAACCACAGGATTTCACTCGGAGCAGCGGTACCGCCATTACCCGTCGGGTTCACGCGGTAGAGCTTGGAGCCGTCAAAATTCCAGTCAATCTGGCAACCATCGCCGGACTTGGTCCACACGGACTTTTCCAAATCCCACACGCCCGTTTCGCGCATGGAGCCGCGGAGCGTAATCGCCACATGCTTGCCGTCGGGACTCATGTTGGGCTCTTGCAGAATCACGCCAGACTTGTTGAATGCCTTTTCGCCATCGAGTACGAGCGTTTCCTTTTTGCTCGCAAGGTCCATCGTGAAGACTTTACCGGCACGGCTGAACACGATAGACTTGCCATCGGGCCTCCAGGTACCCCACGTGGCGTTGTCCACGACTTTGCGCGGATTCTCGCCCGAGATGTCGACCATCCACAAGTCCCACTTTTCAGGGTAGTTGGCGTCGTTTTCGGGAACCCAGCCCCCCTTGCTGCGGTTGAACAGCACCGTAGAGCCATCCGGAGAAATGCGCGGGAACCAGTCCACATTGTCGCCTTGGGTAAGCGCACGGGCATTCGTGCCGTCGGCGTTCATAATCCAAATATCGTGATGCGAATTGGCACGGCTCGTCGCCCATACAATCGCCCCCTCAAGTTTACCCTTCAAGGCAGAAAGCGCCTTCTGCTCGTCGGCAGACGGATCAACAGCAGCTCCCGTCGGGGCACCCTGCTGGGCAAAAATCGAAGTCACGGCAAAAAGCACCGTAGCAGCAAACTTAGGATAAAGCGATTTCTTCATAAATAAACCTTTTTCTTTGAAAAGAATAATACAAAAAAAACGGATTATCAAAATCCGTTTTTACTTTTCTTCGTCCTCAATCGCATTACTTGATTGTGAATGTCCGGATTCGGGCCATACCCGCAGACTGGACGCGGACCAGATAAGTTCCGCAAGGCAAGTCTGCCAGCGAGACGCTCGTAGAATTCGCACCGGCACGGAACGACTTGACAACGACACCCGTCACGGAAGCGACGTCCACATGGGCAGCCGTATGCAAGTTCAGCTGGAGTACGCGGCCATGCAAAGCGAACGATTCTGCCGGGAGCAAGGCCGGGGCGGCAATTGCATCGGCAGCGGAACTGCTCGTTTTCGGGCCGATAGCACTACTGCTAGACCCATTCTGTACCGGCCCAGAACTGCTGGAACCCGAGCCAGGCCCCACCCCGCTCGACGAAGAGACTGCCGAAGATTCAGGCCCGGCACTGGAGCTCTGCGGTGCCGCAGGAGGATTGGCAAAGTTCGGCATGTTTCCCGAAACGAGGAGACCGCAAAGGACCTTCATGGACTGTTCAAAATAAGCTTCATCGCCCAAACTAACTGCTTCTGCCCAATAGGCGTCCAATTTGCCCTGATTCGAAGCATCCGTAACTAGAGAGGTCATCAACGTTGCAACAAACGTACTATTGTGGTCATTCCACATCTGCTCTCCGCCACGTTCAATCGTTCCTTTGATATTCGCAGGATCCTTGCCACTCACCCACTTTCCAAGCTTGTCGAGCATCGTCTTTGCCTTTGACTCACCGAACCAGTAAAAGTCCTGAGCCAGGCGCCAAGGCGTACGGGCAGCATCGTACCCATAGTACTTATCCATACCCTTTCCGCTGGCATCGCACCAGTTGTCAAAAAGCCCCGTAGAGTATTCCGCCGAATTGGCTTCGAGTAAAGTATAGTTGGCATTCAGCGCGGTAGTTTTCCAGAACTCGGCATTTTCCGTATCCACTTCGGCAAACAGTTTGTAATATGCAGGAGCCGCATACGAAGGGTTCTTTTTGTCGTTCCACGCATCGCCCGGCTTGTGCAATCCGTTGTCTTCAAACTCGTACTTCTTTACGTTTTTCAAAAGAGTACGCGCTTCGTCGAGATACTTTTCATCGCCAAACTGATACGAGGCCATGATCAAGGCAGCAGCGACATCCATTTCGGCGTCCGTTGCAGCGTTGGCCTTGTTGTCCGACGGAGTCAAAGTTCCAAACGCCCAGTTCATGAGCCCATGCTCATTGGAGCCAGCCTTGTAGAACGCCCACAGTTTATCGAACTGGGACTGATAGCTCGTCGTATTGTCACTGAAATAGACCATCATCAACATGCCGTAGCCAGTCCCTTCCGAGACATAGCTACCCGGGTCTTTTTCAATAGCGGCATACGAACCGTTTTCCTTGTACTTGTTCTTCAAGTAGTAGTCAAACGCAGCCTTCAACTGTGCAGCCGATTCCGTCGGATTCGAAAGCACAATCCCGTTTCCACCATAGTTGGTGCTCTGCGGGTACGGGAAATTGACCGTTGCCTGGGCCAAGCCAAAAGCAAACGTCGATACCATAGCAATTTTTACCAAACCATTCATAAGCATTCCTTAAAAGGTTTTTCGCCTGATGCAACATTCATCAAACATTCTTATTAAAAATAATGAATATTTCGGGAAATAGGGCATAGCCCCAAAGCCATACGTGTTCAACATCACTTTTTCCCAAAATAAAAACTTACCTTTCACTGACAAAATTCCAAATATCGTGATTTAGAACAATGTAGAGAGAATCACGGTACGCAACATTCCAGTCTTCCTGCGCTTCGAGCACCGAGAGGAGGCTCCCCCAACGGGCATAATAGCGGAGCGGGAAAATGGCGCGGCCAAAATGCAACGAATCGGCATCGTGCATGAACAGGGCCGGATCGTCGGCATAACGCAGGTAGCGTTCAAAGAAATCCGCCGTCTTGAGGATAAAGCGTCCGTCGATGTAGACAGGGTCCGAAGGATTCACAAATTCGAGATAGCCACCGGCACGGTCGTCGTTGAACAGATGGCCTTCGTGCGGGTGAGCGGCCATCCAGGCGGCGGCATCTACCGGGACACGTTGGGAAGCAATCATGGAAATATCGTAAGCGAGGAGAGAACGCGCCCAGAGGCCGAGAAGGAAGAAGAGTAGGAAGTAGACAGTAGACAGTAGGAAGTAGGAAGTAGACAGTAGGAAGTGGTTAGTGGTTGGTGGTTGGTGGTTAGTGGAGAACGCGACCGTGCCATACAGCAACACTGGCATATACAGCACGAAGTTGCGTTCGGCGATGAGCGCAAGGGCTGCGGTCGCAAAAAGGCAGATTGGCATCAAGCCGAGCCGGCCATTGAGCATATTCCAAACGGCAAATACAAGCCCGGCGACACACAGGGCAATCATCACCACACATTCCAAAGCATTCTCCCCCGCCAACAACAACGTGAACGGAGAACGGTTCTCGGCGATTTCGCTTGCAAATACGCTAGCCGACGGGCTCATTCCGACAAGGCGGTCCAAGAGGCCAAACGGATAGAGGAACAAGTTCAGCCCTTCGCTGTGCAAAAACGGCATTGCAAACAGGGCAAGCACAACGCCCACATGGAATAGCCGGACCTTTTTCGGCAACTTTATTTTCAACCGCCAAGCACCGAGCCATGCAGAAACCAGTACCGCCAGCGCAAAAAGCGGGCCCAAGATGTAGAGCCCTTGGCATTTGCACCAGAACCATTGAATGACTAGGACGAAAAGGAGAAGGAAATAGGTTCGAGGCTCGAGGCGCGAAGTTTGAGAAGAATGGGACGATGAATTTAAAATTTCGGGAAGGAGGTTCCAGTAGATTCCGAGGAACAATAGCGAAAAGAGCACGGGGCGGATTTCGAAGTGGTAGCGGAAAACGAAAAGGACTAGTGCAGCAAGCGTAGCGCCAACAAGCGCAGCGGGCTTACTTTGGCTTTCTGCACAACGTTCCCTATGCGGCAACAGGAAAAGCGCAAAAACGATGCCCCACAAAACCGCCTTGAACGCAACGAGGAGCGGGGCACCACCAATGCCGTAGACAAAGCCCACCACCCTCTGGAAGTATTCGTGGACATTCACCACCGGCGAACGGGACGGAGTCCAAGTCTGCACCCACTCGCGAGCGCAAGCCAAATGCCACCAGATATCCGTATCGGTCAGCGGGAATATGGAAAACAGAGCCGCAACAAATGCGACCGCAAAAACAGTTTTCCTATTTAAAACCGAGCATTTCAATCAGCGTTACTTTATTATCGATTCAAGTAAAGAGTCCAACCGAGAAGATACCAATTCAGCACCCAATGCACTCAAATGGTCAGAATTCAAAGCCATGGAATCGGTATAATCATGATTCCCCATCTTATTTTCATCCATCACAACGAAATTGGGATACAACTGTTCCATGTCGGCAAGGGCTTTCATGATCCGTTCTGCAACACTCCGAGAAGGCCCATAACGGCCGAACGAGCCTGTATTCTTATATGCAGGATTCTGCGGGAAAACAACCCCCACCACATAAATTCCCTTAGAAATAGCCTGTGACAAGAACGCAGAAAGTCTGTCCAAATTCCATTGTACTGCTGCATAATTCCGATCGGCCCATGTAGAATCCGATTCAACAAGCACACTCCCCCATTCCGCCGGATTGTTCATGAGGTACCCGCGGGATCCGTAATACAGCAAATGCCCCGCCTGAGAAACTTTGTACGACCGGTCCCTAGCTACATGAAATCCAGTGGGTAATCCATCCGGCCAGAACGCATGATTCGCATCATAAACAAAACCGGGCAAGCAACAGAACATTTTTTCAGTGAATTCCGTTGTCATCTGCCACAAATCAAAATCCAAAGCCACAACCACGGCCTTCAATTTTTTCAGGTGGTTAAATCCGTAATTTTCAGCAATATACAAGGACGCATCCATATCATTCCCAGGATGCCCCATATTGACCGCAAATCCCGACGTAATTTTCGTCGCATAAATACCATCTTCTACACGGGAACTGCCCACACAGAGATACTCTATTTCGTCCATATAGTCAAAAAGAATCTTCATCTTTATGGCTAAAACTTCATGGGTCCACTCCATTCCTTCGGTAAAATATACGCCTACACTATCCAAATCCAGCGAGGGGTCAATTGTTTCTCCAGAGATGTCACCCGTGTCTCTAGACGAAGAATTGTCAAGGTCGATCCAAAGACTCGGATGCCACAATTCATCGCCTTCAACCAGTTCAATGTGGCTGCTGTCCGACAAGTTCATCAATACAATTTTTGAATGGGCTCCATTTGCATTCGAAAGTGTCGCCACAACAAATTTCCCGTTTTTCAAGACCCATTCCGTATGGTCAAAAACATAGCCCGGAGGTGCTGCAACAGACTGGATTAACTTGCCCGTACTGTCTGCGACAAACAACCGCTCATGCACTGCGTATTTTTCACCAACAAAAGCCTTGCCCGCTTCTCCAGCAAAATCCAAGAAAAGAGTACGTTTGCTGTAATCTTGCGCCAAAGACACATTACAAGCTTGATTCCCGCCAAACCATACTGTATCACGGGCATTATCCATAACTGTAGCCCCTGAAGCCGCTATTCGAGCGCGCAAAAGTTTCGAGCCCGAAACAGCAAGGCCGTTGTCTTCGCTAATTCCTCCATGATACGCCCCGTCAAAAAGTTTTTGGGGCGTACCAAACTGGCCTCCAGCAAAAGCTACCTGCCAGGTGGAAGACTTACTAAATTCCGCATCGTCACTATTATTCCCCGAACCGCTCACATATACGATAACTGTGTCCCCATTGTCAAGGACACGCCAACGGGGAATGGCAGCATTCTTCACATCAAGTTTTACGAGATTTGCCCCTTCCGCATTCAAGTCGCGAACATACAATTGAGATTCGCCAGAAACACCTTCGATTCCAGTACAGAAAGCCACCTTTTTCCCATCGGGCGAAATTTCGGGATGATAAACGTCTAGGGAATCGTCTATTTCGAACACAGACAAGCCACTCCCCATATAGTCGATATAGGCTAGATTCCCAGATAAATCGTCACGGAATGCAAGTTTTATGTTCTTTGAAGAGATATAGCTCTGCAATTTATTCAAGCTTGCAACCGGAACTATTTTAGAACCGGATATTTTACCATTTCCAAACATCCAAGTCGGATTTGAGATAGAACCAAAAGCCAACCGGAAACCCAGATAATCCGAAAGCGACGAAGACGTCACCTTATACACATCCCCTCTGCTAAACAGAGTGATAGTCGCAGCGGCATTGCGGAAACTCCCGCCCTTGACAACACGCTGATCGAATGCGCCCCCGTCAGTAGCTCCCACATAATTAGGGACAATGGTATCCTGTAAATTTCCGAGCCAATCATTCACCCATTCCATCGCATTGCCCATCATGTCGCAGAAATCATTTTCAGAGGCAAGGCTACAGACCGGATGCAGTTTATATTCTGAATTGTCGGCAGTCCAACCTTTTGCCGAATCCCAGTTTTTCGATGCGACATAAACCCATTCGGCCTCCGTAGGCAACCGAAACGCATTGACCTCGGGATGGAATACAAAACCTTCCAAATTCACGCAATGCTTGTCTTTATCATAAACCGCGACAGAATACGAATAAGCCGTATCCATATTTTGATTCTTGCTCAATTCGTTCGCATAAAGCACTGCGTCATAAAAGGTAACATTCGTTGCCGGGACATCTTTTTTGGAACATTTCAAGACAAGGCCATGCGACGGGTTCATCAACGCATTAAATTCGCCACAAGTCACCTCATGGCGCATCAAGAAAAAATCATTTTTTAGCGAGACTCTCATTTGCGGGCGTTCACTAGCAGGGACATTGCGCATGTCGGAACCCAATACGACCACAGTATCGGGAAGATCGACATGACGCCAATCTTGTTCCAAATTGAACACATTCCCTATAGGCGGATTTTCCGAATTTATAGAAGAAAGGTCATTTGTCGAACACGCCAACAAAAGCAGACAAAAAAATCCTATCCCTATTTTCTTCTTGATCCGCAAAATTCCCTCTTATAACTTTTTCAACTTGGCATCAACTCTTTCGCTCAATTTATATGCGCCGATATAGCTCAAATGATCCATGTTATATCCCATCGATTCATCTTGATAATCGTGCTTGCCCCACTTGTTTTCGTCCATCCACACGACATCGTATTTTTGGAGAGAATCAAACAAATCCTGCGTGACCGAGCGGCTCGGCCCATACATGCCGAACGCACCTGTATCTTTGTACCCCGCATGGCGCGGAATTACAAGAGCAACAACCGTCACGCCATGTTTTTTGCACATGTCGACAATGGATGCGAACACCTTCATATTCACGCCCACAATTTCATCGTCAAGCTTCATCGCCATCGTATCTGCAACGACATCCGGTGTGTACCAAGAAGTCGAAGGCAACAGGAAGTTCTCGAAATCGTACGGGTGCATCAATACCGAAATGGGCTTCGGGGCATCTTTCACAGCCTCCATGAACCCGTCCGGAATGCTGTCCATCCAGAAATTGTGGTTGGCATCGTAAGCATAACCGACCGCATGTTCCAAAATCGGATTCCACGATTCATCGGCGCTACGCCAGAACATGTCGGGCGAGATTTCCAGGACAAGGTACTTGAAACGAGGCAGATGGTTGAACATGTAATTTTTCAGCAGATATTCTGCACCGTAAAGGTCACCCGAAGAATACGCCATGTTCAACATGTTCACCGACTTAAACTGTTTCTCGTACAGGCCGAACAACGTGCGGGAACTGCCCATGGCCACCGCCGTGACCGAATCCATGCGAGTCCAGAAGTTTTCCATTTTCACACGGAGTTCCACAGAGTAATAGGGCAAACGGTCGCTGTAGTACATTCCGGCACTATCGATGTTCACACTGGAGTTCCCATTCACGGACAAATCGGGATTGACCCACAAGCATGGGTGCCAAAGTTCGTCACCTTCGGCAAGGATAATCGTACTGGAATCGTTCAAATCTGTCAGCGAAATTTTGGAATGGTTTCCGGAAGGCGTCACCAGCGTACCCACAACCAAATTCGTTTTCGAGACCCATTCCACATGGTCAAAGGTGTAGCCCTCGGGGGCCTTGACGGACTGGATCAGCTGCCCCGTACTGTCGACAATCAGCAGGCGTTCATGCGCCCTATACGTTTCGCCCACAAAATTATCGTCTGTTTTTTCGCCAAAGTCCAGGAATGCGGTACGCTTGGAGCCATCCTTGGAAAGCGATGCGTTACAGGCCTGCTTGCCGCCGAACCACAAGGAATCCTTGTCCGTCATCCATGCACGCAAAAGCCTTGCTCCCGAAACGGCGAGTTTGCGGTCATCACTGACTCCACCATTGTACGTTCCGTCAAAGAGCTTTTCCGGCTTGCCGAACTTGCCACCGGCAAACTTGACCAGCCATGTCGATTGGGATTTCCAGACAGACATATCGTCGTTGGTTCCACCATCGGTCACATAGACTATGACCGTATCGCCGGCAGCCGTCACATTCCAGCGCGGGATAGCGGCGCTTTCCACATCCAGCCGGACCACCTTGGAATCCACAGCCTTCAAGTCGCGCACGTAAAGGGCCGAATTTCCGGGAATGCCTTCGGCCTTTGTACAGAATGCCACCTTGCTCCCATCGGGAGAAATGTCGGGATGGTAGGAATCTATCGTGTCGGGAATTTCCAAGACAGAAAGCGTCCCGTTCATATAATCGATAAAGGAGATGTTCCCCGAAGTCTCGTTACGGAAGGCCAATTTCGAATGGAACGTTCCCGTTTTCGTGCGCACATTCATCGATGTTGCCGAGGGGAACACTCTAGAACTTGTCGCAATACCATTTTCACTGAGCCAGACAGGATCCGGGATGGGGCCAAAAGCCAGACGGAAACCGACATACGGTGCAAGCGTCGAAGATGTGACTGTATAGATATCGCCGCGGGAATACAGGTTGATATTCGCGATGTCATCCCTATAGGAACCGCCCTTGAGGACGCGTTCGCCAAGGCTCCCGCCATCAGGAGCTCCTACATAATTCTCGACCGTCGTATCGCGGAAAAATCCCAACCAATCGTTCACCCATTCCTTGACATTGCCTTCCATGTCGCAAAGGCCCGAAGAGCGAACTCCTTTGGAGCAATAATCGTGCAAATCGTAGCCGGAATTTCCACCGTTCCAAGAATTTTCCGGAACAAAGTCGAGTGAGGCGGCATAAACCCATTCCGCTTCGGTCGGCAAACGGTAGCCTTCGACCTCCGGGTGGAAAACAAGATCCGCCATGTTGATGCAATTTCCGATAGCATTATGATTCTTTTTTGAATAAGTATAAACAGTATCGAACCCGTCCTTGATGCTTTTCCTGTTAGCCATTAGAATGGCATCGTAATAAGTCACGTTACGTATAGGCAGGAACCTGTTAATCTCGTCGGCAGCCCCCCCCATCACTTCGGCATACTCAGCATGAGTCACCTCGTGTGCGCTAATGGAATAATCGTAGGAGAATTCCACCTTCATCTGCGGATGTTCACGAGATGTCGAAAGCGAATCATTCGTCCCTAAAAGAACCGAATGTCCCGCAGCATGGACTTTCACCATTCCCAGATGTTGCAAATCATTTTCCGTATAATCATAATCTTCTGGAACATTCGGAATATTGGGCTGCGAAAGTTTTTCCGTAGAATCCGTACACGCCCAATACAAAGAAACGAAGGTTACAAAAAAGAACTGCCGGAAAATTCTCATCATAATAAAATCAAATATAATAACACACTTAAGGACGCACGATTCCTTCGAGGCTATCTAGCAATATATTCAATCGCTCCGTAAACTGTATCGCGCCATAAGCACTCAGGTGGTCCCTATTGGATGCCATGATGTCGGTATAGTCATGGAAGCCCATCTTATTTTCATCCCAAAAAACAAAATGCGGATAGGCGGTTTTAAGGTTCTCGATTTCTTTCAACAGTCTCGGAGCTTCGCTTCTGCGGATTCCATAGCGGCCAAACGAGCCCGTATTCCGGTAATTCGGGCTCTGCGGGAACACAACCCCTATGACGTAAACACTGCGATTCTCCGCCATTTTCAAGATATTTTCTAGATGAGATAGAGCCGCGTAAAAATTCTCCGAACAGGAACTCATCCATGTACTGTCATTTTCAACAGCAGGAAATTCCTCCCAAGTTCCCGGTTGTGCATAATCGTATCCCCGGGAAGGAATGAAGACATTCTGGTAGTATTCCATCCCCATTGAATATGTCGTCATTTCCGCCAAACCCTCGGGATAGCCATTCTTCCAAAAATCATGATTTTCGTCGTACACGAATCCCGGATACTTCTTGTAATTCTTATAGAAGAAATTGTATTCACTATGTTCTTCTTTATGCCACAAATCAATATCCAAAGAAACTACGAGGTACTTCAAGTTTTTAACATGCGGGAAAACATAGTTACGGGCAAGGTAATCCGAAACGGTCATCATATTCGGGACATTCGCAAGATTCAAGGTCCTAAAGGGTTCGGGCAGGTTATTCGAAACAATCCCTCCCTGAGGGCGCGAAGAACCTAGGACAATGACATTAGCCCAATCCTTATATGTCCAAAGCAGTTCCAATTTATAGCGCAAGATTGCCGCAGCAGGGTCGTCCGTCACGGTCAAATAGACTCCTGCACTATCCGGATCGAGCAAGACATTTGCCACAAAATTTTCCCGTTGCACCCAAAGAGCGGGATGCCAAAGTTCGTCCCCTTCGACAAGGTCGACAACACTACCATCCGAAAGGTTTATGAGGACAACCTTCTCATGGGCACCATTGATGTTTGTCAAAGTGGCCACAGCCAAGTTGCCACTGGACGTCCACTCAGTATGATCGAATGTGTAACCGTTGGGAGCCGCGACCGTCTGGACCAAGTTTCCGGAGCTGTCCACCACTAAAAGTCTTGCATGCGTTCCATAATCATCGCCCACAAAAGCCCTTCCCGTCGTTCCGCCAAAATCCAAGAATAGGGTCCGTTTGCTGGAATCCTTAGCCAGCGAGGCGTTACAAGCCTGTTCTCCATTGTACCAAACCACATCTTGCCCAAGAACGTTGGCTCGGAGGAGACGCGCTCCAGTCACGGCAAACAAATTATCGTTGCTGACACCGCCGTGGTACGCCCCGTCAAACAGTTTTTCTGGCATACCGAACACGCCGTTAGCAAACCGGACCTGCCAAGTGGAAGCCCCCTTGAATGCGAATTCATCCGCATTATTGCCGGCATCTGTCACGTAGACAATGGCTGTATCTCCATTTTCAAGTACACGCCAGCGCGGGATAGCCGCCGATTCCACATCGAGCTTCACGAGGTTTGTCCCGTCTGCATTCAAGTCGCGCACGTAAAGAGCCGACTTCCCCGATACGCCTTCGAGACCTGTGCAGAAAGCGACCCTCTTGCCGTCGGGAGAAATATCTGGATGGAACACATCGATAGTATCTGTGATTTCGGTTGCCGAAAGGATTCCGCCAGAATAATCGACAAAGGCCAAGTTCCCGGTCAAGTCGTTGCGGAATGCGAGTTTCGTGCGGAACGTTCCCGTCTGGGAATGAATCGTCGATGAATTGGCCAAAAGCACAATGCGGCTCGACGAGGCTTTCCCACTGGAACTCATCCACGTTGCATTGGGAATCTTGCCAAACGCAAGCCTGAATCCGACATAGTCCGCCAAAGTCGAAGACGTCACCGTATATACATCGCCGCGACTGTAAAGTTTCATGGAAGAGACTTCGCTGCGGAAACTACCGCCTTTCACGATGCGCTCTCCAAGCGTGCCACCATCGGGTGGTCCTACATAATTTGTGAGAGATGTATCGCGAAAACCGCCAAGCCAATCGTTCACCCACTCCATCGCATTGCCAGCCATGTCACAGAACCCGTATTCAATCGTTCCCATTGAACACACTTCGTGCAACTTATAATCCGAATTGCCGGCATTCCAACCCGAATTGGGATTCCAGACCATTCCCACAACAAACATCCATTCCGCCTCGGTCGGCAAGCGAAATCCATCCACTTCGGGATGGAAGGCGAAGCCCTCGAGATTCGTACAATGCTTTTCGGCATCGAATGCGGCATTGACATAGGTGTAAGCGGTATCGAAACCACCTACCTTGCTCCGCTCATTGGCATACAGAACCGCATCAAAATAAGTCAAGTTCGTCGCAGGGATATTATCGCTAGCACATTGTAGCAAAAGCCCTGTCCTTGGCGTCATCAGGCCATTGAACTCACCACACGTGACTTCGCTGCGCCCCATCAAAAAATCGTAATCGAAGTGAACATGCATTTCCGTACGTTCATTCGCTTTCGCGGTAGCCACATCTGTCCCTAGAACGACTTGTTGGCCATTTGCCACCACATGAAACATTCCCGGCAGAGAATCTTCCAAAATAACGCTTTCAGGATTAAGGCCCGACGATGAATCGTCAAAAAAACCGCACGAGGCCAAAAAAAGCACCAGGGGCATTTTGAGCAGACAACGATTCATATACTAAAGATAAAAAATAATAGCACACTTAAGGATTCATGATTCCTTCAAACCCATCAAGTCGTGAGAACCCATCTTGTTCCCGTTGCACCCAAAGAGCAGGATGCCAAAGTTCGTCACCATAGGCTAAATCCGTAATTTCGCCATTGGTCATGTTTACAAGAACAATCTTTTCATGGAAGCCATCAGGATTCACCACAGTCGCAATGACAAAGTCGTTCAAGCCGGCAATCCACTCGGTATGGTCAAATGCATAAGACGCAGGGGCCGAAACCATCTGAATCAAAGCTCCAGTGCTGTCGACCACCAGGATTTTTTCGTGCCCTCTATAGGCTTCACCCGAAAATTCCCGTCCCATTTTTCCAACAAGGTCCAAGAACAGCGTGCGCTTGCTCCCATCCTTGGCAAGGGAAGCGTTGCAAACCTGTTCGCCATTATACCAAATCACATCACGATTGCCAATGCGGGCGCGAAGCAGACGGGAACCCGTCACGGCAAACGAGTTGTCTATACTAACACCGCCATGATAAAAACCGTCAAGGATTTTTTCGGGAACTCCAAATTTGCCATCTGCGAATTTCACTTGCCATGTAGAGGCCAACTTGAATTCCGTTTCATCATCATTGAGGGAAGTTTTTGTCACATAAACGATAACCGTATCGCCATTTTCAAGGACGCGCCAGCGCGGGATAGCCGCCGTTTCCACGTCCAGCTTCACCAAGTTCGTTCCTTCTGCATTGAAGTCGCGCACATAGAGGCTCGAAGCACCCACCATTCCCTCGTGATTCGTGCTGAAAGCAACCCTCTTTCCATCAGGAGAAATATCCAAATGGAATACATCGATATCATCCTCGATTTCTGCCACCAACGGGGAATCACCCGAATAATCGACTAGGACCATATTCCGAGTCATGTCGTTACGGAAGGCTAGTTTCACTTGAGACGCTCCCACCAAAGAACGGACTTCCAACGAATTGAGCAGAAGAACCACATTGCTATTCGCCGCATTCTCTGTGAACGATGCATTGGGAATTTTCCCCAAGGCAAGTCTAAAACCAATGAAATTAGCCTTCATCGAAGAGAGCACCATGCCAAGATCATCACGCGAATAGTAGGTCATATGGGCCGCATCCGTAAAGTAGCAGTCGCCCTTCACAATACGCCCACCCAGCGAACCGATATCCAAGCCGCCTACGTAATTCGACACGGTTGTATCCCGGAATTTTCCGAGCCAGTCATTCACCCATTCCATCGCATTCCCGACCATGTCACAGGGCAGATCCTCTTTAGCGGCGATAGTACAGACATCGTGCAATTGAGAACCGGAATTGCTGAAATTCCAGCTTGAATCGGGGTTCCAATCCTGCACAGCCGCATAGACCCATTCGGATTCTGTCGGCAAACGGAAGCCCTCTACTTCGGGATGGAAAGCATAGTTTTCCAATCTCAAGCAATGGTAATCGGCATCGAATATCGCATAGGCATAGGTATAAGCGGTATCAAGGTTTTTCGCCTTGCTCAGCGCATTGGCATACAAGACCGCGTCATAAAAAGTCAAATCAGTGGCGGGGAGATTTTCACCTGCACATTGCAGCGCAAGGCCTGTTGTCAAATTCATCAGTTTATTAAACTCGCCACAGGTCACTTCGTGCCGACCTATTGAAAAATCATAATCGAAACGCACCTGCATCAACGGGCGTTCAATGGCTTTCGCAATCCAATCGTTCGTCCCCAACGAAACAAGCTGATTGGATGACTTTATTTGAAGCATTTCCACAGGGAACTCATTTTGAAGCATTTCCACAGGGAACTCATCACCAGCGCTGGGAACCGGCTCAGAAGGATCCGATGAAGAATCATCAAAAAAGCCACATCCGGCAAAAAGAATTCCCAAGAAGGTGAAAACTATACTCCATTTCATATTTTCAATCTAATAAAAAAATTTTTCGCTACAATGAATTCGGCAATCGCTTCTTGACAATTTCCTGATTCACCGAGATGCCCGGATACGCAGGGAAAAATTCTTCCGCCATTCGGTACCAGGCCAGCGCCCGGCGGGGTTCGGAGTCCATATACAGGTTTCCCAAGTCAAATGCGGCAAGTCCCACGAATTCGCGTGTTTTCAAAGGCTTGAACTCCAGTCCTGTCCACGGGCCGTTCTTGTACTTTTCGCGGTATTCCTCGTCCGTGTACGAATACCCGCGACGGTTCGGCTCCAGGTTTACCGTCTTGCGCGCAAAGCCAAACTCTTCCAGCCCGTTCAATTTCCCGTAACGCAAAAAGACATGACCAGGCAATAGAATCACGTTCAATGGCAGATTCCTGGCCTCGGCGACCATCATGGCAAGCCAGGCAAGGCCCATGCAGCCGGACTTCCGGTTCTTTAAAACTTGCAACGGGAGCACCGCATCCTTCGAAACGGCGGCCTCCCCCGCCCCGGCAAATTCAATATTCCAATAATCCCAAAGGAGTGCCGTCAAGGATTTGAGCGGATCCCTGGACACAGCCACAGCACTGTCATAAAAAGCAAGTCCCGATTTCCAATCCGCAATCGAGTCGACACACCCCGTCGGTTTTTCCTCGAACAGGCAGGCCATCTCGGCATACGTCGGCTCGGCAGTGCGACCGCTCCACAAGGCAGCGGTGAGCGCCGCGGTCAAAAGCAGCACGAGGCACGGCCAGAACAGTTTTTTTAACATCGTTCTGGCGCTCCGGATTACAGCTTGTCCCATTCCATGGGAGACTGCCAGAAGTCCCTGGCCGTCATCATGTAAATGACCAGGCGCTTGCTCTGCATGTCCTTCGTCATCTTCATCATGCGGCTACGCACGCCGGGACCGCCGCCCCAGCTTGTCGCCACCTGCACGTCGAGGCCGACAGCGTAGGCCAGCAGCGAGCCCGGGCCGCCGCTCTTCTGGTCGACGGATTCGAACACGCCGGTGAACGAGTCACCCATCAAGAGAATCGGGGCATTCTTGTCGCCCTTGTAGGCCTTGTCGCCCTTGTAAATCTTCATGCCGGCAAGCGTGTCGGCAGGATACTTCGACTTCTCGGCATCCGGCAGGTGAGCCACCAGGTCACCTTCGCGCAGCACGACCGTATCCTTCATGACAAGGCTTCCCGGGCGGGCACCGGATTCCGCATACCAGGAATACTGCGTCACCCTGGCAGCAAGCAGTTCCATAGCGGCAAGCATTCCGGGCAGCGCCCAGTGCGTGTCGTAGCGCTGGTAACTGTAATGCGGAGGTTCATCACCGGAGCGGGCGGCCTTCAGTGCCGGGTACAAATCCAGCACGTCAATGCCGGCGGCAAGCATCTCACGCATAAACTCACGGCCACTTACGCTCACGCAAAGGTCTTCCGGTGTACCGGCAATCATCTTGTCGGCATAGATTTCTTCTTTCACGGGGACCGGCACCACAAGCAACTGGATGTTGAGGGAATCCAGGTGCTGTTTCAGTTCGATCATGCGCGGCAGCGGATTGTGCAGGCTATCCTGCGCGCTAATCTTGTCAGCAACCAGGTAATTTGCGTTGCGGCGGAACCAGAGCATTCCGTTGTCGGACCAGGCGTTCTGTTCCTTGGGCAACTTGTCGAGCTTGGCCTTCAAAGCCTTCTGGAACTTGGCGGTCTCGGCATTTGCAGGGCAACTGTTTTCCATTGATTCAAGCGTTGCCAACCTCGAAGCAGAGTTCGTATCCAGCGTGCGGTCTACAGGCACGACCTCGCCTGCAGCGAGCAGGGAATCGGCCTTGCGCTGTGCATAGATGTCCTCGTCCGTCATCCTAAACGCAGGCACCTCAAAAGCAACCCACATCGGCTTGCCCATCGGGTTTCCGCGCATCACAGCAAAAGGTCTATTATTCTTGTCAAGCCAGACATCGCCGGGAACATGCGGTTCGAGGTCGGTATTCAAAGTCGGGTACCAGTAAGACGAAAGCGTACGGGCCCAGTTCATGGCATCTTCGGAATTCATCTCGGCAGTCAAATAATAGTTGAGCACCTCGGCCGTTTCGCCACCCGAGACAAGTTTCAGCTTGCCATAAAAAGCCTGGCGCTTGGTCCACGAAGCGGGCCGCACCTCGGCCCACCATTCCACGGCATTGCCCTTCTTCACGCCCCACAAACGGGTGACGCTTTGGAAAGCGCGGAACACTTCGGGCTCGCCCCACTTGACCGCTTCCACGGAGTTCAAGACGCTCGCAAGCGAATCGGTTCCCGTCTGGGCGTACAGAATCTTGGAGAACGGTTCCCAAGCAATCGGAGTAACCCCGGCAACGGCCTGCGGCATATACGCAAGAATCGTATCGAACATTGGGAACGGATAATCGGCAATGTTCGCCCCTTCCATTGAGCCCTTGTAGTTCTCGGGAACTTCGTCCTTACCGGCCAAGCGGATGGGATTGCTCGAATACGCCGCAAAGTCAAGCGCGGCCAGGGTCGGCTTGTTCACGACGCGCACCTGGCGATCCGCATCGACGACCTTTATCTCGAAAACCGACTCCGGAGTCACATCAGCACCGATCGGTCCGAACTCAGAACGAGCAGCCTCGACAGCGGGCGGCACGGAGCCACTCGATGCGCAAGAAATGAAAGTCAACGCAGCGGCGATTCCCACTGCAGAAAATAATAGGGGGAAAGCGTATCTTGTATTCACATTTATAATATATAAAATGACTTAATGACTATTCTTTTTCTCAATAGCGGTAATCACGGAATCCAACTTTATAGAAAGCCGGATTGCCCCTTCACTGCACAAATGGTCATAGTCCGTCGCCATATCATCACCAAAATCATGGTCTCCCATCTGGTTTATATCCCAGAATACAAAGTTGGAGTAGACCCGCGTCAAGTCATCAATCCTTTGAATAACCTTCTTGGCAAGGCTTCTGCGCATGCCGTAACGGCCAAACGCACCAGTTTTCTTGTATGCCGGGCTTTGCGGGAAAATAACTCCGATTACCGTCACGTTCTTATTCGCGGCAACCCGGATAATCGAATCCAACGCGGCCATGCTGTTATCGATCAATTCAGGTGCGTCGTCGTACAATGTAGAGTCCTGCCCGACTTCCGGTTTTTTCCCACCCCATCCATCCGAAGCGCAGCCGTTCGCAATGAAACGCCCCCGGTCAGTGTGGTAAATACGCCGCGCAAGAGTGTCATCATACGGGGCTTGCGAGGTGTACGTATAAAGTTCCCGCGGATTGCTATCCTTCCAATAGTTGTGGTTCTCGTCGTACACATATCCCGGATAACGCTTGTATTCCTTGGCAAAGAAGTTGTCGGCCTTGGAATTATCCATCTTATTCCAGAAATCAATATCTAGCGAAACCACCAGGAATTTCAATTTGTACAGATGGGGATTGACATAGCGCATGTAGTAATCCCTAATCGCGTAGATGGAATTTGGAGTATGCGCCAGGTTCACGGCAAAATAGCCATTGCTCAAAAAGGAAGGCGACACGGAATACAGGGGACGCGACGACCCCATGATTGCAACCTGCACCATGTCACGGAACTTCCAAAGCAGTTCCATCTTGTACCGCAAAGAAATCACGGCATTCGGGTCATCGAGGGAATTCATGTAAATTCCCGCACTGTCAGGATCAAATTCCGTTTTTTTCGTTCTGGAATACGAAGCATTCATCCACAAGCACGGGTGCCACAGTTCAGTGCCGCTAACAAGTTCCGTGAAGCTGCTGTCGGCCATATTCAGCACGACAATTTTTGAATGCATCCCGTTCTTGTTGGCAAGCGTTGCAACCGCAATTTCGCGTCTCCAGTCGTTCGCATAGTTCTGTGCCCACTCGCTATGGTCAAACGTAAAGCCTTCGGGAGCGGCAAACGAATTCACCAGAGTTCCTGCCGTATCCATGACGAGCAAGCGTTCATGCGTGTCATAGTTCTCCCCGACAAAAGCCTCCCCCGTCTTCGATCCGAAATCAAGGAAAAGGACACGACGGATACGTTCCCTCGATAGCGAGACATTGCAAGCTTGCTCGCCGTTGTACCACACCGTATCGCGCCCACCGACCCTCACCCTGAGCAGTTGGGAGCCCGTAACGGCAAATTGGCCATCCTCGGTAATCCCGCCATGATACGCCCCGTCAAAGAGTTTTTCCGGTTTTCCAAAGGTCCCCTTCTTGAACTTCACCTTCCACGTGCTCTTCGAGCGCCATTCCGACTCGTTTTTGTTGTTACCGGAATCCGTCACGTAGACAATTACCGTGTCGCCGTCCGGAGTCACTTGCCAACGGGGGACCGCAGCATTTTTCACATCCAACTTTACCAAACCCGAGCCCTTTGCGTCCAGGTTCCTGACATAAATGCCAGAAGAACCGTCGACACCTTCCAAACCCGTACAGAACGCAACCTTCGAGCCATCCGGCGAGATATCCGGATGATACGCATTCAAGGTATCCTTTATTTCGGTCAAGGCCAACGCGCCGCTCGAATAATCGACAAAGACCAAGTTGCCTGTAATATCATCACGAAATACCAATTTTATCTTGTCCATGCTAACGACATTCCGCAGCGTCGCAAAATTCGCGACAAGGAATGTCTTCGACGCTTCCACCCTTCCGGATGCGTTTAGCCACTCCGGCGAAGGCACCCGACCGCGCGCAAGGCGCATCCCGACATACTCCGCTTTGGTCGAAGACGTCACCGTATACACATCCCCACGAGCATACAGGTTAATATTTTCCGCATAGTTCTTATAGCAGCCCCCCTTGAGAACACGCTCCCCGACACCGTTCCGGTCTGAGGCCCCCATAAAGTCGACTACCGTAGTATCCCAGAACGCTCCCATCCAATCATTCGTCCATTCGACGACATTCCCTGCCATATCGCAGAGGCCCAATTCGTTTTTCTTTTTTTTGCAGACCTCATGGATTTGGTATTTTGAATTAGAGGCATTCCAGGATTCCGACGGATTCCACCCCTGACTTGCGACAAGTACCCACTCCGCCTCGGTAGGCAACCTATAGCCGTTCACTTCCGACCTGAATACAAGCCCTTCCAAGTTAACACAAATTCCGTCGTCGTCATAAATGGCATGCAGGTACGAATAAGCGGAATCCACCCCCATCGCGGCACTCTTGGCATTTGCAAAAAGCACCGCATCAAAATAGGTGATCTCTGTTGCCGGCAGGTTACTCGACTTGCAAGGCACTTGGTTCTTGAGCGCAGATTTTTTCGCCTTGGCAAATTTATTAAACTCTCCGCAAGTGACCTCGTGCTTGCCTATCGAAAAATCGTAGTCAAATTCCACCCTCATTTTCGTCCGCTCGTTCACCTTGACCGCAGAATCTTCCGTGCCGAGCGTCACGTGAGCCCCTTTTGCATGAACGAGGACCATATCTTCGTCAAGAGAATCGCGACCAACGCCGACCGAGGAAAATTCGTCAGGCAAAAGGGAGCTAGCAGAATCGGTGTACAAATCCGAACAAGATGCCAGGAATAGCGCAAGGGCGGCAAAAACGGACAACAAGGCAACGGACCTTAACCAAACCAGCTTTGCAGTCATCGGTTCGAGTAACATCATCGCAAATATAAAAAAATCCACTGAACCGTAGAGAGAGGTTTCGGTTCAGTGGATCAGTCAGAGAAGACACTCGTTTATTTTTTTATACAGCGGACATAGGCCGCATTCGTCCTAAGATCTCCATGCAATAGGGCATCGTCATCTGTAGCAGATACTGCAAAGTAGTACGCGCCCGTTTCACCAAATTCTTCTGTCGTCCAGAATTTTCCACCTTCCGCTTTATTTTCGGGTAGCCAGCCCAAAGCCCTCACACGCTTGGAGCCTCCCGTAATGATACCGATACCGTCTTCGCTCCTGTCGGCAAACGTGCCGTCGGCATTCATGTGCAAGAGAGTATCCGCTTCGCCATAGGTCGGCAGGCGGAAGCCATTCGGACAGGCCTCAGGAGCCATGGCACTGTCCCAATCAAGAGCGGCTCCGCCTGCCCCGAGGTTCTTCATCCAGACCTGCGAACCTACGTTAATCGTTTCCACAGAAATGTCCAGTGCCGGAGAAGGATCCACCCAACTAGTAGTATCCGCACCCTTATTTTGGGAATTAGATGAGCTAGGCATGGCTGTAGCACTGGATGAAGCTGCACCAACTGCGGGCCCTGGGGACATTGCATACGAACTTGAAGATATGTTTCCCTTCGGGAGTTCATTCTCGGATGTCGGTACCGAATCCGTTGAATTTGATTCCGAATACGGAACGAGAACAACCGAATTTGACGGGGCGGACGAAGAAGATGTACCTTCATCTGCATTCGAGGAACTAGAATAAGCGACTACTTGCGCATCGGAGTTATGGACAGAACTGTTCGGAGTTTCTGCAGAAGTATCGGACGAATTAGGCAGACCAGTGGGTAAATTCTCATTAGACGCATTCGTGTCTTCCCACGAACCGCCAGCCAGTTTGTCCGAACAAGCGCACAACATTAAAAGTGTCGTCACACCGACTATTTTCAAAAAGCTTTCCATCATACCGCCTCTCTCTTATTTCGGGTCAATGGGAACAATTGCAAATTCAATCGATAGACCTGGTCCATGCCATCTTCTTCTGTCGCGATGGCAATAATTTTTTGACGGAACGATTCCAACTCCGAAACAACACGCTGGTACGCCCTAGATGTAAGGCCCAAGGTGAGCCCGGAAATGTTGCGTTCCATGGGGGAAACTTCGTCCACGGCATTTTTTGCAAATTCAGCCATCTGCCGATGCATGGCCCTCACCGCTATCGGCATCGCCTCGCCAGAGACTCTCACGCGCTTTTCACTTTGCTCGTAGGAATTTTCCGACGTCTTCTTGAGAAGCCCTTCTTTCACGAGAAAGGCAAGTGAATCCTTCACCTCCGCAGCCGAAATTTTCGGATAGCAAAGGCGGGCCAAATCGCCGGGAGTCGCCCCCGGCATGTGGGCGGCCAATTCACGAAGCACGGGAATTCTCCATGATTCGTAAAAAAGCAAGGGGACGTTGTCCAGTTCGCGCACTTTGTTGGCGCTTGCGACCTTTACCATTTCTTCGTAGGCGCGCATTTTGTCGGCGTCCTTCTTCGCCTGGCAAAACGCCACAAGAGAACGGAAATACACAAGATCGTAACCGGCAAGTCCCATGGCCGCGGCCACGCGTTCCACCCCAATCTGACTCAGGTTGCTCTTTCCCTCGCAAACCAGTTTGATATAGATGGGCGACGAAAAGCCTGCCAAACGAGAAAACTCACGCCAAGAAAACGCCGAGCAGCGCTTACGCTGGTCGTAGAAATCCTGCATATAGGTGCGGTAATTCTCGTATTCGATTATGGACTTCATAACATGGATGAATATATATTTTTTCAAAGCAAAGTCAATAGGTGATGATACGATTATTTAATTTTTATTAAAAATTCGCAATTTTCACAACAAAAAATGCGAAATTTTACAATTTCATGATACACTTAAAAGTAAAGCGGTTCCGTCAAGAAGTGCATTTGTAGGCATAAAAGCTCGATTTTTCTAAATTTGCGCTGCAAAGGAACCCCAATTCAAGACTACCCCATGAAACACTTATTCGTCATCGCCACCGCAAGCAGCGGAAAAATCAGGGATTTCGCCCACATTCTGGGCACGGACCACTACGAATTCAAGACATTGAAGGACATCGGATTCGACGAGGAAATCATTGAAAACGGCACTACGTTCGCCGAAAACGCCATTATCAAGTCGAGCACCACGGCCCGCTGGCTTGCCAAGCGCGGCATCGAAGCGACCGTACTCGCCGACGACTCCGGGCTCGAGGTTTTCGCCCTGAACGGCGAACCGGGAATCTACAGCGCCCGCTACAGCGGCGGCCACGGCAACGACGACGAGAACAACAACCTTCTGCTGAAAAAGCTCGAAGGGATTGCCGACCGCAAGGCCCGCTACTTCTGCGCCCTCGCCTACCAGACCATCACCAAGGATGCTAGCGGGAACCTCGCCATCAGTGAACCCATCGTATTCGAGGGTGAATGCCGCGGGCAAATCAACCACGGCCCCGTTGGCGACATGGGATTCGGCTACGATCCACTCTTTGTCCCCGATGGCGAAACACGCACGTTCGCGCAGATGGAACTCGAAGAGAAAAAGCTCATCAGCCACCGCGGCAACGCCATCCGCGCACTGAAAAAGGCTCTCCACAAGTAACACAGGCAAAAGCGCCTACAACGGAACCGCGCCATGCAAGTCCTGTTCGCCCCGCTGCAAGGTTACACTACCGGCATCTACCGCAAGGCCCATGCCGAAATCTTTGGCGGGGTCGACGCCTATTACGCGCCCTTCCTGCGGATAGAAAATGGCCGCCCCCGTGAAAAGGACCTGCGCGACATTGATGACGACCACGATTTAACTGCCGACGCAAGAACCGTACCGCAAATCATCGCGAACAGCGTCAACGAATTCAAGACTCTCGCCGACGCCATCATGCAAAAAGGGTTCACGGAAATTGACTTCAACATGGGATGTCCCTTCCCGATGCAAGTCAGCCGCCACCGCGGAGCTGGCCTGCTGAGCGACACCCAGACCGTCAAAAGCATCATGGACGAAATCGCGCGGTTTACCGCCAAGAATTCCATAAAGTTTTCCGTCAAGATGCGACTCGGGCAGGACTCCCCCGACGAAGCGTTCGCGCTGCTGCCCATTTTGAACGACGCCCCGCTCGCCCACATCACGCTCCACCCAAGGCTCGGCAGGCAGCAATACAAGGGAGCCATCGACTACACCTCCTTCGTGCGATTCTACGACGAATGCCGCCACCCCCTCGTCTACAATGGCGATATCACGAGCGTTAGCCAGATGCGCAAAATGGAAGCGGGCTACCCCAAGCTGGCAGGCATCATGATCGGGCGCGGGATGCTCGCCCGCCCAAGCCTCGCGGCCGAATACAAGTCAACATCCGATGCAAACGCCGTCAGCGGTTCTATCAGCGAAAGCGACTTGTTAAGCAAAATTCTTGAAATGCACAGCAGGCTGTACGAACACGCACGCTGCACCTACCAAGGCGACAGCCAGATTCTCTCGCACATCAAGAGTTTCTGGGAATACCTGGAACCAAGCATTCCCAAGAAGGCCTTCAAGAAAATCAAGAAAGCAGGAAACCTGAGCGAATACGACGCAGCCGTATTGTCGCTCGACATGGAGTAGGCCGATGGAAAGCGTGTACATCGAAATAACGGATTCCTGCAACCTGCGCTGCAGTTTTTGCCCGTGCGGAACACGCACACAAAGCGGCGACACTAGCGAATCCCTGCGCAACTTCATGCCAACTCCGCTTTTCGATGCGTGCATCGCCGGAGCGCAAGAAATTGACGCGAAGAATGTCTTTTTCCATGTCCTCGGCGAACCGACGCTGCATCCCGGTTTCGTACATTACCTCAAGAAACTGGAACAGACGACGCTCAAGCTGACGCTCACCACCAACGGTACCACCATCGAACGCACAGGCCGCAGTATTATTGCCAGCCCAGCGGTGCGGCAGGTCAACTTTTCGACCCACGCTTACGCAGAACTCCCCCGCGAGGCAGCGGAGCGTTACTTGCAGAACGTCCTTGACTTTTGCCAGCTTGCCGCCGTCGAGCGTCCGGACCTCTACATCAATCTGCGCCTGTGGAACGTAGGGGCAACCGAAGCCACGCCCTGGAACCGCTACATGCTCGGCCGCATCCGTGAAACGTTCGGAGTCGAGGTCACGCCGGGGCACTTTTGCAGCCGGCACAAGAGTTTCCCCGTTATCGGAAGACTTTACATCCACGAGGATTCAAGATTCGAGTGGCCGGAAACGAGCAAGGTCACTGAGCCCGCCGAAGTGACCGCCAGCAAATACCCCGCAGGCACATGCCATGCCCTCGAAACACACGCCGCCATTCTCCACGACGGACGGGTTGTCGCCTGCTGCCTCGATCATAGCGGGCAAATCACGCTCGGGAACATCCAAGAACAGAACCTCGCCGAAATTTTCGAAGCACCCCTCGCCCGCGAACTCCGCGAAGGGTTCGCACAAAACGAGCTACGCCACCCATTATGCAAGGCGTGCTCGTATTGCAAAAGATTTTCCCGAAAAAAATCCTAAAGCTGGTCGTCAATCAGCATAAGAATTTTCTGGATTGCAAATTCAGGATTCGACTCAAAATCGCCGCCAGCCGCGCGGACATGGCCCCCGCCGCCAAACGTCTTGGCGATAGCGTTGACATCCACGATGTAATTGCTGCGCAGGCTAACCTTGTACTTGCCATTGGCCGGATAGATGAACACGGCGACTTCCGTGCCGCCCACTTCACGAAGTGTGTCGATGACGTTGCTCAGGTCAACCGGCTGGACATCGAATTTTTCCATATCCTTCTCGGTCACGATGGAATACACCACCTTGCCGTCAAGGCCCATCTTGCAGTTTTCCAAAACAAACCCGGTAATCAGAGTCTGTTTGTAAGTGCGCGTATAATAGGTTTCGTTCACGATTTTTGCAAAATCGACACCCTTGTCAATCAGGTCGCCCACAACGTTCATGGTGCGCTTGCCCGTACACGAATACTTGAACGCACCCGTATCGTGGACAATGCCCAGGTAAAGGCAGCTTGCGGTTTCGGTGCTGATTTTATCCTTGTCCATCAAGAAGTACAGTGTCTCGCATGTTGAACTGGATTGCGCCTCCAAGAAGCACTTTGTACACAAATTCTGCGGATTGCTGACATGATGGTCTATGTTGCATGTAAATTTTGCGCTATTGATACAAGGAACGCCATTTGCACCGACTCGTTCAAAAGAGGGGGCATCCAGAAGGAAGGCGATATCGCAGCCGTCTGCAAAAACATTCTCGGAATATTCAGACAAAACCGCATCGGCACCCTTGAGGATTCCGTAGGTCTCGGGGAACTTTTCCAAAAAGACCTTGACATCGACCTGCGGGAAGTTATCCTTGATATAATTATAAAGAGCAAGAGCAGAACCGACGCAATCCCCATCAGGGCGAACATGCCCAAAAATGGCGGCAGTCTTGACATTCAGCAACATTTCATCGATCATCGTCAACATCCTTTTATAAAAAATCCATTATCAAAGATAAAAAAACGGGCCTGTAAAATGCAGGACAAGACAAAAATCCTTCAATTAACCTATCTTTCTGTAATGCAAATCACAATTCACGATTTCAGTGGCGTCTATTCCGATCAACCCTTCTTGCAGGCATTGAGAGATTCATCACATAATGTAGCCCCGACATCCAAGAATGTCGGCTCCGTCACAGTCGAAGAAAAACAGACACAGGTCATTTGGCTAGACGGCAAACAGATTTCGGGAACAGATTGCTATTGCGACGACGAAGCCGCTGCCGCCCTACGCAAGCAGATTGACGATGCCGGCATCAAAAATGCCGAAGGAATCCATTTTTTTGACAACGGCAACTACCACTACATGAGCAAAATCTGGACCGACATGATGCAGGAGCCGTTCTCGCTTGTGGTATTCGACCACCATCCAGACATGCAACCGCCGCGATTCGGAGACATTCTAAGTTGCGGAGGCTGGGTCAAGAAAGTCCTGGACGAAAACAAGTTCATAGACAACGTTGTCATTATCGGAGTCGCCGACCACCTCGTTGATGAAATCAAGTCCGAGATTGCTTCGCACCCTTCGGGCGCACGCATTGACAAAGTTTCCTTCATCCCCGAAAGCGAGATTATATCTCTCTCGTCTCTCGTCTCTCGTCTCTCGTCTAATCTCTACATCAGCATCGACAAAGACGCCCTCTCCCATGCCGATGCAGCCACCAACTGGGACCAAGGCTCGCTCCGCCTTGAGCACATGAAAGCCATTATTACCGAAATTGCAAAAGACCGCCGAATTATCGGCGTGGATATTTGCGGGGAGCGCGCCCGCGATTTTGCAGGCGACGAACACCACTCCGTCCAAGAAGCCGATGCACTGAACGACCGCACAAACCGCGAACTGGTCGATTTTTTTAGAAATCTTCTAAATTCATCCCGTGGATAGTGATGTCGTCCAAGTACCATTCTATGGTGGATTTCATGCCTTGAAGAATGCCATCGCCATTCTTGAATTCAATCTTATAGACACGGTCCTTGGCCTTGGCCCATTCCCCACCGATGGTTTCCAATCCGGAGTACCTTTCGGGAAGTAAAGCATCCACCCAAACTACATAGCGTGTCCATTCGTCACTCAAACTGAATTCTCCATAGAAGCCAGCTTTCCAACCGGGATCACTAGACTTTGCGGCAAGGGAATCGCTATAGGCTGTAAAAAGCACCAGCCTTATTTTTCCCTGCCCCTTGGCCCAGAAGGAAATAGCTTCCATTTTGGAGAGATCGACATAATCGCCGCCATTACTTAAATTGAGGTTTAAAGCCCAATACGGAGAAACATCTTTGGGTAGGTCGACAACATGTTTCATGTAAAGGCCATCTCCTGTATGTCCATGCGTCGTCTTGAACGAAGCCATCGTCGCCGTTTCGGAGCGGGTTCCGGCTTCGTTGGTCGTCACAACCGTATCGCAAGTTGTTCGGCCCTCGCAGCTATTGTAGAAGCCCCATTTGAAATTCAAATCCAAGTCGCTGGACAACTTGCTTTTCGGGAAATCATCCCCAAAGTCTTCGATGACCGTAATTTTCGAGAGCGCATCCAAGTCAGGGCGATTGGGAGCGACAAACTTATCCTTCGGATTGAACAGCGCACGGAGCTTGTAATCCACCCACTCATCCTTTTCAAAATAATACACATAGTAATCGCCACCAAAATTATGCATCGACGTCGCAAAACCAAAATAGTCTGCAATTTGGGTAATGGAGGTCAACCACTTTTCCACGCTGGCAGTATCCTTGATATAATAGATCGTTCCATATTCACCTAGATACACAGGCATGTTGCCATGAGAGCTAGACCACAGAGCCACTTGTTCAAAGTCTTTATAAATTGCCATTTTTTGGTTATTAGTTCCCTCCCATGTTTCTTTCCCACAAGTATCAGCAGGCGGGGCACCAGACCCACAATTCGATGCAAATTTATACGGATCATAATAATGGAAGCTCGCCATTAAAAGCCCATTCGGGTCATCCAACTGAAGTTCATTCAAATTGTCTTTACTGTAATAATTTCTGCTGCCCACAATAATAACACGAGCCGGATCTATCCCATGAATAATCTGGATAAGGCTATCCACCAAATCATTCCATTGCGTCGCCGTGATATACTCATCCGTAGTGGGTTCATTAGGCAACTCAATAACCAATGAATCCGGAGATATATCTTTCATTTCTTCTGTTATCTGCTGATATATCTTTTTCTCGCAAGGTGAAGCCGTCTTGTAAGTATAACTATTAGAAGCCTTATTATTATCCGTCACCCTTTGGCTCATCAGAAGTTCATGTTCATCGACAACAGCAATCATGCCGTTTGCAATGGTATTATCTACAGCCCACCTAACTTGTTTCATATACTCAGGATTTATCAAACATTCAGCTTTTTTCCCTATAAAATGAGTATCCCATCGTATTTGGAAGCGTATATGATCAAAGCCTTTGTCTGCTAGCATCTTGAAATGCTTCTTTTCCAATCGGTCGTAATTGCTAGTATCTGTATACAAAGGCCAATCACTCATAAAAATATTGTCGTCGAATTCGCTAAAATTTTCTCTTCCTGAAAAGAACGCCGAAGCATTTATCCCCCGTTTCATCCGCTTCACAAGCTTTTTCGCAAGGCCCGGCACCAGCCCGTGGCGGCCATTATTGCCATCGGCACCATCCACGCCGTCCTTGCCGTTCAGAATCACGCCCAGCGTATCCGTGCCGCACACGATTTTGAAGCCCGTGCTGTCGCCGCTTTCAAAAGCGACACCCGTACAAGACACGCCATCTTCACCATCGGAACCATCCTTGCCGTTGGTTCCATTTTTCCCGTTAGTACCGTTTGTACCGTTCTTGCCATCCGCTCCGGCTTTGCCTTCGGAACTGCCGTCCACCGCATTCAAGGTGTACCATTTCTCGGAGTAGCACACAAAAACTTTCTGTTTGTCTTTGGTAATGACGAAAGAACCGTTGATATCCTCGCCGCAATCGGGCAAGTCCTTCTCGGACGAGACCATCGTAATAGGGACCTGTTTGACCTCGGTCACCTGAGTCACCTTGGTCACCTCGTCACCGCAGGCGGAAAGCATGGCCAGCGGAATAGCAATAGATGCAGCAAGGACATGGTTTAAATACTTCATAAAGTTACCTCCCTTTTACTGGAAATTTTGCAGATCCATGCCATAAATAGTGACATCGTCTAGGTACCATTCCACGATGGATTTTTCTTCGCTAACAACATCGACACCTTGCTTTATCACAATCTTATAGACCCTGTCCTTAGCCTTATCCCACTCGCCACCTTTCTTTTCAAGAACGGAATTTTTTTCAGGGATCAATGCATCGGACCAGAGTACGTATTGTGTCCAATCGTCGTTCAAGGCATATTCAACATTGAAACCCGCATTCCAATCAGATCCCTCCGCCGTAGCAATGGAATCGCTGTAAGCAGTTAGCAAGACAACCCTGATTCTCCCTTGCCCCTTGGCATAGAACGACACCGCCTTCATGTCAGAAAAATCAAGGTATGTGGGACTGCGTCCCGTATAGGGAACAAAATTGACTTGCAGCATGAAATAGGGGTTAACCCCTTTCGGGGCATCCGCCACAAACTTCATATAGAGACCATCATCTGTATGGCCGTTCTCCGTCGTAACTGAAGCCAACGTCGTCGATTCGATATTGGTTCCGCTTTCATTAGAAGTTACGACCACTTTGCAATCAGGATCATCTTTACAATTGCTACTAAATTCCCATTTCTCGACATTGCCCAGCTCAGAAGATAACCTGCTTATCGGGAAATCCTCTCCAAAATCTTCCAGAAGAACCGTTTTGGAAACCGTATCCAGGTCGGGCCGGTCAGCAATGACAAACTTGTCCTTTGTATCGAAGAGTGCACGGAGTTTATATGTATCCCATTTATCCTTTTTGATGTGATACAGGTGGGTGTCGCTATCAAAGCTGAATACGGCGGTCGCAAATCCAAAATGATCCGCAATTTGTACAACAGCACCCAACCATTTTTCTGAGCTGGTAGTGTCCCGAACAAATTCCCTAACTCCGAATTCTCCCAAATAGATAGGTATATCGCCATGAGTCTTTGACCATCGAGCGGCCACCTCAAAGTCATTATAGATGGTCATCATCTGGGTCTTCGTTCCTTCCCAAAGTTCTGTACCACAAGTATCGTCCCATACATTTTTTCCGTCCTTAAATTTAAGCGCAGTGTTCGCCCCACAATTCATCGTAAAAGAGTACGGTTCATAATAGTGGAAACTCGCCATCAGAAGTCCATCCGAATTATCGAGATTGAGTTCGCTCAAATAATCCCTGCTATAATAATTTCGGCTTCCGACGATAATCACCCTCGCCGGATCCACCCCGTGAATAATCTGTATCAAGCTGTCTACAAGGTTATTCCATTGTTCAGCCGTGATAAACGCATCTACAGAGGGTTCGTTAGGAAGTTCGACAACGAAAGAGTCTGGCGAAACATCCTTCATTTCTTCGATAATCTGCCTATAGATTGCCTTTTCACAGGGAGCAACCTGCGCATAAGTATAACCGTTCCCCTTAAAGTCGACTCCCGGCTTCATCTCAAAGACTAAATTATGCTCGTCTACCACGGCAATCATCCCGGCTGCATTGGTGTTTTCCACCGCCCAGCGGACCTGCTTCATATATTCCGGGTCAATATTACATTTGCTGGAATCGCCTACAAAATGCACATCCCATTGAACTACAAGTCGAATATGGTCGAAGCCCTTATCCGCAATCATCTTGAAATCGCTTTTCCTTAACTTGTTCCTGATAGAGGACTCGTCATAGCCCCAGTCTGAAACCATTTCTTCATCATTAAAGCCTTTGAAACTCTCGCCAGGGCTGTAGAATGCCATCGAGTTAATGCCACGTTTCATCCGCTTCGCGAGCTTTTTCGCAAGGCCCGGCACCAGCCCGTGGCGGCCATTATTGCCATCGGCACCATCCACGCCGTCCTTGCCGTTCAGAATCACGCCCAGCGTATCCGTGCCGCACACGATTTTGAAGCCCGTGCTGTCGCCGCTTTCAAAAGCGACACCCGTACAAGACACGCCATCTTCACCATCGGAACCATCCTTGCCGTTGGTTCCATTTTTCCCGTTAGTACCGTTTGTACCGTTCTTGCCATCCGCTCCGGCTTTGCCTTCGGAACTGCCGTCCACCGCATTCAAGGTGTACCATTTCTCGGAGTAGCACACAAAAACTTTCTGTTTGTCTTTGGTAATGACGAAAGAACCGTTGATATCCTCGCCGCAATCGGGCAAGTCCTTCTCGGACGAGACCATCGTAATAGGGACCTGTTTGACCTCGGTAACTTGCGTCACCTTGGTAACTTCGTCACCGCAAGCAGTCAGCGCGACAAGAGACAAGGCAAAGAGAAATACTCCAGATGCAGTCAATCTCATTTTATTCTCCACTCTTAAGGGGGTTCTCTTCCAATTATAAAATAAAAACGATTCATTCTCTTACAAAAAACCCCCAAAAAAAGCGTGCACAGTCGCGTTTTACATTTTTTGGAGTGGTTTCACAATATGGAAAACAAAAACTTGTAATGATTCGCCAAAAAAACCAATTTTTAGCCATTTTTCGCCATTTTTCGTGAAATTGGAATTTTGGCACGCCTTTTGCATAATGTGTGGCGTAACAAGATAACCTCAACCAAAGGATAGGAACATGAAGCTCGTTACAGCTTACATCCAACCCGAAAGACTAAACCTCGTGAAGCAAGCCCTTTACGAGAGAAACATATTCAAGATGTCCGTTACCAATGTGCTGGGCTGTGGCCAGCAGAAGGGTTACAACCAGCGTTTCCGTGGCGTCGTCACCGAAGTGAACTTGCTTAAGAAAATTTGCTTGAAGATTGCGGTGAACGACGAATTCGTGCAGCCATGCATTGAAGGCATTATCGCAGGCGCCCGTACTGGCGAAATCGGCGACGGCAAGATTTTCGTCACGAGCCTCGAGCAGTGCATCAGAATCCGCACCGGTGAAACTGGACCGGAGGCAATTGGATAAAAGGGAATAGGGGCTAGGTTCTAGAAACTAGGGATTTGATTACGCAATGCGTGAGTCTCATAAGGGCGGCAACGCCGCCATTATCTCCACTAGATCCTAACCCCTAATCTCTAACCCCTATTCACTATTTAAAAGGATTTTTTTCAATGAACGAAGTTACACAAGTCGTACCTGTCAGCGACGCCATCTTTATGACAGAAAACATTTGGATCATGATCAGCGCCATGCTGGTGTTTATCATGGGTCTAGGCTTTGCCTGCGTGGAAGCGGGCCTTGTGCGTGCCAAGTGCGCCGCCAACGTGGCATTCAAAAACATCGCGGTCCCCGCCATAGGTATCACGATGTACGCCCTGATTGGTTTCGGGCTCATGTACCCGGGAACTTTCAACGGAATTCTCGGTTTCGCAGGCTTCGGCATCGGTGACTGGGCGAACCCCAATAGCTTCACCGCAGCCTACAACGGCCACTTCACGCTGTTTGCCGACTGGCTGTTCCAGGCCATGTTCGCCGCCACTGCCGCGACAATCGTGTCTGGTGCTGTTGCCGAACGCGTGAAGCTCAACTCCTTCCTGGTCTTTACCCTCGTCTACGTGGCTCTCGTCTACCCCATCGTGGGTAGCTGGACATGGGGCGGTGGCTGGCTTTCGACCATCGGCAAGGCTGGTTTCCATGACCTCGCTGGTTCTACGCTCGTCCACTCCGTGGGTGGCTGGGCAGCTCTCGCCGGCGTGATGATTCTCGGACCGCGTATCGGTAAGTACGTGAACGGAAAGGTTCATGCCATCCCGGCCCACAACATTCCGCTTGCAACTGTCGGTGTGTTCATGCTCTGGTTCGGTTGGTGGGGATTCAACGCCGGTTCTGCCCTCTCCGGCGACCCGAAGGCTACTAGCTGGATTCTTGTGACCACGAACCTCGCCGCTGTTGCAGGCATCATTACCGCAACGCTCACGAGCTGGATTGTCTCGAAGAAGCCCGACGCCACCATGGCCCTCAACGGATGCCTTGCCGGTCTCGTGGCAATCACTGCCGGTGCCGACGTGGTGACCCCGCTCTCCTCCTGGATTATCGGTGCCATCGCTGGTGTGCTCGTAGTCGGTGCTGTGTTCCTGTTCGACCGCCTGCACTTGGACGATCCGGTCGGTGCGCTCTCGGTTCACTTGGTGAACGGTGTGTGGGGCACGATCGCCGTGGGCATCTTCGATATGACTGGTGACTACAGCGTGCTCACTCAGCTCATCGGTGTCGCTGCCTACGCTGTCCCGTGCTTCGGTGCTGCTAGCCTGATTTTCTTCGCCATCAAGAAGACTATGGGCCTCCGCGTTACCGAACGTCAAGAACTCCGCGGCCTCGACCAAAGCGAACACGGACAAGAATCCTACAGCGGATTCCAAATCTTCAGCAACATGTAACAGTACTCTCCTAATAACAGGGGCGATGCCGATTCCAACCGGTGTCGCCCTTTTTTACTTATATTTTATCTGTATGAAAAGAAGGGACCTTTCAATTTTATTCATAATAGCATTCTTTTTTCAAGGATGTCCCTATATCGCAGGCGGAGAGAACCAGGCTGCCGATGAAATATCGCTAGATGATTTGCAGGGGTGCCTGTATAACGAAGAAATCTATATCAGCAGAAACGATTATTCAGATTCACATCTGTACTGCGAAGAACGTTGCATCAGGGATTCCATTCAATTCTCTCAAAGAAAGGTATACAAAGGACCTCGCAATGTTCCCGACACAACTGACTCGACTCTAACGAGCGGTTTCTGGACATTTGACCACATCGAGAACGGCTCGGCCAACGTTACAATAATAGGGCCCCAAAAAGACGGCTATTACATTCAAAACATTTCCATTTGGAATAAATACGAAAGCCCCGACAATTACAGGACTTACACCAGTTACGAGGAATACTTCCATTGGTTTGGAGAAAAAGGATGGACGCTATGCAAAGAATAATCCTCGCGTTCCTCTTTTTTTGCGTAGCCCAGGCAAATGCAATTTACATATCCACCTCTATTGGCGACAGTCGCATACAATCGGAAAACAAAATATATAAGCCAGGAGGAATCATCCACTGTGCGTTCGAAGCAGGGATTTTCAACGAATCCGATGACATCGTCGACTTCAAGTTCGCCATCGGAATCGACCGGTTCGGCTATTCCCATTCCAATGGAGACAAAAGCGTCTCTCTTTGGGAAGTCTACCTCAAACCGGTTATCTTTTCCATAACCAAAAACAATGTAATGTTCGAAATAGCCCCCTACTTGGGAAGGTTGCTTGGCGCAAGCGGATTAACCGATAACGACAATCAGCTTCTTCTTCACACATCCTATGACGATGGCGAGCCCATTACCATGGGCTACGAATACCGTCTAGGCTACAATATTAACGAAAGATTCCTCCTTGGATTAACGGCAAACTACCACTATGTCGCATACGGATTCCATCACAATGAACATCCATATGTCAGAGATGATAATTTTCTCATGGGCGGCTGGGGGCTCAATTTCCAGTATAATTTGCCGTGGTAGCGCAAAATCAACCCTCTAGGGCTCGACTAAACGGAGCCATTTTTCTATCTTTGCCCCCGAAAAACGCGCCCCCGGCGCCAAAACCCCTAGATTCTAACCCCTAACCCCTAGGCTCTAAACTATGCTTTTCAATTTCGACATGATCCAGGGCGTGTATGCCCGCATTCCCGCCCGCGTTGAAGCTGCCCGCAAGCAGCTGGGCCGTCCGCTCACCCTCGCCGAAAAGATTATCTACAGCCACCTGATCGATGGCGCCGAGAACAGGACCTATGAACGCGGCAAGGATTTTGCCGAATTCCACCCCGACCGCGTGGCCATGCAGGACGCTACCGCCCAGATGGCCCTTTTCCAGTTCACTACCGCCGGTAAGGCCCGCGTGGCAGTGCCCAGCTCCGTGCACTGCGACCACCTGATTATCGCCCGCGAAGGTGTCGAAAAGGACCTCCCCCGCGCCAAGGAAGAAAGCAAGGAAGTCTATGACTTCTTGCAGTCCGTCTCTGCCAAATACGGCATTGACTGCTGGCTCCCGGGTGCAGGCATCATCCACCAGGTGGTGCTTGAAAACTACGCCTTCCCGGGCGGAATGATGATCGGTACCGACTCCCACACCGTGAACGCTGGCGGCCTCGGCATGCTCGCGATTGGCGTGGGCGGTGCAGACGCCGTGGACGCCATGGTCGGTCTCCCGTGGGAACTCAAGTACCCGAAGATGATCGGCGTGAAGCTCACCGGCAAACTCCAGGGCTTTGCTACCGCCAAGGACATCATCCTCAAGCTCGCCGGCATCCTCACCGTTAAGGGTGGCACGAACGCCATTATCGAATACTTCGGCGAAGGCGCACGCAGCCTCTCCGCTACCGGCAAGGCAACGATTGCGAACATGGGTGCCGAAGTGGGCGCCACCTGCTCCACCTTCAGCTACGACGATTCCATGAGCCGTTACCTCCGCGCCACAGGCCGTGCCGACGTCGCTGACGCCGCCGACAAGATTGCCGCCGACCTCAAGGCCGACCCCGAAGTCGAAGCAAATCCGGAAAAGTTCTTTGACCGCGTCGTGGAAATCAACCTGAGCGAACTCGTGCCGCACTTCAACGGCCCGTTCAGCCCGGACCGTGCATTCGCCGTGACCGACATGGCAGAATCCCTCAAGGCTACCGAAACGAAGCCGGAATCTACTCCGGTCGTAAGCGCCGCCCTCATCGGCAGCTGCACGAACTCCAGCTACGAAGACCTCTTCATGGCCGCGAACATGATCAAGCAGGCCCTCGCCAAGGGTCTCAGCCCGAAATGCCCGCTCCTCATCAACCCGGGTTCTGAACAGGTGCGCTACACCGCCGAACGCGACGGCCTCATCGACTTGTTCAAGCAGTTCGGTGCCACCATCATGACGAACGCCTGCGGCCCTTGCATTGGCCGTTGGGACCGCGCCGGTGCCGACAAGAAGGAACTCAACACCATCGTCCACAGCTTTAACCGCAACTTCGCCAAGCGCGCCGACGGCAACCCGAACACGCACGCCTTTGTGGCTAGCCCGCTCATGGCCGTGATCGCCGCCCTCTCCGGCGACATCCGCTTCAACCCGATGACCGACACCCTCGTGAATAACGAAGGCAAGGCCGTGAAGCTCGACCCGCCGGAGCAGTGCGAACTCCCGCCGAAGGGTTTTGAAGTCAAGGATGCCGGCTACCAAGCTCCGGCAGAAGACGGCTCCAAGATTACCGTTTCCATCAACCCCGAAAGCAAGCGCCTGCAGGCTCTCGCTCCGTTCGCGGCCTGGGACGGCAAGGACATCGCCGGAGCCCCGATCCTCATCAAGGCCAAGGGCAAGTGCACCACCGACCATATCTCCATGGCCGGTCCGTGGCTCAACTACCGCGGTCACTTGGAAAACATTTCGAACAACATGCTCATCGGCGCCGTGAACGCCTTCAACGGCGAAACGAACAAGGTCCTCTGCCAGTGCGGTGAATACAAGGAAGTCCCCGAACTTGCCAAGATTTACAAGGCCAAGGGCACGGGCTCCATCGTGATCGGTGACGAAAACTACGGTGAAGGCTCCAGCCGCGAACACGCTGCCATGGAACCGCGCTTCCTCGGCGTGAAGGCCGTGATCGTGAAGAGCTTCGCCCGCATCCACGAAACGAACCTCAAGAAGCAGGGCATGCTCGCCCTCACCTTCAAGAACGCCGCCGACTACGACAAGGTCCAGGAACAGGACGTGTTCGACATCGTTGGCCTCACCAAGTTCGCCCCGGGTTCCGAGTTCACGCTCGTCGCCCACCACAAGGACGGCTCGGTCGATAACATCGCCCTCAGCCACACCTACAACGAACAGCAGTGGGCATGGTTCAAGGCAGGTTCCGCCCTCAACCTCATCCGCGCGAACAACAAGTAATCGAGCCTTCGGCAAGTTTCTTGTTGCCAGAACTTAACGGTAAAATGACCCTCGCGAAAGCGAGGGTATTTTTCTAAATTTGGCGGCGAAAAAAAGGGTATGCGATGAATTTTAATAATTGGCAAGAGATGTTCCGGAACATGAGCCCCGAGATGAAGGAACAGGCCATGAACATGGCGAAGGCCAAACTCAAGGAAAAAGTGATGCATTGGCTTTCCCAGCCAATCCTAATTGCGGTTGCGCTGGTCCTCGGAGCCATTGTCGGTGCGCTCACCGCATTTTTCGGTTCTATCCTGCAAAATGTCACCGCTATCCGCGATGCAAACCCACTATACTGGATTCCGGCGCTCGCTCTGGGCGGCATCGCCATCGTGCTCACCTACCGCAAGTTCGGCAACGGTTCGGAACGTGGCATGGGAATCATTTTCGATGTTGCACACGGCAAGGAAAGAGAAATCCCGCTCCGCCTCATTCCGCTCATCATGGTGACCACATGGGTCACGCACCTCTTTGGCGGCAGTTCAGGCCGCGAGGGCGTGGCTATGCAGATTGGTGCGACCCTCGGGCACAACATGAGTTCAAAAATCCATGTGGAGAACGCCCCCCGAGTTTTACTCGTGGCAGGCATGGCCGCCGGTTTTGCCGGGCTTTTCCAGACTCCGATGGCAGCCATTGCGCTCTCGCTCGAAATCCTTCTTGCCGCCCACCTCGAAATGGCTGCTTTGCTCCCCGCAACAGTCGCGGCCGTGGCCGCATACAAAGTATCCGAGATGCTCGGCTATGAAAAATTCTCAATAGATTTGAACGCTTTCTCGCCCGACTGGAATATCGCAAGCCTGTTCTACGGCGAAGCCGGCCTTGATATTTACTTTATCCTCAAACTCGTGGTACTCGGCATCCTCTTCGGGATTGTCGGTGGCGGTTTCGCAAGGCTCCTCCCGCTATCCAAGAAGTTCTTCGCGCTCAAGTTTCCGAACCCGGTCAAGCGCGTCGCCATCATGGGCATTGCCCTGAGCGCCTTGCTGCTTCTGTTCTGGCAAGGGCGTTATTCCGGCCTCGGCACGAACCTCACCGACTTGTGCTTTGGCAACGCAGCGGCCCTTTCGGCAAACGATGCCGGCATCTACGCTTACGACTGGATTTTAAAACTGCTGTTTACTGTCGTCACGCTTTCGGTCGGGTTCCAAGGCGGCGAGGTCACCCCGCTGTTCACCATCGGCGCGACCTTCGGCGCTGTCGTCGCTGCAATCGTAGGCGTCCCCTTCCCGCTTGCAGCGGCCCTCGGTTATGCAGCCGTCTTCGGCGGCGCTACGAACACGCTGTTCGCCCCCATCCTTGTTGGCGCAGAAATTTTCGGATTCGACACGCTCCCCGCATTCTTCATCGTATGCACGATTGCCTACGCCTGTAACGGTGGCAAGTCAATCTACGCACAAAAGAAATTGCGTCTGCGCTAGATTACAAAGACCATTTACGAGCCCTCAAGGTGGTTTTTATTAGCAGTGATAGGCACTCCGCAGTTGCCATGCCGCTGAGATTGTCTTATTTTTAAAGCATGCAAAACAATCGTGAAAACTGGGGCTCCAAAATAGGAGTCATCCTCGCTGTCGCCGGTTCGGCAGTCGGGCTCGGCAACTTCCTTAGATTCCCTGTACAGGCAGCCACTAACGGCGGTGGCGCATTCATCATTCCCTACCTCATCGCCTTCCTCTTGCTGGGCATCCCGCTCGCATGGATGGAATGGACACTCGGCCGCTATGCGGGCAGGCAAGGCTACGGCACTGCCCCGAGCACGCTCCACATCATCTTCGGCAAGAAGAAGCCCTGGGCAAAGCACCTGGGGTCCATCGGCCTCTTGCCACCCATCTTCATCGTTTTCTACTACGTGTTCATCCAGTCGTGGATCCTCGCATTCGCCTACTACTCGCTCACGGGCAAGCTCATGGAAGTCACGGCCCAGGGCAGCGCCGCGGTGACGCAGTTCTTCGGCGACTTCATCATGCTCAAGACATGCGTAGGCCCCATCCCCGTCGCAATTCTCTTCTTCCTCATCACGTTCGCCTGCAATATGGTCGTCCTCGCCTTCGGCGTGCGCAAGGGCATCGAGCGCGTGAACAAGATTTGCATGCCCATCCTGCTTATCCTCGGCATCATCCTCGTGGTGCGCGTGCTTACGCTCCCGGATATCGGCAAGGGGCTTGCCTTCATGTGGAACCCGAACTTTAGCGAGCTCGCCAATCCCAAGGTATGGATGGCGGCCGCAGGCCAGGTGTTCTTCACCATGAGCCTCGGCATGGGCATCATCTGGTGCTACGCAAGCTACCTCAAGCCCAAGGAAGACCTCGTGCTTTCTTCACTTACGGCCAGCGCCACGAATGGCTTTGCCGAAATCATCATCGGCGGCACGGTCGTCATCCCCATCGCAGTCATCATCGCGGGCGCGAACATCGAGGAATGCGCGAAGCTCGGTACCTTCGGGCTCGGCTTCCAGACCATGCCTTACGTGTTCGGCACACTCCCGCTTGGCGGAGTCCTGCAAACAGTATGGTTCGCCCTGCTCTTCTTTGCGGGCATCACCAGCGCCATTTCTATCATCCAGCCGCTCATCAGCTTCTGCGAAGACGACCTCAAGTTCAGCCGCAGAAAGTCCGTCACGACGATTAGCACCATCACCTTTATCGGCGGCCTCACCGCCATCTTCGGGCTTGCAGCCGGCACGGTCGACGAACTCGACTTCTGGGGCGGCACGTTCCTGCTCGTGGTGTTCGGCGCTATCCAGGCGCTCTTGTTCTCGTTCATCCTCGGTCGCAAAAAAGTGAAGACCGACGACGGCTCCGAAGATAACGAAGCATTCGCCTTGATGAACGAAGGTTCGCAGCTCAAGCTCCCCCGCTTCTTCAGGCCCATCATCCAATATGTCTGCCCGGCCTACCTGATTATACTGCTCGTGTCGTTCACGCTGACCGACGGGCTCCCGCTCATCACGCTGAGCAACATTCCCGCCGACGCGAAGGTCACCTTCCTCGGCTCGGAATTCTCGCAACTGTATTTCACCTGGGGCTTCCGCGGATTCCTGCTTTTGCTGGTGGTCTTGCTGAACGTCGCCATCGCCTACGCCTGGCGCAAAGGCGGTACCGCAGAACGCGGGCGAAGCTCGGGCATCCAGAAGATGCCTATCGGCAATTCCGACGAAACCACGACTAAGGAGGCATAACATGGACGCAGAATTCACAACCGGCGGGCTCGTCTTTATGCTCACCTCGTGGGCAGCAATTATCGGGCTATGCGCCTTCTGCTTTGCAAAGGTATTCAAGAAAAAATAAAGGAACGTTTATGGACATCCAAAAGAAAATCGAAGAACTGGGCTTGTTTTTACCGGCATGCCCGAAACCACTAGCGTCGTACGTTCCCGCGAACCGTATCGACAACCTCATCTATGTTTCAGGGCAGCTTCCCTCCATCAAGGGCGACCTCGGATCGTATGTCGGGTCCGTTCCGTCCAGCATGTCTCCCGAAGTGGCGGCTAGGGCAGCGGGTCTCTGCCTGCTCAATAGCATCGCAGCGGCGATGTCCGTGCTGCAACCCGGTGAAACGCTCAAGCTAGTGCAGATGCAGGGATTCATCCAATCCGACCCCGACTTCCACGAACAGGCTGCCATCCTGAACGGAGCGAGCAACCTCGCCGTGAAAATTTTCGAAAGGAACGGATATCATGCGCGTACGGCCGTTGGCGTTTCGAGCCTCCCGAAAAACGCAGTCGTCGAATTGAGCTGCATATTCCAGGTCATCGCAGACGAATCCAAATTCACGGGACGTAACGACTGGCTGCTCTAAGGCTCTCTAAGCCTTACGGCATGACGGTCTTAAGCCATTCACGCATTTCGTAAACATCAACGCCCGCAGTCAACGACTTGCGGGCAATTTTTGCGCCTGCAGCGGTCGCCATCTTGTGCGGATTGAGTTCAAAACCGACGCGGCCCAAGTCCAGACGGTCGGCATCGTAGCAAGTGTCTATGGTCGCATCGCCCGTAGAACGTTCCTTTGTATGGAACTTGCAGGCATGGTAGAGTTTTTCAAATTGTTCCTGCGTAATGTCGAGGAGCTTTTCCTCGAAGCACTGCTTGGCAAATTCCGCCCCGCGCTCGCCATGTTCGCCGTCGTAGCCGTCATCTTCGCGCTTGCTGTCGTGAAAGAGCGCGAATAGGCGCACCACCGTAATGTCCGCATGCGTAACCTTCGCAAGGCTTACCCCGTTGAACTCTACCTGCCGCCAATGCGCAAGACCGTGGATGTTCGAGTCGAACACCCGGTTGCTGAAGACGAAATCTTGTAAGGCGGCGAAGTCGATCATGGGAAGTGGTTAGTAAACAGTGGTTAGTAAACAGTGGTTAGTGGTTAGGGGTAATGTGAGTTTTGAGTTATGAGTTTTGAGTTATGAGTTTTGAGAGAAATGGTTAGTGATTAGTGGTTAGGGGTAATGTGAGGTGTGGGGTGTGAGGTGATTTTCATTACACATTACACATTCCACACTACACACTTCACACTATTTTCCATAGTTCTCCTTCAGTTCGGTCAGGCATTGCAGTGCCTGGAGCGGGGTCATTTCTTCGGGTTTCAGGCGGCGGATTTCTTCCTTGAGCAACTGCGTGGATTCGTCGGGAGGTGCGAACAAGTCGACCTGCGGTTTTTCCATGAGTTTCTTGTGCGTCGCTCCGTCGCTCGGGTCAATCTTCTGCTTTTCGAGGCGCAGCAAAATTTTGCGGGCTCGGCGCAGCACATTGTTCGGGAGCCCAGCCATCTCGGCCACGTGAATGCCGTAGCTCGAATCGCAGGCACCCGCCAAGATCTTGTGCAAAAAGACGAGCTTGTCGCCCTTTTCCTGGACAGCCACCTGGTAGTTCCCGGCATGTTCCAGGCTGTCGACGAGTCCGGTCAGTTCATGGTAGTGCGTCGCGAACAGCGTGATCGCAGCGCGGGCCGGTTCGTCGTGCAAGGTTTCGACAATCGCCCAGGCAATAGAAAGTCCGTCGAAGGTGCTCGTCCCGCGACCGATTTCGTCGAGCAGCACGAGGCTGTGCGATGTCGCATTGCGCAAGATGTTCGCCGTCTCGATCATCTCGACCATGAACGTCGAGAGGCCACGGCTCAGGCGGTCGCTCGCGCCTACACGCGTAAAGATGCGGTCCACCACGCCGATGCGGGCGCTTTCGGCAGGCACGAAGCATCCGATTTGCGCCATCAGCACAATCAAGCCGGTCTGACGCAGGTAAGTCGATTTACCAGCCATGTTCGGGCCCGTGATGAGCATGAGTCGCGTCGCCTCGGGCGAAAGCGAGACATCGTTCGGTATAAAGTCCAGGTCCGGATTCACAGCGACAATCACCGGATGGAACCCGCCCTTGATTTCAATCCCCGAACCTTCAAAGACTTCGGGACGCACGTAGTTGTACTTGCGCGCGGCACGGGCAAAACTGTAAAGCGTATCGACACGGGCTATCGCGTTCGCGATTTCCTGCAGTTCGGCACGCCAGCTATTCACGCGCTCGCGCAGTTCGCAGAAAATCTTGTATTCAAGCGCATGGATGTTCACTTCCGCGTTGCTGATGACTGATTCGCATTCCTTCATCTCGGGAGTGATGTAGCGTTCGGCGTTCACCGTCGTCTGCTTGCGGATGTACTCGTCGGGAATCGGGCTCGTGGCCTTCGCCATCGCGGCACGGGTCACTTCGATGTAGTAGCCGAACACGCGGTTGTAACCGACCTTCAGGCTCGAGATTCCAAGGCGTTCGCGTTCGCGGACTTCGAGCGAAGCAATCCATTCACGGCGGTCCTTGATATCGGCGTTCATCGCGTCGAGTTCCGCATTGGCACCCGCGCGAATCATGCCGCCCTCGCGTACGGTCAGCGGCAGGTCGTCGTTGAATTGGCTCAAAAGTTCTTCGCCGCGGCCTCGGGCGGCAATGAGGGCCGTTCTCATCGGTTCAAAAATCGGGGAACGCAAACCCTCGAGCACATCGGCCACCTTGGACGCCTGCGAAAGCGAACGGCCCATGCCCGCCAAGTCGCGGGCATTCGCGCGTCCGGCCCCCACACGGCCCATCAGGCGTTCCATGTCGAGGATGGACGTCAGCGATTCCTTGAGTTCGTCGAGTGCGACCGGATTGTTCACCAGTTCCTCGACAGCTTCCTCGCGTTCGCGGATGCGGTCCACCGAAATCAGCGGATGGCTCACCCAGTCTTTCAGGTTTCGCCCGCCCATCGCCGTCACCGTGAAGTCGAGCACGTAACAGAGCGTGCTGCTGATGTCATCGGCATTCAGCGGGCGCACCAGTTCCAGGTTCCTGAGCGTACTCGGGTCGAGCGTCATGTAGTCGTCGAGATTCAGAATCTCGAGGTTCGTAAAATGCGAAAGTTCGGACTTCTTCTGGTCCATCAGGTACTGGAGCAAGGCCCCCGTCACCTGCGTTTCGGCAATGCGCCCGTCAAGGCCGAGCCCGTCAAGGGCCTCCACCTTGAAATGCGAGAACAGAACGTCCTTCGCGGCATCTTCGCCGAACAAAAAAGCCGGCAGTTCCGTCACCAGAATATTCTCGGAGCGGATCAAGTCCATCACGCCAGAGGGAATCACGGTCCCTTCGGGCACCACGACTTCCTTGGGCATACGGCGACAGAACTCGCATTCGAACGCCTGCTGCGAACTCTTGCAAGCCGCCAGGTAGCCAGTCGTCACGTCGGCAATCGCAAACGAGATGCCGTCTTTTTCGGGGATGAACGAGCAAAGGAAATTGGCCTCCTTCGCGTTCAAGTTCGATTCGCTCATCGCGGTGCCCGCGCTGATAATCTCGACGATATCACGCTTGACAATCCCCTTCGCGAGCTTCGGATCTTCGACCTGCTCGCAGATAGCGATGCGGTAGCCAGCGGCCACCATCTTGGGCACGTAGCGCTCGGCAGCATGGTGCGGGAACCCGCACAAGGGCGTGGCCCCGGCGGCGCCGTTGTTACGGCTCGTGAGCGTAAGCCCCAAAATCTTGGAGGCGATGACGGCGTCGTCCTCGAAAAGTTCGAAGAAGTCGCCCATGCGGAAAAACAATATGCAGCCGGGATTCTGTTTCTTTATCTCGTAATATTGCTGCATCAACGGGGTTGCGGCCATTACGCATCCCCCATGGACAGTTCCACCTGTTCAGGATTCTCTTCGGGCGGAGCCATCACTTCGGGTTCGGACTCCTGCTTCGCGTACTGCGGAACCAGAGCGCCCGCTTCCAGAAGTTCGCTGAACTCGCGCAGGCGCGGCAAATCTTCGGGAATGCGGTTGATTCCGAAATACTTCATGAATTCCTGCGTGGTCACGTAGGTATAGGGGTTGCCGACAGTCTCGGCTCGTGCGCCCAGCGCAATAAAACCCTTGTCCAGCAAGTTGCGGATCGGGCCGTCCGCCGACGACACGCCGCGCACCTGTTCGATGGCCGCCTTGGTAATCGGCTGCTGGTAAGCAATGACGGCAAGCGTCTCGAGCGCCGCCTGGGAAAGTCGCCTGGCATTGGCCTCGGGGAAAAGCTTGCGGACCCACGGATAATACTTGGCACGGGTGCGGAAGCGGTAGCCTCCGGCCTGTTCCACAATCTCGAACGGGGCATTAATCTTGTTCAGGGAATCGTTCGCCAGAATCAGCGCATCCGCGACGGTACGCGCGTCCAAGAAATCGCCGAGAATCTCGCGCAATTTTTTCAGGGTCACAATATCGGGCGAAGCAAAGACTAGCGCCTGGATAATTCTCGCCAAGTCCTCACGGCTCTCCACTTTCGGGAGTTCCGCAGATTCCTCGGCCAAATCGTCTAAGTTCTGGTTTTCTTCCATGATTCCCTTTCAGTTATAATGACTAGAACACGACCAGGTCGTTCTTGTGGATGAGTTCGTCCGGGACATCCGCGCCCAGAATCTCATGCACTTGCGCCGTTTTCTTGTGCAGCACGAGCTTCAGCGTTTCGCTGTCGAATCCGGCGACACCGCGCGCGACCGCATCACCCGACGGGCTCAGGACTTCAATCAGGTCGCCCTTGTCGAAATGCTTCTTCACGGCGCACACGCCCACGGGCAACAGGCTAGAATGCTTTTCGCGCAACGCCTTCACGCCGCCCTCGTCCACAACCACGGCCCCGCGCGGAGTCGTGATAAAGCTGAGCCAGCGCTGGCGGCTGTTGAGCTTTTTCTTGGAGCCCACAAAGAGCGTACCCTGCGCATTTTCAAAAAGCACCTGGTGCGGCAACACCTTCATGCCGCTCGCGAGGAAGGCGTTGCAGCCGCTCTTCGTCACGTTGCGGATAGCTTCGAGCTTGCTGCGCATACCGCCCGTGCTCACCGCGGAACCCGTCTCGCCAGGTTTGCCGGCAAGGGCCAGAACGGCAGGCGTAATCTCGGGCACAAAGCGCAACAATCGGGCGTTCGGGTTCTTCTTCGGGTTGTCGTCGAAGAGGCCGTCTTCGTCCGTGAAAATCAAAAGCAAGTCGGCATCGAGGAACAAAGCCACGTCGCTCGAAAGCTTGTCGTTGTCGCCCACCTTGATTTCGGCGACAGCAAGCGAATCGTTCTCGTTGATAATCGGAACAATCTTGCGCGCCAGCATAGCCTTGATGGTGTTCTGCAAGTTCTTGTAGCGGGTGCGGTCGCGGAAGTCGTCGGCAGACAAAAGGATCTGCCCCACCGAGAGCTGCATCCAGCGGAACATTTCGCGGTAAGCGTACATGAGGTCGATCTGGCCCACGGCGGCACAGGCCTGCTTTTCGGCAAGCACCGTCGGCTTTTCCTTGTAGCCCAGCTGGCTCATGCCGGTGCCCACGGCGCCGCTTGTGACAATCACGACTTCCTTGCCCGCTTCCATAAGGCGGGCAACGGAATCGGCAAGTTTCTGGATATAGCGAGTACGAACACCGCCCTTCTCGGAATCCACCAAAATACGGGACCCGATTTTCACCACGATACGGCGGGATTCATCTAAAATATTCTTACGAAGTTCACTCATACAAATAAAAAATAGAATGTATCAGCGCGACAAAAAAAGTTGACGCAGAAAAACTAGCGGAAAACAGCCGTTTGGCCATTCTCAAACCGGACGAGAACCGGTTTACCCTGCGCCTTGAAAATTCCCTGCCATCTACCATCGTAGAGATAGACTCCGTTCAAGTCAAATACGCGATACCGCATTCCCGGCATAACGGATTCCACAAGAAATTCCGCCGGCTCAAAAATCCGCAAAGGTTTCTCGGAAGTATCCGCGGCAGCCCCCGAAGAATCACTCACCGAAGCAGACGTGTCTGCCGGTTGTTCACCCACCGAGGCAGAAGTGTCCTTCGGCTGCTCACCTACCGGATCTTTTGCCGACGTGTCTGCCGGAGCGGGTTCCGCTATTTCTGCTAGAATTTTTTTTTGAGGGAGGCGCGAAATATCCTCTTCGGTAAGCCCAGGTGAACCACTCCCACCCCAAAGAACCTCTCCCTGGCATGCCGATAGCATTTCCTCGTCACAAACCTTTTTATGGATAATCTTACGTCCCTGAATATCTCTCGCTTCCGGTAGGATACGATCCAGCAAACGTTGGGCACTATCCTTTGTCATCTTGATAATACCCCACTCCTGCCACTTCATAAACTCATAACGCAGAACTGCCGTCATCTTGAAATCATATCCCGCGGCGGCTTGTCTTTGTTCGTCCACATTCAAGGATTTAAAAAGCTGCGCCTTTGTGATTAACGGATTGAAAAGCACAGCGAAAGTGGTGTCCATCGTAGAATAGTACGCAAGACCTCTGTCCTGCGAGCAGTTGATATAGGTCGTATCCACATTGCAAATCTTTGCAGTGTCTACTTCCAAATACCCTTTTTCGAACTGGAACTCCGTCCAAATAAGGTTTACGCTGGACCACGCCGAGGCGGCGAGGAAAACGATGCACATCAATATTGGTTTCATGCTGCGCCTTCTTTGTTAAACCATGTCCGTCAATGGGATTGGACTGAAATGTACCCGATAGATAGTCAGTCCTTCTCCCAGATTAACCTTTTTAGCAACAAACGAACCATACGCGGTCTTTTTGCCCTGACCCAAAGTCAATTCACACCACCTAGCATGAATCGTACCGGCCCAATCCCCTTCAATATGGATAGAGCCAGGAGCGTACTCAATCAATTTAAATCCTTTCGCAACGGTTTGCAAGTCCGAATTCACAATTTGAGGATTCCAAATGACGTTTCCATCGGCAATAATCACCGTCTCGCGCCCCGGATTCATAAATTCCAGACGGCTTCCGGCATTCAAGGTAATGTTTCCGACCCTTATCGTGCCGGTTCCCAATTTGAGAGTGCCACCAGAATGCACAACGATGCTTCCATACGACTCACCACCACTTAAAACGAACGTTTCTCCCATATTGACAATCAGATTATTCCAAAATTCCTTGCCATCCAAGGAATGGTGAGCATCATCAGAAACAAGATAGGGCCATTCACCCAAATAATGCTCGCTCGTTGTTCCAGTCACAGAGGCTCCCTGAGACAAAACCGGAGAAACCGAAGCTGTCGGCAAAGAGTAAATGTGCACATCACCAACGGCATGGGCATTGTTTTGCAATTGGATATTTCCCTTCGAGAAAATATCCCCAACCGTGGAATTTACGCCTACAGAAACTGCATACGGCAAGGCATATTCAGAGGCAATCTGGCAATATCCATGCATTCCGGAATTGCAAGTCACATTATTTCCGACATTGATTTCATTAAAGGCATATATACCCACGAGACTCGGGGCATCCCACTCAACCGTTTCCACCGGGTTGAAATTCGCAGAATAATCATCCGAAATATTATATGGATCCGTTTCACCGTTATCCACGTAACCATTATGATTCAAATCTTCGGCTCCATCTGGAAGTCCGTCATTATTCGGATGGTCCGAATCCACATCCAATTCGGCACGAGCACTATCACCATCAATATCGGCATATTTTTCGACACGACATAACAATGCATCATATGGATTCATATAATCCCCTATATGGGCATCAACAGATTCATCATATCCCGATTTAGGATTGAAGCACGTCTCTTTTGATACAAATTCTTCCTTAATCGTATAAGAGAATATTTCTACCTTGTCATCAATATCATCCCCATCGGAATCTTTCTTGAAGGGATTTGTTTTAAAACGTTCCACTTCGTCAAAATCAACAATACCGTCGCCATCAGAATCAATGTGAACACGGTGATCACTCATTTTCGGATTAGAAACAATTGGAGGAACAATATAAAGGCACATGGAGTAACTGCTGCTAGGAACCCATTCCGCTTCTCCACCATTGGATATATTCACCAAATGTATTTGGAATTCGTTCCCTGAATACCTGTAACCATCCAAAATCATTATATGTCGCGGAAAATTTTGGCCAACATACATGGGGCGCCCAGCATTTATATAGGGCACTACATCATCTGCAGTCAGTGATCTAGCCATTTCATCGTAAATATTTCCTTCCGAGTCCCATTTTTCTGTACTCCAATAATCCATTTGGGATTGGTCTTCTATATTCAAAGCCCACATCAATACGGCAAACAATTCAGCAGTAGCCCCCGATCCAGCCCCACCTAAGCCAAATGCGCCCGCAATCTTGTCTTTTTCAAGTTTTGAGTAGTGATTCCCATTAATTTCAATATCTTCAAAAGCGGACGTCTTACCATGGAACTTTATCTCATCCTGAGTCAAATTGCCTTTATAGAAATGATTAAGCATTTGAGCTCCTGCAACCCAACAACGCCAAGACACCTCAAGGAAAAGATCATTAGGACGAGGCAAGAACAAGTAACTATCATAAGGGATTTGATTATAGACAAATACATCTGGATGGTCCCATGAAATTTCTGGGAATTCCGCTAATTCCCCCCAGTTAGGGACAAGCATCCTCGTATCTTTATGAACTGCATACTGAGGAACTCGCAAATAGTGTTCATCGCTAAAATCATTGCATATCTTTACAGTTTTTCTCTTCCAAATGGTATAGTGATCTATCCATGGATTGCTCACAGAGTATTTATCACTCCAAAAAACAACACGGACACTCCATTCGTAGGTTCCCGCTTCCAATTCTTTATCATAATAAGCGCGATGTTTCATTCCATTGTAGACAGTATCCCCACTCACGGATTCTATTATCGTCAATTTGTAACCAATCGCCCCTTCTACCGGATGCCAAGCAAAACGGACGTTTCTTTTCGATTTTGGATTTTCAGGGGAGTCCAAGCATATCGTTTCTTCATTATGGTACGCAATCGGATCTGGGACATCCGTCGTATTCACATCATAGTCCGGCGTATAGCTGTACCATTTTCCATCAATTTTTTTGTAAAATATACCAGGTTCAACCTTATGCCAATATTCATCGTAGAACCCAAAATCATACCGAATCCTTGAATATTGAATATTCGCCAACCGCGCATCTGAAGCTAGAACTCCATCATTATAGCCCCAAGACAAATAGTCCATGATTGTTGTATTGTAGCGGAGAAGAATTTCCCCTTGCACGTCCTGCAACATAGGCACAGCAGCAACAAGATCGTCATCCGGACAATTTAACTGAGTAGGGCAGATTCGCAACCTTTTACCAGGTTCCAACACAGCACTCGATACCGAGCTCGAGCTAGTCCCCGTACTTGTGGCCCATTTTAGTGATATGTTGCTTAAATTAGCCGGAGTCGTTCCATAGTTTTCTATTTCTATCCAAGAAGGAATATTTCCATAAGGCGTCGGCTGCAACCCCACAAAACGAAGACTCGGGACAATCAAACTCGGATCGATATAAGAACTTCCGCCAATCAAGTTATTCCCTTGGAATACATTATAGTTGAGGGCGGTCGTAAAGGTTGAACCCAACGGGAATCCATTGGCACTCGTTTTAGAAATGGGCTGCCAGTCGGTGCGGTGGATTCCAACGCTCACTCCACTGGAATTCGGAGAAGTCCCTGCCCCCAAATGCGGGATCGTTGCACGGATGATGACATTTTCGCCAGACTGTTCCGCAATCCAAATCGTCCAATCTTCCGTGTAGTAGGAATCCAAGGCAAACGTCTCGGAAGGATTCTTTTTCAAGTAAAAATCGACCGTTACGTTATCGTAGCTTTGCCCCGAATTATTGACAACGCGCATGCGCAAGCCAAGCATTGACGCATTGTAGACCTGCTCATCGTTCACTTCGACAGTGATTTGTCCAAAAGAAAGTACCGACAAAAAAAGTACGAAAAGGCAAAGCCATTTATTCATAAACAATTCCTCCAATAAAGTCCAAAAAAGGCCACGCAAAATATAGCCTTATTTTGTAGAAAAAGGAGAAATTTTATATATACAAATAAAAAAGCGTTGTACTACCTGCAAACAAGCAGTCGGATTGCATCCAAGCGAATTTGCGGGTTCGAAACCGTCTTCTTCCATTCCTGCACGTTCTTGCGCAGTTGCTGGAGCTGAGCGCTGTTACCTCCCTTGCCACGCATAGTCAGCAAGTGGTTCATGCGCTGGTATTCCTGTTCGCACCTTGCTTCGACAGCAGCCGAAGCACTTTCCGCATATTCCTTGGCCGAAACCATCGCTATACGGCGAGCGGCAGCAAAGCCTTCCTTTGCAAAGAACTTGAGCGTCATGTCCACGGCGGAATTCCCTTGCGGCACACCGACATCCTTGAACTGGGCGCCTTGCAGCTGTTCCACCAAGTTAGAAAGGTCCGTTCCCTTGGAATCAATCACCACGCTCACGTATTTGGGCCCGGCAATATCGGCAACGCCCCATTCCTCGAGAACAGGCAATTCCACCAAGAAGTTGTACTGCATCAAGAGCCCGCGCATACCCGAGTTCTGCCAAATACAGCTGGCTATGGCACCATGGGAAAGTCCGGTTTCAAAGTCAATGACGCCTTGGGCAAGAGGGTGTTCCAGGCTGACAAAATCAATTTCGTCGTGAATCATTGCCGTCGCACGGTCAAACGTCACCGTAAGCGAAATATTTTCCGAGCCTTGTTCTTCTTCGGCATCGGCAACAGCGACCATTCCCTGCGTAGGCATGCCCGGGACGGTTCCCGCCTCCACCTGCGGCCCCATGGTCACGACGCAGCAATTCGGGATTGCGCTCGGTTCCACGTAAAGGCCCCTGTCGCGGAGGGATTCCACCATCAAATTCTGGAGTTCCGGATTTTCGTCAATTTGCCTGATTTCATCCGTAATTTCTTTAGCCTTTTCGGGATTGCGGGAATTGAATTCCAGCAACTTGTCGCGGCCCTTCTCGATATTCTTGCGCATCTGTTCGCAATCTTTTTTCACCTGAGGAATGACGTTCGCGACAAATTTCTTGAGGCAACCCTGCGGGTCGGCCAATGCCTCGATAAGGCTGTCCGTGTACTTGAGGAACAGTTCACCCCCGCTCATGAGCGGAGCACCGAAGGCATTCAGGCCATCGTTATACCAGCGGAACATGACTTCTTGGCCAGAACCAGCGACATAGGGCACATGGACCACGATATCCTTCGTCTGCCCGATTCGGTCGAGACGGCCAATGCGCTGTTCCACCAAAGCGGCATCCAAAGGCAAGTCAAAAAGCACCAAATGATGCGAGAACTGGAAGTTGCGCCCTTCGGAACCGATTTCAGATGCAATGAGGAGGTTCGCTCCATCCGGGCGGCTAAACCACGCAGCAGCCTTGTCACGCGCCATGATGGTCATTTCTTCATGGAACATGGAGAACGTCCCTTCGCCTAGATAATCCGTCAACAACTGGCCCAAAGCGAGCACGACATCGATTGATTCGCAAATCAGGAGAATCTTTTCGTTCTTGTATTCTTTCAAGAAATCCTTCAGCCACACAAAGCGCTCGTCCATGCTCCAGGCATCGGAATACTGAGTACAGAGGAGGCCGTTTTCCTGGATATCGGTCGAAGCGTCCAGGTTTTTCTCGGCAGCGATATTCACCATCTCGCGGTAGCGGGGATCCGGTTCCAGGCGGATTTCGTCGAGGACGCGGCTCGGGAAGCCGCCTACGCCCTTGCGGGTATTGCGGAACACGACCGAGCCTGTGCCCATGGCGTCGACAATGCGGCGCATCCATTCCCCGGCAGGCATGCTCTTCGAATTTTCTTGTTCGAGCCAAGGACGGATCGGAGAATTTTTCGGGACAGATTCGTAAAGGTCGTCCCAGCTCATGTGGTGATTCGGGTCCGTCGGCAACTTGCTCAAGTCGTTCACGAGCTTGCGGTAAGATTCCTGGGACTTGATAAATTCGTTGTAATCCGAGAAGCGGGCCGGGTCCAGCATGCGCAGTCGGTTAAACTGGGATTCCGGATGCAGCTGGAGCGGAGTACCCGTCAGCAAAAGGATTCCCTTGGACTTTGCAAGAATCGCGTTGGCGAGCATGTACTCGCGGCTGGTAAAGCCGTCTTCGCAAACCAGGTGGTGCGCCTCGTCGATGATAGTCATGTCCCAATTGGTTTTGAGCAAATCCTCGATAAGGGCGGGCTGTTCCATCAAGAAGTCAATAGAGCAGATAATGTCGTTGCTCTGCAGGAACGGGTTCGGCTTCTCGTCTTCCTTGTCCACAGAAATAAACAGGCCACGGACGTAACCTTCGTCGACCAGGGTGAACAACTGGTTGAAGCGGCGCTTCATTTCGATCATCCACTGGTGCTTCAGGGTTTCGGGAACAATAATCAGCGTGCGGGAAACCCTATTGCGGGCCCGGAGCGCATGCCAAATCATACCGGCCTCGATAGTCTTGCCCAAGCCGACTTCGTCGGAGAGCATGAGCCTCGGCAGGCTGGAACTTGAACAGGCTCGGTAGCACAAGTAATACTGGTGCGGGATCATGTCCACACGCGGGCCAATCATTCCGCGCACTATGGAAGACTGCCACTTGCACGAAAGCTTCATAGCACTTTCGCGGCGGGCAAATTCCTTGCAAGAATAGGTTTCGCTGTTGGCGAGTGCCCTGAAAAAGTCTGCTGGCCTAGTCGTGACCTTGGGATTCAGTTCGGATTCCTTCATCTCGCGACCGGCACGGCCCACGTAGACAATCAGTCCGCCCGCTTCGCGAACAGACTCCACCGCGAACGACACGCCTTTTTCACTCTTGGCGGTCTCTCCCGGTTGCAACACGTACCTGTCGACAGGAGCGCTATCCGTCCTGTACATACGGCATTGATTTACTGCGGGGAAATTAAACTTGACGGTCCTTCCCTGAATTTCGGTGACAATTCCTAATCCTAAATCGGGTTCCAGTTGGCTAATAAAACGCTGGCCGGGCACAAATACTATCATATTGCCCCAATTTAGTTTTTTTTGGTAATTTCGGCATACCCCCGACGTTGGAAATGCTAAATTATACGCAGAATATGAAATGGTTTTACATAGACGAAAGCATAACTGACGGCGAACGAAGGCAAGGCCCTTTTTCCATCGAGGAAATCCAGAATTTTGTCAAGGAAGGCAAGATAACGAATTCTACTTTGGTCTGGCACAGCGGCGAAGAATCTTGGACAACCTGGAAAGAAGCCAAGGCCGAAATAGAGCAGAACGAAGCGAACCAGGACAAGATCCTTCAAGAGACCATCAACGAGATTCTCAAACAGCAAGTATTGACCAAGCACTACGCTGGCTTTTTCGTCCGCGGTCTCGCCTTCTCCGTAGACACAATCCTTCTCGGCTTCGCCGGGATTATCGCCTTTGTCGTCTTGTGCAGCGCAGGGACCATAAACCTCCAAGAACTGACGCAGGCCACCGATGCCTTCTCGAGCAGCCCCTCCATCGAGACCATGAATGCGATTTTTAACGCGCCCGGAATGGACCTGTTCTTTACGATATCGCTTTTATTGCAAACGGTCTACTTCGTCGTACTGCACGCCCTTTACGGAGCGACTATCGGCAAGATGCTTTTCCGGATTCATGTCGAAACTGCGAAAGGCGACAAGATAACGTGGCTCGCATCCATCATCCGTTACATCGCAAGCCTCATGAGCATGATGCTCTACTGCCTCGGTTACCTGACCGTCCTCATCGACCCCAAGCGCAGGGGCCTCCACGACTTTATCGCAAGTACATGCGTTGTCTATAACACACCCAAGACTATACAAATCACGGAGAAATAACTATGGATCAGTTTGTCGTCCCCCAAGTCAAAGGGCCCGTTGACGGCGAAGTAGAAATCTCTGGTGCAAAGAATGCCGTTCTCGCTGTCATGGCGGCGACTCTCCTTGCCGACGGTATATCCGAAATCACGAACGTCCCGCACCTCAAAGACATGAAGACCATGTCCGACGTGCTGCGCGTCATTGGCTGCCGCATCAGCGGAGGGAGCCACGTTCTCAAGATTGACACCCGTGGTGCCGACCACCTCGAAGCCCCTTACGAACTCGTGAAGACCATGCGCGCAAGTTTCTACGTGCTCGGTCCGCTCGTAGCCCGCTTCGGACGCTGCCGCGTCTCGCTCCCCGGCGGATGCGCCTGGGGCCCGCGCCCTGTGGACCTGCACCTCAAGGGCCTCGAGGCGCTCGGCGCAAAAATCACCGTGACACACGGTTATGTCGAAGCCACTTGCGAAGGTCGCCTGCCCGGCGGCAACTTCAACTTCCCGATTTCAAGCGTGGGCGCGACGGTGAACGTCCTCATGGCCGCGACCCTCGCCAAGGGCGTGAGTGTGCTCCAGAACGCAGCCCTCGAACCCGAAATCGACAACCTGATTGACTACCTCACCAACATGGGAGCCAAGATCCAGGGCCGCGGCACGCGCACGCTCACCGTGCAAGGCGTCGAGAGTCTCCGCCCCGGTAATGGCAACACCATCCCCGACCGCATCGAGGCAGGCACGTTCCTGTGCGCCGCCCCCATCACCCACGGCCGCGTGAAAGTCACTAAAGTCATCCCGGAACACATTGCGTCGACACTCGACGCTTTCCGCGAAATCGGCTGCAAAGTCACCACCGGTACTGACTGGGCCGAGGTGGACGCCCGCGACGTGCAACTCAAGCCCATCAGCATTTCCACGCTGCCCTTCCCCGGGTTCCCCACCGACATGCAGGCGCCGCTCATGGCGACCCTCCTTGCAGTCCCGGGCAACAGCCTCATTCAAGACACCGTCTACAACGACCGCTTCAAGCACGTCGCCGAGCTCGAACGCCTCGGCGCGAGCATCCAGCTCAACGGCAACACGGCAACTATCAAGGGCGGGCTCCCACTCGAAGGCGCCGACATCATGGGCTCCGACCTGCGCGCCAGTGCGGCCCTCGTGCTCGCCGCCATGATGGCCGAGGGCGAAACAACCATCAGCCGTATCTACCACCTGGACCGTGGCTACGAGGATTTCGAAGCCAAGATGGCTAAGATTGGCGTAACCGTCAAGCGCGTCAATCCGGACGCTGCCGACGAATAAAAACAGATTAAACAAAAAAATAAAGGGCGGATTGAAGAATCCGTCCTTTTTCATATTTCCTAATCGAAATTACTTTTCGATTTCGTACTGGGCAACGAGATTGCCTTCTTCGTCCAAAGCGCGGACAACGTTTTCATCGCGCTGGAGAGTGAGGTTTGCCTTCTGGCCTTCTGCAGTGGTGAGTTCCACAGACATAGAACCGTCGGCGTTCTTCACAGCAGCAACGGAGTTGCCCTGGGCATCCTTCTCATAGTAGGAATCGCCGGAAGCGAGCGGATTGGAGCCCGTCCAGAATTCGACCGTGTTGAGAACGAGACCATCGACCAGCCACAGGCAGATCCCGTACACCGGGAAGATCCAGAAGCCGAGGAAGTAGACGATGGAGTTCAGCCACTTGTTGCCAAGCGATCCATTCCACTTGTGAAGCTTGTTGAAGCAAGCGTTAGAACCATAGCAACCAGTGAGCATGATAACACCGGCGCAGAGAAGAGTGCAGATACTTTTTTTCATTTTTTGCTCCTTGAAGATATGTTGTTTGAATGTTCCAAAATATAACTAAAAAATTTTTTTATGGGGTTTTTAAGCATACTTTTTTGAATAAAAAGCTTATTTTTTCATTTTGTTTGACATACATCACACTCGGCAGTGACATCTTTATTCTACGTAAGTCCTTTATTTTCAACCACTTACAAACGTTCGGACCTGTTGTGGCGAGTTTGGGAGATTCAGGAAGCATCTTCACCGGGAAAAAACGGCACCCAGGCAACGATTTACAGTCAAAAGCAGGCCCAGGAAGCCCCGAATGGGCCCGTAAACCCGCCGATTCAAACACCCACGACTCTATAGAATGCTCCACTGTGTCGCCAAAATCGATAGGAGTCATCGGAAATTCCCATGTACCGCCATATGGCGACCCCGGCAACCGCCTACGCACAAGGACTCGGTCACCATATTCTACAATTCCAACAGCAACGAGCATTCCACCTCCACGGAAACCTAAACTTTTTTTTTAGTTCATTCTCCGGTTTTTTATACTAATTTACAATTTAGGAATCCCGCAGGCAAACGCGCACGCACAAAAGGTAAAACCCTATGACAAAATTTTTTGGGAGATTTATTGCTTTCATGGCATTCGCCATACCGACGGCTTTTGCATCTGTACAGCCACTCACGGTTTGGATCATGCCGAACGGAGCCTCCCCGAAAGAAAAACTCGAACAGACCCTCTCCCAGTTCACACAGCAAACAGGAATCCCCACCCAAATCCAAGTTCTCGACTGGGGCGATGCATGGAACAAGATTTCCACGGCGCTCGAATCTGGAGAAAAGGCCCCCGACATTTTGCAACTCGGCACCACATGGGTCCCCTATTTCGCTTCGCGTGGCGAAATCAAGCCACTCAACAAGCTATTGCCCCAGATCCAGCCCGAACGGTTCGTACCGATTAGCTGGAGCACGACGCATATCGATTCCGACACGACAATCTATTCCATCCCGTGGTTCATCGATATCCGCCCCGTCCTCGGGAACAAGCGCATCCTCAAGAAAAACGGCATCACCAAGGAATCCATCGCGACATACCAAGGGTTCCTGAAAGCCGTGCGCAAGATAAACGATTCCAAAGAAACGCTCGACGACGGAGTCAGGGTGAAAGCCTACGCTCTCCCGGGCAAAAGCGACTGGAATATCACCCATAACTTCGCCCCCTGGGTTTGGAGCAACGGCGGCGACTTCCTCAAGAAAGATTCCAGCGGCAAATGGCAGGCAAACATCCTAGACGAGCAGACATTGCTCGGTATTGGCCGCTACCTGAAATTCATCCTCGACACACTCGTCTCGCCCGAAATGTTGCAGATGAACTCGGCCCAGATTGCCCAGCTGTTCAACAACGGCGAACTGGCATTCATTATCAGCACCGCCGAAATCATCACGCAGACGCGCTTCCTCGGCGACCAGGGCGGCCTTTCGAACGCGCGCATCGGGGCCGACGGCGTAGAAGCCTTCCCCATCCCGCTAGGCACAGAAGGCAGCGTCAGTTTTGTCGGCGGGAGCAACCTCGCCATCCCAGCAAAGAACAACCGCCCCGAAGCCGAAGACCTGCTCCTGTACCTGACACAGGACGAAAACCTGGATGCCTACACACGGCAAATCGGATTCCTCCCCACATCGGTGAAAGTTCTGGAAACCTGGTCCGAAGATTCCGCCTACACAGAAATGGTCAAGGCTCTCGAAACAGGGCGCACCTACACGACCATCCCGGAATGGGGCGATATCGAGCAAATTCTCGTGGTCATGTTCAGTGCGGTATGGGACCAGCTTGAAATTCCCGCCCTCTACTCCGACGAAAAACTCTACAACATTTTCATGGAGTACACCGAACAAATAAACAAGAGGCTCGGCTACAAGGGGACCTCGGTCATGACGCTCGCCGAATTCCAGACCCTCTGGAAGAAAATCCTCGACTCGACCGAAGAGCCCGAACAACCGAAAGAGGCGACGAACACAGATCACATCCGGAACAACCTGCGCATAGCGCCATGGCTGTTCGCCATCCTGTTCATATTCGGATTTGCATCCGCCTATAAACGCAAAAGGAAGAAATAAGAACTATGGCTGCCAACGAATTCAAGACAATCCGGATTTCCAAGAGCATCATCTTCAAGAGCATCGTCCTCTTGATTGTCTCCATGTCGCTGATTGTCGTTGCGGGCACGGCGTTCTTCACGCAGCGCCAGCTCAGCCTGATATTCGAATGGAGCCACAACAACAATTCTAGCCTGCTGCAACAGGCATCGATGTCTGCCCACAGCGAGATGCAGCGATTCGGCAGCACCCTCGAGTTACTCGCCAAGACATCCGCCATCCAGAGCATGATTCACGACACGGCGGCCAGCTATCTCAAGAGTTACAACATTTCTTCCTTGTTCATTTCCGGCGAAACCGTATCGCTTTTCGACCGCGAAAAGAAGATGATTTGCGACAACTCGATGCTGACCTCGGCCCAAGTCACCTACCCCATCGACTTCAGCAGGATAACTCCGCACCGCCCCCTCATATCGCCGTGGTACCGCGACGAGAACAACACGCCCACAAGAGCGTTCGGCACGGCTGTCACAGACCTTACCTCCGGTGACGGAAGCCTAGTCGGCAACTTTTCGTCCAAGCGCCTTTGGAAAATTTTCTCGGAGCACCATATCGGGCAAAACGGGTTCCTAGTCGCCATCAACGCCAACGGGGAAATCATCTACCACCCCAACCTGAAAAAATGGCTCAACGGGATTCACAAAATTTCTGAAATTGGCATCAACGACATCGACCCCAAGACCTACGAAATCGAGACGGCAACGTTCATCACGTTGAACGACGGGAACACCTACCTTGCCAACTACGTGTACGACCCGAACTACGACCTCGGCCTGTTCGCCTTCCAGCCACAAGCCGAAATCAACAACCTCGTCACGGCGGTCATCACGTCAAGCATCATCATTCTCGTAGCATCCATCATCGCACTGCTGTTCACGGCTATCTGGCTGTTCTTCATCCTCGGCCGGCCAATGAACAAGCTCATTTCGCACATCAAGCAAATCAACAACGGCGACTTGGATATCGACGAAATCAACGTCGGGCGGCGCGACGACGAAATCGGGCAGCTTTCAAAAGCATTCAACACCATGCACGCCACCATCAAACGGCAAATCTGCGAACTGAACGCCCACCGCAACATGCTGGAACAAGAAGTCAAGGAACGCACCCGCGAACTTGAAATCGCGAACGCCAAGCTGGACATCATTTCGAGAACGGACGAACTGACGGGGCTCCCGAACCGCCGCGACATGAACAGGACCATCAATAACGAAATTGGCCGCAGCGAGCGTTCCAAGAAACCGTTCTGTTTCATATTCATCGACATAGACCACTTCAAGCATATCAACGATACTTACGGCCACAGCTGTGGCGACAAGGTGCTCCAGGAAGTGGCGCATACTATCCGCGGGCTCCTGCGCCGTTACGACGTGCTGGCTCGCTATGGCGGGGAAGAGTTCCTGACCCTCCTCCCCGAAACCGACCTAGACGGTGCCGCCGTGGTGGCGGAGCGCTTCCGCAAGCAGGTTGAAAACATGGAATTCATGTACGCCGACTACAAAATCAAGGTGACGATTACGCTTGGCGTAACCCGCTTCGACCCGAAACTCGGAGCGAGCCGGAGCATCCAGACCGCCGACAAGGCCCTTTACGAAGGTAAAGATTCTGGCAGGAACAGAGTCATCATCTGGGACCCCAGCCGTACAACCGAAGAAGATTACAGGGCTGCCGCCATAGAACTCGCCGAAGAGCAAAAAGCGAACAAACGGACAAAAAAGGGGTTCAACCCATAACAAAAAGACACCGCTTCGTTAAGCGGTGTCTTTTATCGGGATGACTGAATTCGAATCAGCGACCTCTTGAACCCCATTCAAGCGCTCTACCAGGCTGAGCTACATCCCGTGGGTCGGCGTCAAATTTAGGTTAAATTTCGCAATTTTTCAAGGTGAAGCCCCGAAAAAAACGAAATTTTACTTCCAATAACCCACAATCAGCACCTCGGGAGTCGCCCTCGGGAACTTTTTGCTCTTGAACGCCACAATTTTGCGAATACTCTGCTGTTTGAGTTCCCAACCCTCACGCAAGAAACCCTTCGTCGTAAGCGTAATCTTTACGCCGGGGACCTTTCCGCCTTCCTTAATCTGGTCAATCTTGTCCACATTCAGCATGACATTTTTCGATTTCATCGAGAACTCACGGAGACTTGCCGAATCCAGAACCAAGTCCGGCCTGTCCTTCTTGTCGGTCTGCCACACGTAGAACGTCCACTCGCGCTTTTCGCCCTTGGCATAGTAACCTGCATCAAAGAGCTTTTCGCTAAAGAAGAACGGAGCCACGACAAAACCGTCCATCTTGGCGGTATAGGGTTTGCCATCCGTACCGACCATAACGACGACCGGGTTGACCTGGCCTTCCATTTCGGAAAAGTCAATATCGAATTCGATAGTGACCGGGGAATTCTTGGCAATTTTGGTGGGATACTTGAAATTCGTCATCCCGATACCTTGTCCGAAGGCATTCTCGAGATTGATGTCCTTGCCCGACACATTCGCACCCTTGAGAACAATGTGCTTGACATCGCCCTGGTTCACATAACCGATGGGGTAAGTTTCGGGGACAAAACGAATTGCATCATCCGCAAAAGACGCCGATGCGCAAGCAAGAGCAGCAAAAACAAACGGTTTAAAAAAATTGAAATTCATGCGCTAAATATACAAAAAAAATTATTACAAGTTCAAATTCAAGGGCAAGCGGGTTTACTTCAAGCGATTCTTAAGTGCATCCACTTCGGCCTGGTCCATACCAAGTGCAACTAGGTATTTCTCTGTTGCAGCCGCCAAGTCGACATTATCGAAATCCGAGATATCGACACCCACCGTATGGTACGAGTTCCGCAGATTCATGGCGATAATATCCTTAAGCAAATCCACCTGGTCCTGAGTCAAGGCAACCTGCACGTTATCAACCACGCTACAATAGTTAATGAAGGTCTTTGCATAATCGGCCTTGATTTCGGCGGCCGTCGCCCCCATCAGCGCTTCGAGCACCGCAATCGAGAAGCCTGTCCGGTCCATGCCATAAGTGCAATGCAACAGGTAGGGGCCCTCATGTTCAATCATAAAGCGGTACCCCCTGACAAGCGCATCCTTGAACACCTTGTTCACAAATGCCGGAGGAACGCCAAGGAAAATCGCATTCTGCGTCGCATAATAGGAATCGGCAAAGTCCCTGTATGTCATGGCCGTTTCCATGACTTCGGCAAAATCCACGAAAGTCGCGACCCCCGCAACCTTAGCCAAGGAATCCGCATATAGATTGCGGCCCAGCGACGCATCGATCGGGCTTGACGAACGATACAACACCCCCTCGCCCATTCCCGTCGTATTCACCATCCTGAAATTCGCAAATTCCTCAATGGAAAGAGTCGGATACGATTCCAAATAATACGACATCGTCAGATGTTGACGCATCTCCAAATATTTGACATAACCACCCTTTTCCTTCATTTTCACAGTAACATTTATCGGGAATTTGACATCGCGACCAATACCAATGGCTTCTGCCGGGTCTCCATTAAGGACCTCCAGCGTAACAAAACCTGTAGCATCACCGACACTTAAAAGATATTCTCCTACAGAAACATCGCCTCTGTACCCAACCACCGGTACATCGAGCGTGTCGTAGCCGTCCACCATCAACGTAACGAGGTCGCCGCGTTCAAATATGGTCAAGAACGAATCCGCTTTGAAATTGAGATTCATGCAACCGTAATAGAACAAATCCAAAGTGTCTTCTATGACCGTCGTCGAAATCTCGGTAATTTCTTTTGCGGCAACTTTTTCCGTAGATTCCGACGAATCAATTGTAGAACTGGACAGATTTTCAAGAACAGAACTACTAGAAGAAAGCTCTATCGAAGAACTTGATTCTTCAACGATGACAGAACTGCTTTCACCACCCATAGGAGCGGAACTGCTACTATCATCGTCGCCACAAGCGACAATGCCCATACAGGCAAAGGCGACCGTCCACAGGAAAATTTTTACGACGCAGTGCATAATGCTTGAATATACTTTTTTATGTGCGTTTACGGATTCAACAATAGTTTCTTGTTTTCCAAGAGGCCGTCGTTATCGAAGCGGACAGTCGGATTTTGGCCTTTTTTGAAGGAATCTTCGCTTTCGTAGAGCGAAAGGGCCACGGAAACACCCGGCTGGGTCGCGATATTCGCCTTCCCCGCAGCGGTTTTATACGTAAAGGAGAAATCCTGCGAACTGCCGTCCTTGAAGGTAGCCTTCGGAATGCGGACGGTCTCGCCAATTGGGGCGAGAGCCTTGCCAGTACTATCCACGAATTCCGCCACCATGTAGACATCGAAGAAGCAGGGTGCCACGCCGGTGTTCTCGACGGTAATGTTCAGCGTGCTTGTAGTATCCTTGGCACTTGCGACAGTAACCAGTTCCGCTTTTGCAACGGTGAAATTGTATCCGATGACCTTGCTCATGGAATCGGCAAGGGCCTTATTGTCCTTGTAAAAATTGTAACCGCAATCGCTGTCCTGGTCCAGCACGTAGTAAGTCAAGTGGGCCGTAGTAATCGCGTCTACCCAACGTTGCGGAGTCCACTTCAAATAGCCTCCAGGAATCACGTCGGTGTAATTCAACATCGTGGTATAGCCGGCGATATTCTCGGCGATAGTCGGCAAGTTGGCCTCGTAGGCACGCACCAGTGAATCCGGCCTGCCGGGAATACCGATGAATCCGTCGTCACGTTTGGTAATGCCGAGTTTAAGCGCATGCGTATACACATCGCCCATGCCGCTGGATGGCAACACCAGCTGAGTCTTCTTGAAAACGGAGGCGTAGTAATCCAGCAAATCCATCTCTATCGAATCAGATGGCATTTCGCTGCCGTCTAGGTGTGAGGCATGCCACTCGCCCCATTCACCAAAGGTGCGGATATCGATGTATTCAATACGCGGGTCACCATCATATTTTTCGGCCAGCGCCTTCGCAAACTCCTTTGCATAGTACAGGTAGACCGAGTCATCCCAGACAGGAACAGTGGCATGGAAACCGTTCCACTGTACGGTAGCAGTGACCTTCTTTGCTCCCGATTCGTAAACAAAAGACGGCGTCCAGTCATACTCTTCTTCAGGAGTATCATCACCCTTGACAAATGACGGGGAATACGGCAGCACACGCAAGGCGTAGCCCATGTTGTGCTCGGCCAAACCATTCAGCAGTTTTTCCAGTTCTGTCCAGTCGTAAACGCCTTTTGCCGGGTTCAACTTGTTCCACTTCTGGTAACCGGAGCCGTACGTGATAAGGTCCCACGCCTTGTTGTTCAAGGAACCGTAAGGCCCATATTCGAATTCTGGGACGAAAGTCCACAGGCCTTCGGTCGGGACCGTGAAACCCTTGTGCGGGTTAGAAAGCGGGCCGTCAAAACGCTTGAGGGCATAGGTAATTTTAGTTGTGTCGGCAGCATGAACCGCAGAAGTGTCTTTTTCGCCATTGCGGGAGCTCGAAGAGCAAGCCTGCAACGAGCTCGACGAAGTGGCCTCGGTTTTTGAAGAACTGCTGGACATTTTTTTTGTCGACGAGCTCGACTGCGCAACATCCGAAGAACTCGATTCTTCGACCGCACTGCTTTCGCCGCCCTCGGGGCCGGAACTACTCGCATCATCGCCACAAGCGACAAACAGCACCGCTGCGGTCATCAGAAGAATCTTCCCAAGAGATCTGCTAAAGAGTTCCATCATAATTTAAATCTATCAGAAAAAGTCAAATTTTCCAATAATTTTTATTGGAAAAGGTAACAAATGCTATACAGCAAGACCGTTTTTTGGTTTAAAAATCGGCTAGAAAGCGACAAAAAAGCCATTTTGCTGATGGGCGCCCGCCAGTAGAGATGAAAACTATGAAAAAGGACCAATGAAGCAAATATCAGATTACAACTTCGCCTAATTCACACAAGCACTCTTTGCTCTTTCAATTGTTCCTCAACGCATTTCAAATATTTATCATCATTCATATACCGAAATGAGTAATGAGTCACTGATTTAACTTTATCTTCAATTTCTTTTGAAAAAAAACCGTCATCAACAAGATTCATCAACAACCTATATGTCGTTCCCTTCCCAAACACAATTATCCAATCCAAGCTATCTAAGCCAATCGTGTTCAATTCATTAATGAATGGTTCTACTTTTTCTTTCAATATTCCTTCTTTTTTCCATTTATAAATTTTTTCTTCTGCGTCCTTTGAAGAAGATCCAATTTTTTCCTTAAAAAGATCAGTAATATAGCACCCTTCCAATTTAAGTTTTTCAAATTTTTTCACAAGCATAAAAATACGCTGATCATACCTTCCACCACGGAAATTTTCCCAAAGACGTGGTTTCATCCCATTATTTTTTCCAGATGGATTTAAGGCAAGCATTATAACCTTGTCCGTCAATTGATTAAACAATTCACCACTTTTTTCTCTCTCATCAAAGAAAGAAACATCTTTATTCTTTGCATCCCCTTCCTCAGAATTATCCTTTGGGGGCCAAAGAGCCCAGCTTCCATAGCCATATTTCTTGTTTATTTCCTTGAGTCTATTGTACTTTTGAACATCAATCATAGAGTTATTCCTTTTTCACAATTAAATATATTTTTTTCAAAAAAGGGCGTTGCGGGGTGTCCCCGCAGTAGGGGTAGCGGCAGACACGGCGATAGCCTGACCGCTAAGCGAACAATCGAGGCCGAAGGCCGAGCCCTTGTTCGCGTGCGGTGCAGACTGAGCCGTGGCTACAGCGAGGGGGACTCCTCCCCCTCTTTTTTTACTAAATTTACATACATGAAAAAATACCACTTGGCCACATACGGCTGCCAGATGAACGAGTATGACTCGGCGATGATCGCCCAGGAACTCGACATGAGCGGTTGCGTCGAGACGAGCAACCAGGAAGATGCCGACTTCATCATCGTGAACACCTGCAGCGTGCGTGAAAAGGCCGAGGAAACCGCCATCGCGAACATCAGCAAGCTCAAGTACCTGAACAAGAAGAACCCCAACGTGAAAGTAGTCGTGTGCGGCTGCATGGCCAAGAATCGCGGGTCGGAACTTTTGAAGCGCCTCCCGAACGTGAGCTACATCGTGGGTCCGGACCAGTACAAGAAAATCCCGGAACTGCTGCTCGGCGACGCCCAGAGCCCGCTGCACCAGACGCACCACAAGATGTTCATCGACGAAGACCTGAGCGAGAACTACCTGGGCGAATACGCGAAGCTCCAGAACGACTTCAGCACGTTCGTCGCCATCCAGCGCGGGTGCAACAAGCGTTGCAGTTACTGTATTGTGCCGTATCTTCGCGGGCCGGAAAAATACCGCGACATGGAAGACGTGCTCGCCGAAGTCCGCAAGGCCGCCGACAAGGGCATTACCGAGGTGACGCTCCTCGGCCAGACGGTGAACGCCTACAAGACGGAAGGCGGCAACTTTGCCGACCTCCTCACGAAGGTTTCCGAAATCGGCGGCATCCGCCGCATCCGCTTTACGAGCCCGCACCCGAGGCATTACACGAACGAACTCATCGACGTATTGCTGAACAACCCGAAAGTCTGCCACTACGCGCACATTCCTATCCAGAGCGGTTCCGACGCGATGCTCAAGAAGATGCGCCGCCAGCACAACATGGAGCAGTACCTCTCGATTATCGAGCAGTTGCGCAGCAAGGACCCATTCTACGGGATTTCGACGGACGTGATTTGCGGTTTTGTGGGCGAAACGGAAGAAGACTTTGAAGCGACTCTCAAAGCATTTGAGACCTGCCAGTTCGACTCTGCGTTCATGTTCATCTACAGCCCGCGCAAGGGCACGGAATCGTACAAGGAAGCGGAAACGCTCACCGAACAGGAAAAGAACGAACGCCACACGCGCCTCGTGGAACTGCAGAACGCCATCACGCTCAAGCGTAACCAGATGATGCTCGGCCGCACCGAGGAACTGCTAGTTGAAAAGAACTCCGTGCGCGACGAGACGGAACTGCGCGGCCGCACCGACAACTTCAAGAAAGTGGTGTTCAAGCCCGAAGTTGGCCAAATCGTGAAGCCTGGCGACTACGTGAAAGTGAAATTGGATGATATTAGAGGATGGACGATTAGAGGGAAATTGATAATTGATAATGGATAATGGATGATTGTGGTGTGAGGTAATGAAAATGAAGTTTTGGAATGTTCGCGGAATTGCCGCTATTTTGTTCTTGATTTGCGGCACAAGCGCTTTTGCGCAGTCGATGGCGGATGCGCAGAAGGCTTATGTCGCAGGGAACTGGAAACAGGCGGCCACATCCTTTGAACAAGCTTGTCCCAAGCAGCCCGCCGACAGCCGCACGGAATGTTATCTGTGGAACGTCCTCGCGCTTTCGCAGACTGGCAACGCGAACGACTTCGCCAAAGCCGGGAAGCGCCTTGACAGCCTCATCGAAAAAACGAATCCGCAAAAAAAAGTCTACGCCGATCTCATGATGACCCGCGCCCAGTTCCAATTGTACCTTGGCAAATTCGAAAATGCGGCCAATGCGCTCGTACACGCCATCGAAACTTCAAAACCGGAACAGGCCCCCGTACTCCAGAAAGTCTGCACTGCAGTCCAAGCAAAAATCAAGCAAGAAGCATTGAACGAAGCTTGTTCTAACCTTGGCAAAGAACAACCCACAAAGGCAGCCACAGCCCAACCCACAGCACAGGAACAAACTCCGAAACAAGCCGCAAACGCAGCAAATACGGCAGCTCCGGCCGCACCGGCAATTATCGACCTCCCCGATTTTGACTCGGACGAAACCGCAAAAAAATCCGCACCGGCAGCCGCAGTTCAACCCCAACAGGGAGAATCTTGGACGCTCCAACTGGGTGCATTCAGCATGAAAAGCAACGCCGAAGCCCTTGTGGAGAACTTAAAAAAGCGCAAAATTCCGTGCAACATCGTGGAACAGCCCCAAGAATCTAGGACTTTATATGTAGTTCAATCCGGTGATTTTGTTTCAAAAGAAAAGGCCATTGATTACGGAGCAAGAGAGCTATCCCCTCTAAATGTGGATTTCCGAGCAACCTTAAAGAAATAATTACCTAAAAATTGCCGATTTTGTACCAAAACAGGCAATTATTTCCTTTTTTTAACCTTTCAAAGTAACGAAAATGTACTATATTTGAGACACACCCTAGCCGGGGTGGTGAAATTGGTAGACGCGCCGGACTCAAAATCCGGTACTCGCGAGAGTGTGAGGGTTCGATTCCCTCCCCCGGCATTAAGGCTCGGAAATTGAGGTTAAGATGGCTAAATGGCGTAACGTTTTGACAATGGTGCTTGTAGCTGGCTCTATGGCCCTAGCTCAGTACGACTATGACTATGACGAATCAACTACTTCCGATACCGAGCAGTCTTATTCTTACGGCGAATCCAACGAAGACGATGACTTCGACAAGATGGATGCAGCCGATGCTGAAAAGAAGGCCAAAGAAGAAGCCGACCAGCCCATTCCGACCGCAGAAGAAAAGAAAGTAGGCACAGCCAAGGCGAGTGGGGACGAATGGGAAGGTTTCCGTTACGAAGAAATGGGCCTGACTCAGTGGGAATTCCAGCAAGCGAAAGAAGAAGGTGTCACACGCGAAAAGTTGACACATCTTGTTGAACTGGGAATCCGTCCTTCTGAATATTTGCAAAAGCCGTGGATGCGTCTCGGCGTGACCGAAGAACAATGGTTAAGCCAGCGTTCCGAAGGTCTCGAAGATGCAGACATCGACCGTTCTTACAGGAACCGTTCTGGCGACCAGGGCTATGCGTACATGTCGCTGCTCATTCCGTCACTCTACCAGTGGAAAGTCGGGCATACATCCAAAGCCATCTGGATTGACGCCCTCTGGGTTGCTGGTGTGGGTGCGACAGCATACATGCTCGTGGACAAGCAAGACAACTGGTTCTATTTCTTGATTCCCGTTGTCGGAGCCCATATCTGGTCCTTCGCGGACGCTTTCTTCAGCACGCAGTGGGCCAACAACCCCGATGCAAACCGTTTCAGTTTCGGCATTCTCCCGACTCCGGACAAGGGCGTCGCCAGCATGCTGCAAGTGAAGTTCTAAAGCCATGCAGCTTGAGCTGTTAAAAAGCAAAATTCACAGAGCCACAGTCACCGATGCGAACCTGAATTATCAGGGCTCTATCACTATTGCCCGTGACTTGATGGACGCAGCGAACATACTCCCCTACGAAAAGGTCGGCATTCTCGACGTGAACAATGGGGAGCGTTTTGAAACATACGTCATCGAAGGCCCCGCCAAATCCGGCATGATTTGCCTGAACGGCGCAGCGGCCCGTCTGGTTCAGCCAGGCGACCTGGTGATTATCGTTGCCTACGCGTCCATGACCCCGGAAGAAGCGAAAACGTGGAAACCCACCGTTGTCCACGTAAACGAAAAGAACGAAATCGTTTAAGCCAATTCGGTCATTCTCAGATTCATAAAAAAATTGACGTTTTTTGTTAAAACGTCATTTCTTGACATTCCTTTTGATATATATTCATAGTAGCAAAAAATGGAGATTATCCTATGCAAACCAGTATCATTTTTACAGTCGCATTTTTCGCGGTAGCCTTTCTCGTTATCGTTTTTGTCATGTCCTACATCAAGGCCGCTCCGGACGAGGCCATCATCGTTTCCGGTTTGCGCAAATTGCCTAAAGTGATTATCGGGCGCGCCGGCCTTAGAATCCCTTTCTTTGAACGTGCAGACCACCTTTCGCTACAACTCATTCAGATTGACGTCAAGACGGGTAGCCCGGTCCCCACGAAGGACTACATCAACGTTTCTGTCGATGCCGTCGTGACAGCCAAGATTTCGGATAACCCGGAAAGGCTTAAGTCATCGGCACAGAACTTCTTGAACAAGAAGCCCGAAGACATCCGCGCGATGATTGTCGATATTCTCGAAGGTAACATGCGTGAAATCGTCGGGCGCATGCAGCTCGTGGACCTCGTTGGCGACCGCAAGCAAGTTTCTGAACTCGTTCTCGAAAACGCCATTCCGGACTTGGAAAAGCTCGGTATCGTGGTGCAGACATTCAACATCCAGAACTTCGAAGATGCGAACGGCGTCATCGAGAACCTGGGTGTCGACAAGACATCCGCCATCCGTAAGGCTGCCGCAATCTCCAAGGCAAATGCCGAAAGGGATATCAGCGTGGCTCAGTCCCAGGCCAAGAAGGATGCAAACGACGCAGCCGTGGCCGCCGAACTTGAAATTGCCCAGAAGCAGAACGACCTCGCCGTGAAAAAGGCGAACCTGCAAAAGATTTCGGATACCGAAAAAGCTATTGCCGACGCAGCCTACGAAATCCAGAAGCAAACACAGCAAAAGGCAATCAACGTGGCCCAGGCCGAAGCCGAAGTTGCCAAGCAGGAAAAAGAAATCGAAATTCGCGAACGCATGGTCGCCGTAACCGAGAAGGAACTCCAGGCTCAAATCGAGAAGAAGGCCGAAGCCGAACGCCAGGCACAAATCCAGCGCTCCGAGGCGGAACTCTTCCAGCAACAGAAAGACGCCGAAGCCGACCGTTACAAGGAAGAACAGCGCGCCAAGGCCATCAAGCAAATTGCTGACGCCGAAAAGGAAAAAGCATTTGCCGAAGCCGAAGCCACCAAGGCAAAAGCCATGGCCGAAGCCGAAGCCACTAGAGCGAAGGGCTTGGCAGAAGCAGAAGCCATCAAGGCACAAGGCCTCGCCGAAGCCGAAGCACTTAACAAGAAAGCCGAGGCAATGAAACTCTATGGTGATGCAGCTCGCCAAGAAATGCAGCTGAAAACCATTGAAAAGTACTTTGAACAAATGCCACAAATTGCCGCCGCTGTTGCAAAACCGATGGAAAAAATCGGCAACATCACCATGTACGGCGAAGGCAATACGGCCAAACTCACCGGAGATATCACCAAGACGCTCACGCAAGTCACGAACGGGCTCACGGATTCCCTCGGAATCGACCTAAGAACGGTTCTCGGATCCATGTTCGGCGCAAAACTCGCGGGTGTTTCCAAGCCCGATACTCCGCAGGATTCCGCCCAGAAATAGACGAACTTTCTATATTCATGGCATGCGGTTGACGCTGTTCATGATATTGCTTGCCATAACCTTCGCCCTTGCCGAATCACCGGCAAAGGCGGATTCGGTCATGGCCCCAAAAGCAATCCGGGATACACTTTCACCGGCAGTTACCGTAATTGACACCATTTACGACACGGTCTATGTCGCCACCGACGACGGTATTCCGTGGAACCATGAAAACTTCCCAAGAGAGCGCCTGTTGCGCCACCCCACTTTCGACCCGGCCCTGACCGTCGCCTATACTTATTCGGCAAGCATCATCGGAGGCTCATTCGGAACATTCGCGCAACAGAGCTACCTCGCCCACTGGAACTACGAATTTTCGCCGGATTTGCACCTTTTTGGCGCAGTCGGCCTCTGGATGCCGCTATACAGCAATTTGAACTACAACATTCCCAGGGAAGACGTGCAACAAGGAACAGTCCGTCCCATCATCCCGAACGTCGGGTTGGAGTACCGTTTTAACAACAATGCCTACCTCCGCATCGGCGTAACCAAAGAAGATGACGCTTTAAGAGCCTATGGACCTATGCATCGCTACTACGGTCCCTGGAGAAATTCTAACTTTTACCCGTGATGCGTTTTTTTATCATGTTGGTGTTCGTTGCTCTACTTGCGCTTGCTACTGGGTGCAAGGAAAAGGAACCGCCCAAAGTTCAGGAAAAACGGAAGTATGCGGGCTCGCTAGAAGTCCTAAACAGCTGTGGAGAAGTGGGATCGGCCGCAAAGATGACCTCGTTCCTACGCCGGAACGGGTTTGACGTGGTCAGCTACCGCAACGACCTTCTCCAGAACTACGACGAGACCATACTCGTCCTGAGAAATCCTGAATGGGAAGGAGCCCAGGCACTCGCCCAGACGCTCCAGACGAAAAACATCATGAAGGTCGCAAGCAAGAGAGCGAACGACATAGACGCGACTATTTATATAGGGAAAGATTTTAAACAAATCATAGAACCCGAGCAGGGAGAAACAAATGACAAAGAATAAGCAAGATTTGCCAGAGTCCGTAACCATCGGAGCGAGCATCCTGTTTGAACTCCGCGCCCAGAACGTGCAGTTGATTGACCTGCGCGGCATCAAGGACGTGACCGACTACTTCCTCGTGGCCACCTGCGAGAGCGAAGCCCAGATGCAGGCCATTCTGAACGAACTGCGCAAGGAATTCAAGGCGAACAAGCTCCCGTCCGTGGGTGTGGAATACAAGGAAGGCGTACGCTGGGCCGTATTCGATGCCGGCCTCGACCTGATGGTCCACCTGTTCGAAGAAGAAAAGCGTAACGAAATTTCGCTTGACCGCCTGTACGCCGACGGCAAGATCGTGAAACTCGACGAAAACGACTTTGTAAAGACAACCGACAAGAAGGCCGACGACAATGAACTCGTTTGAGCAAGAAATCGCAGAGGCGCTCGCCGCCACCGGCTCCTTCGAAAAAGAAGCCGCATTAAAACTTATCTCCGTGCCGCCTGACACCAGCCACGGAAACTTCACCATCCCCTGCTTTTCACTCGCGAAGGTGATGCGCAAGGCCCCGAAGATGATTGCGGAAGACCTCGCCGCCCAGGTAAAACTCCCCGCAGGACTTTCGAAGGTCGAAGCCGTGAACGGCTACCTGAACTTCTTCATCGACCGCGGATTCCTCGCGAAGTCGACGCTCGAAGAAATCGCTGCGAAGGGACTTGAATACGGACACGCCGCCCCGAATGGCAAGGTCGTGTGCATCGACTTCAGCTCCCCGAACATCGGCAAGGAACTCGCCTTCCACCACCTGCGCTCCACGATGATCGGAAACTCGCTTTCCCGCATCTACAAGGCCGCCGGTTACAAGGTGGAACGCATCAACCACTTGGGCGACTGGGGAACCGCTTTCGGCAAGCTCATCGTGATGTACCTGCGCGAAAAGCGCCCCACGGACGACGCCACGCTCGATAGCCTCACCGTGAAGGAATTGAATATTCTTTACGCCGCCTTCTCCAAGGCCAGCAAAGAAGAACCCGGCCTCGAAGACGAAGCGCGCGCCGCATTCACAAAGCTGGAACAGGGTGACGAATTCTACCGCAAGCTTTGGACCGCCTTCCGCGCAGCAACGCTGAAGGAACTCATGCGCATCTACGACATGATGGGCGTGGGCTTTGACCACTACACCGGCGAATCCTTCTTCGAAGACAAAATTCCAGCCATTCTCGACGAACTCCGCGAAAAGAACCTGATGGTCAAAAGCCAGGATCTGGACGTGGTGATGCTCGACGAGTTCGACCTGAACCCCTGCCTTATCCGCAAGAGCGATGGCTCCACCCTGTACGCCACCCGCGACCTCGCCGCCGCATGCTACCGCAAGAAGGAATACAACTTCGACAAGTGCCTTTACGTGGTGGACCTCGGACAGGCACTCCACTTCAAGCAGGTGTTCCACGTGCTCAAGAAGATGGGCCGCGAATGGTACAAGGACATGTACCACATCCCGTTCGGCGTGATTCTCCAGATGGTCGATGGCAAGTGGGAAAAAGGAAAGACGCGTACCGGTACGGCAAGCCTCCTCCGCGATGTAATCGAAGCCGCCCAGAAGAAGATTCTCGAATTCATCGACCAGAAGAATCCGGGACTCGAGAACAAGGAACTTATCGCCCGCCAGATCGGCATTTCCGCCCTCACCTTCAACGACCTCAAGAACAGCCGCTTGAAGGACGTGCGTTTCGATTGGGATGCCGTGATGAGCTTCGAAGGCGATACAGGTCCGTATGTCCAGAACGCCCACGTGCGCCTGTGCAGCATCATGCGCAAGGCCGGCTACACCGTGAACATCTCCGAAATTGACATGGCGCAGCTCACCGACGATGCTGCCTATAGCCTCATCAACCTGCTCGCGAAGAAGGGCGAAAAAATTCTGGGTGCCGTCGCCGGTGACGAACCGAGCGTACTCGCCCAGTATGCCTTGGAAATCGCCGAAGCCGCGCACAAGTTCATCCACGAAGACCGTGTGCTCGGCAGCGCCGAAGAAAAGTCCCGCCTGTTCCTGGTTCAGGCCACACAGATCGTGCTTGAAAACGTGCTCGATTTGCTCGGCCTCTTCCCCATCAGGCAGATGTAGCAGCGCGCTTCGCGCAGTAGGAAGTAGGAAGTAGACAGTAAAAAACGAGAGTATAAACTCTCGTTTTTTATTTTTTCTTGAATTTGAAAGGAACCGTTACTTTAGATTCAAAATCAGCCTTTTCAAATGTCCAGGTAGCAACTTCATCGCAAATAGCCTTGTCAAATTCCTCATTTTCGGAATTCGAGGATTGCTTTTCCACCTTTGTAACCTTGCCATCCGGGTCTATGGTGAATTTCACAAAGACCTCAATCTGAACAGGCGCATCGGGATGCTCTAGATTCTTGACATCCTTTAGGCGGGGTAAAAAGTTTGCAAACTTTTTGTGAATCTTATCCATCAGCGGTCGATTCTTTGAAACGACATCGAGTACTCCTTTAATAGAGCGAGTTCCCTTCCCCACAACCATTTCTATCTGAGAAATAGGCTTATACGCAGAAAAAGAAAGGTGCGAATCCGTAATACGCAGCCAACTTGTATTGCAGTGATGCTTTATACTTTCACGCGACTCGATTTCATTTTTACTGTATTTTTTGAGTTGCAATTTTCTATACACCTCGTCACCAAATTCTTCATGTCTTGCCAGGAGACGAATCTTGGTAAAACCGGCCGCCTTTAGCTTACCGAGAAACTTCTTGTATTTATAGATGCTTTCGTCCTGATAAGGGAACGAGAAATTCAGTTCGTTCTGGTCTACCTTCCCTGCGTTATTCTTGCGCACATCCTTCAAAAAATGAGCAACGGAATCAGGCGATGCTTGAACGACCTTATAGACCCTCGCCCAGACAGGGCGCTCGCGAGTAGTGTCACTCGTAAAGATTCGAGTGGTTAAAGCGTCAACGGTCGTTACAGAAAAGGGTTGGTTGTACTTCACGACAAAATAGCCGTCTAGGACAAGGACATTCATGCCGTATGTACTGGCTTCACAAAAATTCTTGTTGTCACGAAATTCATCAATGGCAATAGAACCAAAGATATCTTCAAGACCTTCCCCTAAGCCGTTAGGAAAACGAGCCGTTTCCGAAGGACGCGACACCTGTGCAAACAGCGCAACATTCAATAAAAGAATCGTAAAAACTAGGCGCACCATAGCCTATATATACAAAAGAATAGAGCGAAAAATTACTTGCCGGATTCTCGTGCGACCTGTTCGAGGCCATTGGCCCATTCGGTCCGAATTTTCTGCTTGAGTTTCTTGGCGAGCTCAGGCCTACGAACCTTTGGGCTCGCGGCAGTAGACAGTAAAAAACGAGAGCTTTCAAGCTCTCGTTTTTTCGCATTAGGAAAACTTCCTACCGACTACTTCCTACTGTCTACTAATTTCCGTTGATGCAGCGGACAGAGTAAGCATTGTTCTTGCTCGGCACAAGCTGGCGAACCATCTGGTCGCTCATGCGGCCCATGGCCCAAATCCAGATGGTCTCGTTGCGGCCGTTCTGTGCAGACCAGAAGCCGGCATATTCACCCATATCTTCGTAGCGCACAATGGACTTGCCAATCATCTTGCGGTAACCCGAAGAGAACACGGAGAAGCCGTATTCGTCAGAACCGCCACCGCCCTGCCAACCGGTCGTAGCCTTCATCTTGTTCGCGAATTTTTCGCACTTGTCCACACCATCATAGCAACCGGTGATTCCCTTGAGCATGTCCTGCCATTCGCGGTCACGCGGCAGGTGCCAGCCTTCGGGGCAAGCCTTGCGGGCACCTTCCAAATCGTAGAGACGGCCGCTACGCACACAATAAGAGTCCTTATCTTCGTAGCACCAGGAGTGGCCTTCCACATTGTAATTCACATTCTGGGCAAACCATTCGCGACCTTCCACCTTGATGGTTCTGTAAACCTGGCCGTCGCGCGGGTCCTTCACCATGCCAATCTTGTCGCGAATCAGCTGTCGGTGTTCCTGTTCGTTTTTGCGGAAAGCAATCAGCTTGTCACGCTTGGGCCTTTCACGGGTTTCAAAATCCAAATCCCATCTTTCCTGGGCTTCGGCATTCTTGAACTTAATCTTTAGTTTGTCCACAACATAGAGTTCATCGCCGCAAGCAAGGTCAACGCCCTTCACATCCAGAATCAACTCTTGATCCCCGAACTGACGGGGCTTGTCAAAATACGAAATCCAAGCTTCCTTGCTCTCGTCGCATTTCTCGTAAAAATTTTCTTTTTCGATTTTATCGGCAGGGACGGTCAGATTGCCCGACACGGCAAATTCGAACAAACTGTCCTTGACCACAAACGAAACAGGCTGCACTTCTTTGTAGTGCGTGTATTTGCCCATGCGTATTTTGCCTTCAACCTTTGCAGCGGTATACTCCCCCTGGCCTTCGGCATTAAAAATAGCATCCCAAGTTTTCGGCGGAACCGCAAAAACATGTGACGAAGCAAGGCCAAAAATGCCAGCTAACGCAATTTTTGAAAAATACCCTTTTTTCACAGTGAATGTCCCTGTAAATAGTGTTGAACATGAACAATGTTAGTTTTTTTTATTCTTTTTGGAAACCTTTGTTTTATTAAATTGTAGGCATGGCAATTACTCGTTACATACTTCAAATCCATTGTCCCGACCAGAAGGGCCTGATTGCGGGCACGACCCAGGTTCTGGCCAAGGCCGGCGCCAATATTATCGATTTACAGCAGCATACGGCAAAAGACATTGAAACTTTCTTTTTACGCGCCGTTTTTAACATGGAATCGAACGATATCCAGGAAGTCTACAAGCACCTGGAAACCCTGGCCCCGCGTCTGGAACTCAACTGGAAACTCTTCGACACCTCCAAAACCGAACGTGTCGCCATTTTCGTGTCCAAAACGGACCATTGCCTTTACGACCTCCTCCTCAAGCACCGCGACGGCGACCTCCCCTGCGAATTCAGCTGCATCGTCGGCAACCATCCCGATCTGGGCCCCGTAGGCGGGACCTTCGGCGTGCCGTTCTACTACGTGCCGTCCAACCCCGACAAGAGCATCCCCGAGAACCGGTTCAGGGAAATCATCGCCGAGACAAGGACCGACACAGTCGTGCTCGCCCGCTACATGCAGATTTTGAGCGAAGCCTTCACCGAGGAATTCAAGTACAGGATTATCAACATCCACCACGGGTTCCTGCCCGCGTTCAAGGGTGCAAAGCCTTACCACCAGGCATGGCACAAGGGCGTCAAGATTATCGGCGCCACGGCCCACTTCGCCACCGAAGATTTGGACCAGGGCCCCATCATCTGCCAGGACATCCAGCGCGTGCCCGAAACGGCCAGCATCGACGAACTGGTGGAACTCGGCAAAGATATTGAAAAGCGTACGCTTTCCCAGGCACTTAAACTTTGGCTCGAGCACCGCGTGTTCGTGTATGCCGGTAGAACATTCATCCTCTAGGAGCAGTCATGTCTGAAGAACTAGAAAACAAGGTTACCGAACCCGTGGAGAACACCCCCAGCGAGTCTCCTGAAACGACAGCTCCGGTCACTGAGCCTGCCGCCGAAACAGCGACGGAAGCGGCCACCGAACCCGTAGCCGCTTCCAGCGAACCCGAACAGGAACCGCAGGTGGAACCTGCCGAAACGTCTTACGCGACAGGCGCATACGAGCAGCCCCAGATTATCATCCAGAGGGAACGCGGTTTCTCGCACTATGTCGGATTCGCCCTCATCAGCGTACTCTGCATATGCTTCTTCTTTATGCCGGGCATCGCGGTCACCTTCCTCGTGAGCCTCATTCCGGGAGTTGCACTGGGAGCTATCGCCGCATGGACGTTCAGCGCCATCCTGAGTTTCATCGCCTGGTTGATTTTCAAAATCAAGATTAGCGGGTTCAAGAGATCGTTCCTCGTCTACATCGGCCTCTGCATCGTTGTACTTGCGCTGCTGGTCGCTATCGAAGTGCTGACCGAAGCCAACGTGTTCTCTAGAATCATCGCCTTACTGAGTGGTGCCGACGCCACCTAGGCAAACTAAAAACGGTATTATCTATGACTAAGACAGACAACTTTGTACATTTCCTTGTTGAAGCCGGAGCCTTGAAATTCGGGGACTTCGTCACTAAAAGCGGACGTAATACACCTTACTTTATCAATACGGGAGAGTTCCGTACCGGGGCAACCCTTTCGCGCCTCGCGGAATTTTACGCAGCCGCCTTCATGGAACATTTCGATGGCAAGGCCGAGAACCTCTACGGGCCGGCCTACAAGGGCATTCCCCTTTGCGCAGCCACTGCCATGAAACTTAGCGATGTTTACGCCAGGAACCTCACGTTCACGTACAACCGCAAAGAAGTCAAGGACCACGGCGAAGGCGGTTCGCTCGTCGGCTACAAGTATGCCGAAAAGACGAACATCGTCATCATCGAAGACGTGATTACCGCAGGCACAAGTGTCAACGAAACCATGCAGGCCCTCTCGCAAATCGAAAACGCCAACGTGGTCGGCCTCCTCATCTCCGTAGACCGTCGCGAGCGCCTCGAAAACGGGAAATCTGCATTGCAAGACGTCCAGGACCACTACGGCCTGGAAGCCCGTTCTATCGTGAGCATCGACGACATCATCAAGTTCCTCGAGGCCGAAGAGAACCGCAAGGCAATCAACGCTCCGGAAGGGATTCTTGAACGCGTCTACGCTTACCGCGAACAATGGGGCGTCAAGTAGACGTAAGTTCTACAAGTTGGGGTATAGGATTATGGTTATGAGGCTGCATTTTGCAATTTGCATCTTTTTGATGTGCATCCTTTGCGGATGCAGTCAGTCTTATCGTTGGGACCAGTCACACCCAAGCTACAAAAAGGCCCCGGTGGACTCCATTGCCGTCACGGGCCTCGACGAAGCTTTCGTGGTAACTCGTTCCAGCTGGTTTGCCAAAAAACTGGAAATAAGCAAAGACAGCATACAGACATTTACCAGCCATTTCAGTTCCAAGGCATTCCTTGAAGAACTGCGCAAGGCGTATGCTTCCGTGACAGTCATTCCCGACACGGCCATCAACCATTTCCCCGAAGAAAGCCAGAAACTGGATTCCCGCATATTCATAAAGGGGCATCTCCCGGAACAAGGAATCGTCGTGAAGGATTCCTCAGGCAATGTGCCTCCCTACATTTTGATTATCCACGAATTCATCCTGGGCACTGACCTCCAGCGCGAAAACTTCTACGACTATGCGCTCATCCATAACGAGGCCCCCGAAAAGAAGACATCCAAGAACCTTTCGGCCATCGTATCCTATACGCTCTGGGACAATGTAAAGCAGCGCCCGCTCTACAGCGCAGTCAACCAGATTGACCAACCTAACGTGAAACTGACCCTCAACGACATCAGCCAGATTGTGGCCATGTCGGTGAAACAGATTAAACAGAACTTAACGGCAGGGGTGCAATAATGAAACGATTCATCCTCGCCATATTGCTTTTTGTTTGTTCGACATTTGCCGACAACGTTTTTTTCCATAACCATTGGACTCTCTGGAAAGACGCCGAGATTCTCATCTGGAGTGCCGACAAAGCCCCGGCACTCGACCCCAAGGAATTTTGCCTTTCGCTCAAGCGCAACAACACAGGTATCGGCGAACCGAAATGCCGAATGGCCGGTGAATTGGAGAGAGACTCCATCGCAGTACGGTACGCCGGTTGGCTCCTCGCCAATATAGACGACAATGTCAAACCGGAGCATCTCCGCGCAAGGCACCCGGCCATGGCTGCAAGGCTCCAATCCGTCGAAGACAAACTCGTCCTGTTTATCGGGAACCGCGACGGGAAAACCTATGCAGCGACCTTTGACGAAAACTCGGCAGAGCCCGTTGCCGCAGGCGTCTTCACAAACACTGGAGACAAGATCGCCCTGGGCGACCACATTGCCGCCGCCTTTTTTGACGCTTCAACAAAGCGCAGGCTGACCAAGGAAGAACGCGCCAAGAGAATGACCGAGCCCGACGAATCTTACAAGGAAATTCCTGGGTTCCAGGGATGGGCGGGAATCGCCGTAGGCTATTCGCAGGCAAAAATTCCGCTCACTCCAGACAACTGGTACAGCAGCCACACCAAGAGCCGCGTGAGAAATTACCGAATCACAAAGGATTCGGCAAGCCTCTGGAACTTCATTGACGACTCCGACCCACAAATGGCCCTCTATGCCGGAGGCACTTGGTACGGGTTTATCGGAGCAGAACTGATGTACCGCTACGCTTACCACAAAGTCAAGACAGACGACCAAGACACCGTTTACCAAGAACTGGACTATTGGGGATTCCACCAGCACGAAATCGGCATCAACGTCGTCTTCTCCAGGACATACACACTCACAAAATGGTTCAAGACAACCCCATTTGCATTTATCGGATTCCAGTACAGTTTCTTTGTCGAAGACATCGGCCTGAAAGACGATAAAAAGGAACATTCCAGAGCCTACGACGTCCGCATAAAATTCGAAGATTCCTACAAGGGAGCCTTGGTAGGCATAGGCAGCCACTTCATCTTTTTCAACCACTATGGTCTCGGACTCAGGACCGGCATTTCTTCGCGTGGTCGAAATATCGAAGAAGACCCAAGCCCCGACGCCGCTGCGGAACCCACGACAATCGGCAGTTCCACCATCGATTGCTTCATCAATTTGGGCCTGGAATACCACTTCAGCATGTAGTTTTTTTGTTAAGTGCGTCACACAGGGGGCTATGGGAACCGCCTAAAAATTGCTACATTTGGGCGCACTATGAGTGAAGAAATTATTGAAGAAAAGAAAGAAGAAAAAGTCAACCCGTTCCTAACACCCGTCAAGATTATCGAACCCGAGCACAAGCTCCCCGACTATACGTTCGACATGCTCCCCGAAGAGCAAAAAGCAATCCTCGCGCAGCACGGCTGGACCGACCTGATGCCGGTACAGAGGAAGACAATCCCCTACATGCTCGCCGCCCGCGACATGCTGGTGCAATCCAAGACCGGTTCGGGAAAAACCGGGGCCTACGTTCTCCCGCTTTTGCAGGTCATTGTCCGTGACCATCCGTATCCGCAGGCACTCATCCTCGTGCCCACGCGTGAACTCTGCCTCCAGGTGGAAGACGAAATCGAAAAACTTTCCGCAGGCACAGGCATCCGTTCTGTCGCCATTTTCGGTGGCGTGAGCTACGAACCCCAGTTGAAGGCCCTCAAGGAAGGCGTCCATATCATTGTCGCCACTCCGGGCCGCCTGATGGACCATGTACAGCGTGGCCATGTGGACTTCCTCGACATCCGCGACCTCGTGCTTGACGAAGCCGACGAGATGCTTTCGATGGGATTCTACCCCGACATGCAAAAAATCCGCAAGTACCTGCCCAAGCAGATTGCCTGCACGATGTTCAGCGCAACCATCCCGCAGACGGTGAAGAGCCTTGCCCGCGAATTCCAGCGCCCCAGCGCCGAATTCCTTTCGCTCAGCTACGACAAGGTCATCGCGAACAACCTGGAACACCGCTGGTACCCCTGCGACGTGATGGACAAGGATTCCATGGCCATCAAGGTGCTGGAATACTACAATCCGGACAGCTGCATGATTTTCTGCAACCGCAAGAGCGACGTGAGCTACCTGGAACAGGTGCTCGCAGGCTACGGATTCCAGGTGGGCGCCTTGAGCGGCGATGTGGCCCAGGCCATGCGCGAAAAGACGCTGAACGCCTTCCGCGAAAAGAAAATCCGCATTCTCATTTGCACCGACGTGGCCGCCCGCGGCATCGACGTGGACCATGTGACCCACGTTCTTGTTTACGACCACCCCGCCGACCACGAAGTCTACGTGCATAGAAGCGGCCGTACCGCCCGTGCCGGCAAGAGTGGTCTCTGCATTTCGCTGATTACCCCGGTCGAAGAAATCGAAATCAAGCAGACCGCCGCCGACTTCGGCATCAACTTCATCAAGATGGAACCGCTCACGGGCGAAGAAATCGCGAAGAAGGTCAGCGAACGCACCCGTCTCCAGCTCGAAGAAGTCCGCAAGCACTTTGGTGGGCAGAAGGCGACCGAACGCATCAGCCGCATGCTCCCGCTGGTGAAAGAACTCGCAAACGGCACCACTGATGAACAGATGCTGCTTGCGTACCTGGTAGACAAATTTGCTTGGAAGAAGTAGGAAGTAGACAGTGGTTAGTAAACAGTGATTAGTAAACAGTGGTTAGTAAACAGGAAGAATATTTACTAAATGATCCTAATCACTAGCCACTAGCCACTAACCACTAATCACTAACCACTAATCACCAACCACTAATCACTAATTATGGCCAAGATCAAAGTTAAATCCGCAAAAGAAATCGAACTCATCCGCGATGCGGGCGCACTCGCTGCCGAGACTCTCATCCGCGCCGGTGAAATGTGCAAGCCGGGCGTTTCCACGCTCGAAATCGACGAATTTATCGGTGACTACACGCGCCAGCACAAGGGCATTTCGGCCTGCATGGGCTACCACGGCTACCCGCGCTACGCCTGCATCAGCATCAACGAAGTCGTATGCCACGGCATCCCCAACGCAAAGACAATCCTCAAGGACGGCGACATCGTGAACATCGACATCACGACCATCCTTTCGGGCTACCACGGTGACACGTCGGCCATGTTCTGCGTGGGTAAGGTCTCGGACATAGCCCGTGAACTGGTCGACACCGCCAAGTTCTGCATGGAAGAAGGCATCCGTGCCGCAGGCGAGCAGGGAGCTCACTGGTACGACATCGGCTGCGCCATCCAGGATATCGCCGACGAACACGGATTCAGCGTGGTCGAAGACTACTGCGGGCACGGCATCGGCCGCGGATTCCACGAAGAACCGACAGTGCTCCACTTCCGCAACTACGAACGCGGCCCCTTCATCGAGGTCGGAAACGTCTTTACCGTCGAACCGATGATCAACGTCGGCCGCCCGGGCACCAAGACGCTCAGCGACGGCTGGACCGCAGTGACCCGCGACGGGAGCCTCAGCGCCCAGTGGGAACACACCGTCGTGAAGACGAAAGACGGCATCGACATTCTCACGTTGCCGAGGTAAAACAGCTTCGAGGTCGCACCTTCGGTGCTCTGAGGTATGAGCACGGATTATCGTCCTTTGAGTTGATAAGAATCGTGCCTCCGGCACAATCATTTTTTAGATTTCATACCTCAAAGCGTCTCGTCAGAGACGCGACCCCATACCTCATACCTCTTATGTCTATACTCAGCAACCTCCGAGACCGGGCCATCGAGTCCTTCATCCGCAAGAACGAGACCGTTCTGCGTTTTGGCGACATCGAGGAGGTTTCCATCGATTCCAACGCTCGAATAGCCGATGTCAGGATTGTCCTCCGCGGGGAATCCGAGGCAACGTTGTTCAGGGGGTACTACGGATTCGACGAGGGAGAAAAGGGCACAGAGATTGTCGTTGAGAAAATCACCTGCGAGCGCACCTGGATCAACGAAGCGCTAAAACTGGCACTCAACGGGAGAAGCCTGCGCTTTTCCATCGCCGACTACAGCGGAGAAAGGCTCTCCGGCATCGCCGGCGGAATTGCAAAGATTATTTTTTAGGCACGAGACTAGAGATTAGAGATTAGAGATTAGAGGCTAGAGGCTAGTGAAAAGAATCACGCACTTCGTGCGTTAATAACAGACGGCGAAGCCGTGATATTTTTCCCTAATCCCTAGATTCTAACCCCTAATCACTTCCTACTGTCTACTTTCCTCATACCTCAAAGCGAGCTTGCAAGCGACCTCATAGCTCAAAGGGGCTTCAGCCCCGATTTCATTGCTTTCAAGTTACTGACGGAGATTGCTTCAGGGCTATTCGCCCTTCGCAATGACAAATCTGCAGCCTCCTAACCACTAACCACTTCCTACTGTCTACTTTCCTCATACCTCAAAGCGAAGCGACCTCATAGCCCCTAGATTCTTGCCCCTAGCCCCTAAATATGTATATTTCCCCATAAGGAGCTTCTTATGGACGACTGCACAGACGAAAAAAAGTTTGACAAAATAAAGGAACGGGTCGAATCCATCCTCGTGGACTTGATTACCGACATTCCCGAATCCTTATATACCGCAACGGACAATCCCGAAGAAAAGGTCAAAAGGCTAACCCAAAAGGCAGCCGTAAAGGCGTCCGCAGTTAGCACGACCCTTTCTGTTCCTGCTGGTTTTACAGGAATCTTGACATCCATCCCGGATATCGCCGCCATCTGGCGCATCCAGGCGCAGCTCGTCTCCGACATCGCCATGACCTACGGCAAATTTGCCCTGCTTTCCCGCGAAGCCATGGTCTGGTGCCTGTTCCGCCACAGCGCGGCCCAGTTCCTGCGGGATGTTGCCGTCCGCACCGGCAGCCGCATCGTGGTGCAAAAACTTTCCATGGCCGCACTGGAAGCCCTGCTGAAAAAAATCGGGCTCAAAATTTCGACCCGGTTCTTAGGCCGGGCCACCTTGCGCGCCATCCCCATCCTCGGAGCTATCGGCAACGGAGCCTACTCCTACTACGACACCTACGAAGTCGGCAAGACCGCAGCAGCCTATTTCAAGGCCCTCGCTGACCAAGGTGACCAAGATGGAGGAGACAACACCATCGCGGATACCGAAAAAAACGAAGATTCCGAAACAATAAACTAGGGAAATCCGCACAAAACACGCAAATCGGCCAACTTCTGCCAAACCGCCCCCTTGAGAGGGGGCTTATTTTTTTCTATCTTTGCGCCCAAACTTCAAACATCAACTCCATTAGTGGAATAAAATATGAAAAACATTGAAAAGCACAGAAATATTGGTATTTCTGCCCACATCGACTCCGGTAAGACGACCCTTACCGAACGCATCCTCTACTTCACAAAGCGTATCCACGCTATCCACGAAGTTCGTGGTAAAGACGGCGTCGGTGCCACGATGGACTCCATGGAACTTGAACGCGAACGCGGCATCACGATTCAGTCTGCTGCCACCTTCGCAAACTGGACCCACACCAAGAGCGGTGAACAGGACTCCATCAACATCATCGATACCCCGGGGCACGTGGACTTCACGATCGAAGTGGAACGTTCTCTCCGCGTGTTGGACGGTGCTATCCTCGTTCTGACCGGTGTGGAAGGCGTCCAGTCCCAGTCTATTACCGTTGACCGCCAGATGAAGCGCTACCATGTACCGCGCGTCGTGTTCGTGAACAAGTGCGACCGCTCTGGTGCAAACCCGCTCCGCGTGGCTGTCATGCTCAAGGAAAAGCTCAACCACAAGCCCTGCGTGATGCAGATTCCTATCGGTCTCGAAGACCAACTGAAGGGCGTGGTCGACCTTATCGAAATGAAGGCTTACTACTTCGAAGGCGCCAACGGCGACGACATGATCGAAAAGGATATCCCTGCCGAACTCGTCGACCAGGCCAACGAATACCGCGAAAAGCTCGTTGACTGCTGCGCTGACTACAGCGACGAAGTCATGGAAAAGGCTATGGAAGGCCAGTATGGCGTCGACCAGATCGACAAGGCCCTCCTCAAGAAGGTTATCCGCGAAGCTACCATCCGTCTCGACATCACTCCGGTGTTCATGGGTTCTGCCCACAAGAACATTGGCGTCCAGAAGCTCCTCGACGGTGTTATTGACTACCTCCCGTGCCCGACCGACGTCGAAAACAAGGCTCTCGACCTCGACAACAACGAAGCCGAAGTCGTGCTCGAAAGCGCCGACGACAAGCCGCTCGTTTGCTACGCGTTCAAGCTCGTGAACGACCGCTATGGCCAGCTTACCTACGTCCGCGTGTACCAGGGTACCCTCAGGAAGGGCGACATGATCACCAACATGGCCACCGGCAAGAAGGTGTCCGTGGGCCGTCTCGTGCGTATGCACGCCGACGAAATGGTGGACATCACCGAAGCCGGTGCCGGCGACATCGTCGCTCTGTTCGGTATCGATTGCGCTTCCGGTACGACCTTCACCGACGGCAAGAACCACTACAACATGACTTCCATGCACGTTCCTAACCCGGTTATCGAACTTGTTATCGAAGCCAAGAACCGCGACGACCTCGACAACATGTCGAAGGCCCTCAACCGCTTCACCAAGGAAGACCCGACGTTCCAGGTCGAAGTCAACAAGGAATCCGGCGAAACCATCATCAAGGGTATGGGCGAACTCCACCTCGACGTGTACATCGAACGTATGCGCCGCGAATACCACGTGGACGTGCAGACCGGTGCTCCGCAGGTGGCCTACCGCGAAACCATCACTCGCGAAGCCAAGTTCGAATACACCCACAAGAAGCAGACCGGTGGTTCGGGTCAGTTCGCTAAGATGTCCGGCGTGATGCGCCCGATGCCTGTCGAAGGCGACTCCGAAAAGGTCTACAACTTCATCAACTCCGTCGTCGGCGGCCGTATTCCTAAGGAATACATCCCGTCTTGCGACAAGGGTTTCCAGAGCTGCATGCAGGCCGGTTCCCTCATCGGCTTCCCGGTCGTGGGTATCGAAATGGAAGTCCAGGATGGTGCTTTCCACCCGGTTGACTCCTCTGACATGGCGTTCCAGATTTGCGCCCGCATGGCTTTCCGCGAAGCTTTCGAAAAGGCCGGCGCCCAGATTCTCGAACCGATCATGAAGGTCGAAATCGCCACCCCGACCGAGTTCCAGGGCAACGTTGTTGGTAACGTCTCCCAGCGTCGCGGTACCATCACTGGTACGAGCGAAGAAATGGGCACGACGACCATCACCGCCGAAGTCCCGCTTTCCGAAATGTTCGGTTACGCTACGGACCTCCGCTCCATGACTCAGGGCAAGGCCGAGTTCACCATGGAATTTGCAAAGTACGCTCCTGTGCCGCGCAACATCCAGGAAGAACTCATCAAGAAGTACGGCGACAAGGCCAAGGCCCGCGCCTAATTCCTGGCAAACCATTAAAGAAGGCCTGCGGAAATTTCCGCAGGCCTCTTTTGTTTGCTCCCCTCATCAAAAGGAAAATCCCGCAGGGTACCTGCGGGATTTCTAATATGGAATAGAAAGTAGAAAAAGTGCTACTCTTCGATCTTACCCCGCGGTCCGATCCGGCCTCCCTTCTCCAAGACCAAGATGGAAGAGTATCACTCCTATAAGATAACGCCTTGTTAACCACATAGGAACGACTTTTTTCAAAATCCATGTTCCTATAGAGAACACTCCAAAGTGGAATACGGCAAAAAAAGTGAAAAAAAGTGCATTTTCCCTTATCCACCCCCGCTATATGATATGTATATCCTAGTCTGTAAGGAGATACACTATATGACTAAAAGGCTTAACACACCTATTCTGATAGCCCTTGTCACCGCAGCGGCGGCAATCCTGAGCGGCTGCTACTGCGACGGCTGCACGACGGACACCTGTAGCGACGTGACTCACGAAAATTGGCACCTGTTCGATTACCAGAAGGAAAAGAATTTTTTCGGACAGCCGCAAAGCGCCCGTTACAGCCATTCGTCCGGTTTTGAAGTCGAAATGAAGCGCACCACGGACTCCACATATAAAGGATTATACACCGATTTTTGCTTCGAGGCCCAGCAAGAAAACCGCCTGCTGAAATATACATCCACCTACCCCATCATGGATATCGAAATTCACCTCAGCGCCGACAGTCACCTTGGTTCCGTCCACATTGACTTCGCAGACAACCGGTTCAGTTTCTGGACCGACAGCACCGGAAAAATCGAAGACGTCCATGAGATCCTCGACACGGCAAGTTTCAACGGCGTTCTCTACGACAGCGTCTACGTCATTCACGGCTACAAGTTCACGACCTGGGAACAAAACCGATTCGAAACGGAACAAACAGGCAAAGTCCCATACGCCTACATTTCCAGGGCAAAGGGCATCCTGAGAATCCTGACCAGCGACGGAGACACGCTCACCCTCATCGGAAACGAGGACCATCATGAATAAGTTTACCTTGTCCGCAATCATTACCGGTACCTTCCTGCTCACTTCGTGCGGATATTTCGACGACAGCGAAGAATATGTCGGCGGAGAATTCAACAGCTTTGTCCAGAAGGAGCAGGAAAACTCGACAACATTCGAAGTCAAGGACAATCTCGGGATAACCGACACCTACACCGACTACACCTACAGGCACAAGCCCGAATACTACGATTACCGAGTCGTGGGTTCGATAAACAATATCGAAATCCAAGTCGTCATCCAGTGTACAGACGACGGAGGTAACTTGACCATCCATTGCGGGAGCGACGAGGATGTTAAAATCGTTTTCAAGAACCTGAGCGGAAATAAAAAAACAAACAAGGACGGCTACTCCGTCACAATGCTCGACTCGCTCAAAGTCGGGAGCAAGACTTTCAAAGACGTCCTAGAGATCGACGCCACTGGGGCAGAAGACAATGCCTGCGATTACGACAAAGCATACATCGCAGCAAACCAAGGGCTTATCCGCATAGACCTGCAAGATTCAATTGTTATCGAGCGGAATCCCGTTGACTAATCCTTTTTAGCCTTCGCCTGCCTCCAGAATTCCTGGAGGCGTTCCGCAGATTCTTCGCTCATTTCCTTGCCTTCTGCACGGGCGAGGTTTTCTACGATACGGAAACGTTTCTCGAATTTCGAGTTCGCCCTCTGCAGGGCGTTCGCGGCATTGAATCCGCTATGCCTAGCCACGTTCACCAGCGAGAACAGCATGTCCCCGAATTCATCTTCCATGCGCTCGATATTGGGATTTTCCGGACCGGCCGCTTGCATTTCGGCACGAAATTCATTAAATTCTTCCTGCGCCTTGTTAAATACGGGCTCGGGATCCACCCAGTCAAAGCCGACTCTCGCGGCCCTACGCTGGAGTTCCTGGGCACGGGCCAACGTCGGCAAGCTCTTGCTTACTTTATCCATGATAGAGCTGCCAGGCATTTTTTTATTGTTCTTCTCGGAGGACTTGATCTTATCCCACTGCCGGACGACCCCGGAGGCGCTATCCACCTTGGCGTCCCCGAACACATGCGGATGGCGGCGGACCATTTTTTCGCAAATTCCCTGCACGACATCGTCGATGGTGAAACTGCCCTCGTCCTTGGCCACCTGCGAATGGAAAATAACCTGGAACAGGACATCGCCTAGTTCCTCGCACATGTGGGCCTTGTCGCCATCCTGTGCGGCGTCGATGAACTCGCAGGATTCTTCAATCAGGTAAGGCAACAACGAACGTGTCGTCTGCTGCCGATCCCAAGGGCATCCGTTCTCCGAACGGAGTTTCGCCATTATACTCACCAAATCTTCAAAGGAATATTTCATATGGACAAAGATAGAAAGTACACTGTAATCGACGCGAGCCAGTTCCCGCTTTCACTTGCACAATCCAAGTTTTGCCCCAAGCAACTCTATGTTGCAGGGAACCTCCCCGAGGCAACGAAAGATGGAACGCCCTTAGTCGGCATCGCAATGGTCGGCACAAGGCGCCCTTCTTACTCGGCAAGGGAGCTTTGCCGGAGGCTCGTCTTTTCGCTGAAGGGGACAAACGCGGTCATCGTCTCGGGGCTCGCCCAGGGAATCGACAGCCTTTGCCACGAAGCCGCCATCGATGCGGGGCTCCCCACCATCGCCGTACTGGCGCAGGGTCTCGCGCAAAAAGTGGAAGGGAGCCGCGGGGAACTCCTCGAAAGCATCCTTGACGCAGGAGGCGCCGCGATAACGGAATACGAGCCGGACGTACGCGCCTACAGGGGGAACTTCATCGCCCGAAACAAGATTATCAGCGGACTGTGCCAGGCAACAGTCGTCGTGCAGAGCAAATCGAACGGGGGTGCGCTCATTACCGCCAAGTTCTGCTTGGCCGAAAAGAAGCCCCTCCTCGCGATTCCCGGAGATTTTGACAACGAAGTCGCCGCAGGCCCGAATATGCTTCTCGATTCCGGCAAGGCAAAGCCCATATTCATCCCCGAAAGCTTGCGCAAACTAGTCGGCATCCAGGAACCCAGCGCAGCGAGCCTGCAAGGCCTCCCCGCCATAGGCTGCAACCTGAGCGAACCGGCGAAGGACCTGTTCGTACAAATGCGTGGTTTCCGCAAGACTATTGACGACATGGAACTCGACAGCGGCCTCAAGACCCCCGAACTTTTAGCTATATTGACAGAACTGGAAATCGCAGGCCTTGTCTCGACCCAGGACAATTTCCAATTCTATTTTGACGGAGCGTTTTGAATTGAACAAGAAAATCTACATCTTTGTAGCCGTTCTGCTGGTCTTGATTCTTTTGACCCTTTTCGAACTGTTCATAGGCAAGAACAGCCTGCTCCAACAAAAGGAACTCTCGGCAGAAATCGCCGCCTACCAGGCCGAAATCGACTCGCTCAAGGGGGTTATCGAAGCCCGGAATGCGGAAATTGAACGCCTCCAGAACGATTCCCTGTACAAGGAGTCCATCTTGCGGACCCGTTACGGGATGAGCCGTGATTCCGAGAAGGTTTTCCAACTGGTTGAACCGAAAGCCGAAAAATAATGTATCTTGATAAAGAGTTTGTCATAAACAGGACACGATTATGGAAGGCGCAAGAAAGATAATCAATAAGTTCCTCACGACAAAATATAGTGGGAACGAACTCAAGAGCGAACTTTTCCGCGCAGGCGAGGCGGCATGCGAGGAAGGCTGGACCTACATGGATGCGGCCTTCCAGCTAGGCCAGAAAGCCCAGGACGACGGTCTCTCCGTTACCGAAGCCGAACAGATCCTCCGCAGAGCCTTCTCCGACGAGAAGCGTTCTTCCAAACGTGTCCCCGAACGGGTCGTCGACGAGCCCGCAGAAGAACCGGCAGCCCAGACACAGGCGGCCCCGCCTCCCCCGAAGGTCGCGCCCAACATCATCTCGCCGCTTTCTGCCAGCATGATTTCCATGGAGCAGATGCTCGCCATGGGCCTCGACACGCAGTCCCTGGAGCTCCTCCAGAACCACAAAATCGACCCGGAAGCGCTTTCTATTCCCTGGCCCACCGCCGACTGGCGCAAAGACCTGGCCAAGCTCCTCAGCGTCGCCTTCCAGCCCGACGAAACTATCGAATTCAAGGTTTCCGAGACCCCCACCGCCACGACGGAAATCGTCTCGAACATCGTCGACCAGGACGAAGCCCTCAAGAAAATCATGAAGAGCCTGGACAGCCCCGAAGGCGCCCTGCTCTGCATCAACGCCATCAAGAGTGGCAAGGACGCCCGCGACGAAAGCTGGCATTACCGCTACGTGGTGGTGGACAACCCCAAGATTTCTCTTGCCAAGCAGCTCGCCTACTACAAGGCATTGAACTTGCCCTGCGTGGCATTGGTCAACACGGGTGCAAACTCCGTGCAGGCCTGGGTCCGCATCGGTGCCGCCGACCAGGAAGAATACAACGAAAGAGTCAATTTCCTGTTCGACACGCTCGACTCCCAAGGTTTCAAAGTCGACCGCTCCTATAACAACCCGAACCAGATGGTCCGCATGCCCGGCGTGCTCCGCGGCGGCAAGCAGCAGTACCTCATCGGGGTGGAACAAGGTGCAAAGAACTTCAAGGAATGGCAAGAATGGGTGGAATACTCGCTCGACGGCAAACCGCTCATCGAACTTGCCAGCGACAGCGAAGAACCGCCGAAAAAAGACCCGAGCATCATCGAAAACGTGCTCCGCGCCGGCGAATTTTTCCTGTTCACCGCGCCTCCGAAGAGTGGTAAATCTTTGGCCCTCATGGATTTAGGTTTGTCAATCTGCTACGGGGAAGAATGGTTCGGCAACTCGACCACCTCCAGCGACGTCCTGTTCATCAACTTCGAGTTGACAAAGTCCGTGTTCCTGAACCGCCTGCACCTGTTGGGCTCCAAACGCGACCTGAACGCCAGTACGTCCAAGTTCGGTTTCTTGAACCTGCGCGGCACGGCACTCTCCCCCATCGAGACCGCCCAGCTCATCGCAAAGCGTATCGAAGGTGCCCGCAAGCTTGAGAACCACGACTACAAGGTCGTCATCATCGACCCCATCTCGGCTGTTCTCCACAACCCCAAGTCTACACGACTGAGTGGCGCCCCGCACCAGATTCTGATGCAGATGGTAGACACCATCATCGCCCTGACTGGTTGCGCCGTCGTCACCACGTGCAACATCGATGAATATCCCTACCTGCAATCCCGCGCCGACAGCCTCATGTCGCTCACGCCCGTGGAAGGTAGCTTTAACTTGTACCAAATCAATGGAAACTTCCGCGAGTTTCCGAAGATGCTCGCCCGCGAATGCTCCTGGATTTATCCCAGGTTCCTGGTGTAGCAAGAGTTTATTCAGGATTTTCTACACGCCATGTACAAAAAGAAAGAAGAAACGAAACCTGTCAAGATACAGGCCAGCGCCTTTACGCTCGAAGACCACAAGAAGCAACTCACCGCTTGGATAGAAGCCGAGCACATTCCTGGGAAATTCCAGGCTTGGTACACAGCGCCGGCAGACCCGATGCATTCCGATTGGCGCATCAAGTCCGTTTACAAAGGTCAGCACGAACTGCTCGAAGTCGAGATTCCGGTCCGGAAAATGGACGTTCCCGAAATCGTCCCCATGATTTTCCAGCAGTTGCGCAAGGAGCACCTCAGGGCGTTCCGCAAGTCCATCCGCCAGATTTGGCTCCGCGCCACAGGCGACGGGCGATTCGCCATGCTCGTCCAGGCCAACCTCCGGGGCAGGAACTCCGCACACGAAAGTAAGACTTTCACCGACTTTGTACAACGTTCTATCCCCGAAATCTTGAGCCTGCACTTTATCCAGTGCAAACCCGACCACCTGTTCGACCCGGCCACGGCGCAGACGGTTAGCACAGAGGCAAAATGCGTGTTCGGCAAGGACTTCATGCCTATCGCCGACACGGGATTCTCCATGCACGTGCTGGACTGGGCACCACGCGTCAAGGACGCCTGGATTGGCCTCCCCAAGCGCATCGCCGACGCCATCCACCCGACAAAGGGGGACCGTCTGTTCGAGTTCTACTCTGCATCGTCCTATGTCGGTGCTTCGCTGGCCAGCATGTTCGATTCCGTCGATTGCCTGGACTGCCGCGAAACCGCCATGCTTTCTTCGAAGTACAACGCACGAGCGCTTGTTGAGAACAACATGCGTTTCCACAGGCAAAAGCTCGACGCCAACTTTTTTGCAAAGTTCTTCCGCAAGCCCGAGAACGAAGGCCGCTGGACTTTCTACTTCAACCTGCCCGGCGACGAACCGCTCGCAACAGGAGTCGTCCAGACCGCAGCGGCCTCCCGCCCGGAACGCATTCTCCTCCAGACTTCCAACCTCGAAGTGGCCGCCAAGGAAATCCGCAAGTTCCGTAACGAGGGCTACATGCTCCGCAAGAGCGTCCCGCTGTACCTGGAACCCGGCTCCGCGAAATTCGAAGTGCTGTTCATCTTCGTACCCGACCGGAATGGCCTTTTAGGTCGAAATCCGGCCATTTTGGCCCGTTCCAAGAACGTACAGCGCCCCAAAGAACGCATCGAAAGGGCAAAAAAAGGCAATATTCCGCATTTTGTGCAAAAGGATGCTGCTTTTAGGTCCAGAAAAGATTAAATTATTACATAACCTGTTTACTTTCAAAGAGTTACAAGGATTATTATGCATTTTGTAAAGTGTGCCACCATATGCCTCGGCGTCGCATTTCTCGCAGCGTCCGCCTATGTCGTCAAGAAGGGCGACACCCTCTGGGATCTCAGTGACGAATTCCTGAACGACCCGTTCGCATGGCCCGATCTGTGGGAAAACAACAGGCACATCCAAGACCCGCACTGGATTTATCCGGGCGACTCCATTTATCTCGGTGACAGCATCAACGCAGAACACCGTCAAAGCACAGGAAAGGCGCATACCTACCCCTGCGCAGCAGCCACACCAGACTCTAGCCTCCCGAAGGGCGTGAGCGCAGTCGGTTGCGACGAGAACGACGCACGCAACGGGGACTTCGAGTCCATGCTCGGCGACCTCCGCAGCCGCGACAAGAAGAAGAAAAAAGTCATATCGAAAGACGAATACTACTACCAGAAGCGCCCCGCTCCGAAAATTTTCAACGGCTACTACCAGGTACTGGCACCGGAAGTCCTTTCTCTCGATTCCCTCAAAAAGATGAAGAACTACTTCTCCATCCGCTCCGGCGAACGCAAGGAACCGATTATCCATATTCCCGAAAACGAAGTCGTCGTGGGCATTGGCAAGAAGACGAACCAAAACCTGAAAAAGGGCGACATCGTCGAAATTATTGACGCTCGCGCTATCAACGTGCCTACGGTTCGCGGCGTCGACTTTGAAAAGTTCGCACTGCTCCGTCTCGCCGGTTACGCAAAGATTACCGCCATCGGCGACACGCTCTCACGCGCACAGATTGTACAAAGTTTCAGGGAAATCAAGATTAACCAGTCCAAGGCCCGCCTCAAGGAACCGCTGAAAACGTTGAACGTATCCTCTTACGAAGACGTGAAGGAATCCAACGTAGACAGCATGGCCGTCATCCGCTATTCCATGGACCCGATGCTCATCATCGGATCGTATTCCTACATCCTGGTAGACAAGGGCGTCAAGCAACAGTACAATACAGGTGATGCCGTCGCCATTTGGGAATTGGACAAGTCTGACGCAACTATTCCTCCCCGCCTGCTGGGCCGTGGCGTCGTCGCCCGCTCCGGCGAAAACGAATCTGCTGTACTCATCCACGAAATTTATTCGAACAACCGTCGTATAGAAATCGGACACCGCGTGTCCATCACGCATAAAGCACAATTAGCAAAGTGACAAGAGCATTAATCATCACGGCAGCACTACTGCTGATCACCCTCACCCTCCTCATGGGGGGGAGTGTTCTTATTTTGCGTTGCCCCGCACTTTCGGTCCTCATCCCCATTTAACGGAGACGGGCTCAAATGCGGGTTTCACATAATAATCTACTGTTATTCGCATTATTCGCCGGGGCAATCGTACTCCCGACAGCCATTTTGTCCATACTGAGTTTCAGGAACATCCAGAACGAGATATTCCTCGCCCAAAAGACGTTCGATGAAAACCGCGCTTCCTTCCAAACGGAAGTCGAGAACGCCATTGAAAAAGAGCAGAACAAGATTCTCCAAGAGACAAAAGCAGCATCGCTATTCCTATACGGGCAGCCCCACAGTTTGCTGGATTTTGGCAACGCGACAACCTACAAGACCGTAGACGGCGTCGAGGCCATGTTCCTGTTCAACAAGGGAAGCCTCGTCTACCCCGACATTTCGTCTCGCCACTTCATCAAGGCGTCCAACTACTCCACCAGCATCCCGAACCCCATCGAAAAGCAACTGTTCAAGGATGAAATCAACGGCAAGGACTACAACGCCGCCGTTCTGTCACGTTCCATCCGTTTGATGCAATCCCCGTTCGAGACTATAGACGATCAGGTACAAAATATCCTCGGGCTCATCCGACTGAGCTACAGGCACAAGAACTACGACGAGGCGCTACGGCTCCTCGATCTCCTGGAAAGGCAACCCAGGCCCCAGGGATACCTGCATGCCGACCTGACCCGCTCCATCAACCTTTTGCACTTCGACATTCTGGTCGAACAGAAAAAACACCAGGAAGCCGAGGACTACTGCCTCAACATTCTGGGACAGTTCCTGCACAGCGAAAGTATCGAAGACATCCCCTCGGCAAAATTCTTCTTTGAATCCGCATTCACTCAAATCCTTTCGTTCGAAGACCTGCCCAACGACAAGCGCGAAGCCTTCTGGAACCTGCGAGAAAACTTCAATCGCCAGATTAGCGACATGGACATCTTGTACCGGCATAAGGAACTTTTTGACGAAACGATCACCGACGAGGCACAGTCAAAAGAAGGCGTCCTGTACAAGAGCAACGGAGACATTACCTTGTTCAAGATTGGCTACCCGCTCCTGTCCGGTGACCAAATCGTGATAGCAAAAATTGACCCCGAGGCCTACAAGTCGCGCATTCTCTCCAAATTGAACGCGACCGTCAAAAGTTGGAAAAACATTCCCTTCTCCATCACCGATGCCTCCGACGCCGTCATCATGGGCGCAATTCCCGACACGGCAATCGTCCTTTCCCAGACAAACATCGGGCAAAGCCTCCAATGGGACTTGACGCTGTACGAAAAAGACATGCGAGAAATCCGCAAGGAATCCAGACAAAGGATGTTCCTGATGTACGGGCTTCTCACCTTCTCCCTCATCACGGTGCTGCTCGGTTCCATATTCATGTTCCGCTTCATCATCCAGGAGCACAAACTGCTAGCCATGAAGGCGAACTTCCTTTCGAGCGTTTCGCACGAACTCAAGACCCCGCTGACCTCCATCAAGATGTTTGCAGAAACCATGGCACGAGGGCGTGTGCAAAAAGTGGAGAAAATTCAAGAATACTCGTCGCTTATCGGCAAAGAAGCAACAAGGCTTGAAAACCTCATCGGAGCCATTCTGAACTACACCCGCATGGAACATGGCAGGGGCGCATTCAAGTGGGAAAAAATCGACTTCTCGGCCTGCGCAAAGAAGGTCTACGAATCCATGTACGATATCGGTGTCGAGAAGGGGCTTACATTCCATACGCGCTTTGAGCCCGAGGCTTATGTCATCGGCGACTATACGGCTCTTTACAGCCTAGCGCAAAACCTCATCGAGAACGCAATCAAGTACACGAACGCTCCAGGCGACATCACCATCGAAGTGTACAACAGCGACGAGCGCGCTACATTTTCTGTAGCGGACACAGGTATCGGCATCGCCGGTTCCGAACAAAAAAATATATTTAATAACTTTTATAGAGTGGGTGACGAAATGACTCGCAGCACGAAGGGTTCCGGACTCGGGCTCGCCATCGTCAAGAGAGTCGTCGAGACTCACAAAGCAACCATTTCTCTTTCCAGCAAACTCGGCAAGGGTTCCACATTTACAGTAAGGTTCAAAAAGGTAGAATAAGATGCAGCACAAAATCCTAATCGTCGAAGACGAAGAAATCATCCGGCTCGGTCTCCAAGACAACTTCGAGCTCGAAAACTATATCGTGGAAACGGCTGCTGACGGTGAAGAAGCCATCGCCAAGGCGGACTCTTTCTTGCCGCACTTGGTCATCCTTGACCTGATGATTCCTAAAAAAAGCGGCTTCGAAGTGTGCCGAGTCATCCGCAAGAAGCACCCGGAATGCTTCATCATCATGCTCACGGCAAAAACCGAAGAAACAAGCAAGGTTGCAGGCCTCGAAATGGGTGCCGATGACTATGTGACCAAGCCGTTCTCCATTTTGGAACTCCTCGCCCGCGTCAAGGCGTTCCTCCGTCGTGCCGATACAGCATCCAAGGCAACCGAAACCGCCGCCACACAGGATTCTATCGACTTTTCTGGCATTCATCTTGACTTCAAGAAATACGAAGCGACCAAGAACGGCGAAACCCTCGAGATGTCGGCACGCGAATTCCAGATTCTCAAGTACTTCTGGCAACACCGCGGAGAAGTTGTCCTGCGCGAAGACCTCCTGCAAGACATCTGGGGCTACACCCCCGACAACATGCCGTCGACACGCACCATTGACAACCACATCGTCAACCTGCGCAAAAAACTGGAAGACGACCAAGCCAATCCGAAAATCATCCTTTCCATTCGTGGAGCAGGTTACAAGTTCGATGCCTAAAACAAGCCAAAATCTATCGGCAATCGTGCATACCGCTTTTACCGCGGTTGCGTTCCTTGCGCTATGCAGTGCAAGCGTTTTTGCCGATAGGATGGCTTCCGACATTCAAGAAGCGATTTACAATTTCGAAATGAAGGGCAACGTCAACGAAGCTGTCCGCATTCTCGAAAAAGTTTCCAGACAGGGCGATAAAGACGACCAGCGCGAAGCGAACTTCTTCCTCGGAAAAATCTACGAACTGTCGAGCAGCAAGAATAGCGCCAATTACTACTACCGGCAAAGCCTGCGCAAAACAAAAGAAACCGGCAAATCTTACTGGCTAGCGGCAAGAGCTGCATCGACAAGCGAATCGCCCGAGGCCCTGCTGAAAAAATCCCTGCGAGTCCGGTTCCCCATAAAAAAGATTTATTATGGACCGACCACGCACATTCTGCTACAGAACAACAGCATCTATAAAATCGAGAACGATTCCCTTATCGAGATAAAGGTTCCCCTCCCCGTCCAAGCCGAGATTCTGACAATCAATTCCCAGGGCATCTGGTACCAAAGACCCGAAAGAGACAGCCTTTTTTTCAAGCCGATACACCCGAAAACCCCGCTAACATCGTTCAAGGTCGAAGGAACGAAAAGCCTGTTCATGCACAACAGCGAAGCGGTGGCCATGAGCGCACGCACCTTGACCATATTGAACAAGAAGGGTATCCGTGCCGAAGTTACGGAAAAATACAACAACTGCAAGATTGAGGGCTTTTACGGAACGACAGGCCACTACGTGCTCAACTGCCCGGACAACGCACTCCATTTCATCTCGCCAACGGACGGCAGCGAGACATACAGCATTTCGCTTTTCGATGCCATCGCCCACGTGCTCATTATCAAAAAGAACATTTACCTCGTGTCGGGAAATACGCTGTTCTGCTACCAGCCCAAAATGCAATTTTCTCCTCTCTGGAAACTCCCGTACAACAACGTTGATGAGATTTGCGCCTTTGAAGACAACATAGCTGTACTCGAAGCCTCGGGCAAAGTATCGCTAGTTGACGAGGATCGCGGAATACAAAAAGCAACGGTCCGCAGCGACGCTTCGTCGATTGCCCCCCTCTCGCAAGGGACGCTGGGACTGTTTTCCAACGAAGGTTCCCTGAGTGTCGTCGACACGTTGTTGCGCCCGCTTTGGCACTTCAATTTTTCAAAGCCCATCCTCTACGATCCAGTCCACACCGACGGCAACATATACCTCATATTCGACGACAACCATCTGCAAGGCATAGCCCCGAACTACTACGGATTCAGGCCACTGCTTTCTGACCAGTATGTGTACAAGGCGGCGACACTCACCGAAGAAAAACAATGGGACGAGCTGGCCCCGACCCTCGATACGCTTTTCAAACTGGAACCGGGCAATGCAGAAGCCTGGTTTTTCAAGGCGCTCCTGCTCGAAAGCAACAAAGGTAACGAGAAAGATCGCCAAAACGCATGGGCCGAAGCGGTCCGCCTTTCGGCCAGTAATCCGCAGGTGACTCAACTCATTCTCAACCACTACAGCAAGGCAATCAACGCAAAGTTCGTAAGCCTCCTGAACATTTCCCCGAAAACCCGATACCCAAGGTTCTTCGGCAACAAAAAGAATCTCTACACAATAGACCCCGCAGCCGAACGGCTCCTCTGCATCAATCCCGAAAACGGCGAAATCCGCTGGACAAAGCCCCTCAGCAAGATGGACAACAGCCCGGTCATGAGTACCGACGAAAATACGCTCGCCCTCGCCAACGGGTTCAACCTCTCTATTTACGACCTTAACAAAGAAGCGGCTTCTACAAGACTCCAGCTCCCAGGGAAAGCATTCGACATCAAGATAGAGAACGACGCCATCTACGTTTCTACTTGGAACGGATTCCTCCTAAAATATTTGAGAAACGACAACAGGCTGGCATGGTCCCGCAAGATTTACTCCGTCCCGTTCCTCTTTGCGCGTAGCGGCAACACGCTCCACCTTTCCAGTCTTGAAGGCGAAGTCATCCGGCTCGGCGACGGCTCCGGGCAGGCAAAAGAAAACGGCCCAAGGCTCCAAGGCTCTGTCACGCACCTGGTTGCAAGCGACTCCTCGCTCATCATTGCCACGGGCAACAACCGACTCCACATATACAACATAAAGAATCCTCGTAAAGACCCCATCCAGATATTGCTCGAATCCCCCATTTCTACATTGCAGGCGATAAAGTACCAAGGCGAAAACATGCTACTCCTCGGGCTTTCGAACCAGAACATTCTCCTTTATAGTGAATCCGGGACACCCCTTTGGAAATACCAAGGTCACAGTTCCATATTCACCTTGCCCACAGTATTCGATGACATCGTCTGGATAGACCAAGGTAACGAAGTTATCGGAATTTCACTCAAAGACGGGAAAGAGAAAAAGACATTCAGTACACCTGGAGGAGCAGGTTCTCCCTATATAACGAACCACACGTTATTCAGCGCATCCCCCAAGCGAATTCTCTACGGATTCAGTCTCTAACAGAGCCCATTTAAGCCACAACTTGGTGCATCCAAAGTAAAACATTCCAAACAAAAATATACTTTTGGTTAAAAACGGGCAAAACAAGCACCTTATATGGCCTGTTAATAAAAATTTATTGTATTTTTCTTAAAAATATCACTATCTTTATGGAAATAATATTTGGGGATTTTATGAGCCAGTCAATTATAGTCCGCAATTTTTTGTTCAAGACGGCCGCGGTCGCGTCCGTAGTGGCACTTGTCGCATGCCAAGAAGAAAAGGAAACCGTTACCGCAGGTGATTCAGAATACCCCCGCAATGAGACATTGTACATCGGTGGTTTTGACTGGGCACCACCGACTACATTCAACCCGTTGGACTACGACCCGAACTTCCCCATCGACGGGAATGTCCGCGTCATGTACGAGACGTTGGTCACCTACAACCAACTCACTGGAAAATTGGAACCGATGCTCGCGGAAAGTTTCTCCCAGAACGAGAACTCCATCAGCGTCACACTGGATTCCAGAGCAAAATGGAGCGACGGCAAACCGGTGACCGTGGATGATGTCATCTACAGTTTCCGCATAGATTCCCTGCTGCCGACTCCACGCCATGACAACTGGAACTACATTTCGAGCATCACCACCAACGGCAAAGTCGTCACGTTCAATTTCTCCGAAAACAAGAATCCCCTCATCCTGTTGAACGCCATTGCCGAAACGTCCATACTCCCCAAGGCCATTTTCGAGCCCATTATCAATGCGGCTAAGAAAGGCGACACCTACGACATGGCCAAGGTTACGGAATTCAAGAACGACAACCACCCTGTTGTCTCAGGCCCGTACAACCTCAAGACCTACTCCCCCGACAAGATTGTCCTTGAAAGGAACGACAACTACTGGGGTAACGTGAAGCACGACGGCAAGAAGCCCGCCCCCAAGTTCATCATCCACTCCCTGTACAATGGCAACAACCATTTCAACAGCGCCATGACCAGGGGCAACCTCGACATTTCGTCCATCTTCTTGCCGCGCATTTGGGAAAAGGCAAAAGACAGCATCCGTGCCTGGAGCCGCGAAGAGCCCTTCCACCAGCCCGGATCCATCACGACGCTCATTGTGGCGCACAACAATCCCCCGCTTAACGATGTTGTCCTCCGCCGCGCCATGATGCACTCCATCAACTTCGAGAAAATCAAGGCTCGCGCAGTTTCCAACTACACTCCGGCAATGCAGCCCGGCTTCATCCTCCCGTTCGGTTCCGAATCCAAGTTCTTCAACAAGGACGACGCGGCCAACTACGGGTATAGCTACAATACCGACAAGGCAAAAGCCATTCTCGCCGAAGCCGGCTACAGCTGGGACGACAAGGGAAAACTCATCGACCCGAACCAACAGCCCGTCCGCTCTTTCACTATTGAATGCCCGCAAGGCTGGACCGACTGGGAAGACGCCATCAAGGTCATCTCGGAATCCTTCAAGGAAATCGGTATCACCGCCGAGCAAAAGTTCGTAGACTACGGCGTATGGGACAAGGACCTCCGCCTCGGGACCTTCGACTTCTCCATGAAGACGCAGACCGCCGAACTTTCCGCAGCGACCCCTTGGACCCGTTTCGACCAGGTCATGGGTTCTGTGTCTTACAAGCCCGCCGGCGAAGACGCCTTCGCAAACCAGGGCCGTTACCAGAACGAACAGGCTGACGAGCTCCTTGCCCGGATTCCGGCCGAGACCGACGAAGAAAAGCTCATCGCCGATTATCGTGAGCTTAACAAGATTTTCATGGAAACGGTTCCTGTTATGCCGATCCTCTACAGGCCCACGCAGTACTACCAGTTCTCCACCAAGCACTGGACAAACTTCCCGACCGAAGAGAATCCCTACGCACCGCCGCAGCACCTGATTGTCGCTGCAGGTGTCAACGCCCTGTGGAGCATAAAGCCTGTAAAATAAGAGCAGAGTTTCCTATTAATTTTTCTTCAAAAAGACATCCACTCGGATGCCTTTTTTTTGTTCTGTCCAATTTTTTTTATATTTTTGAAGCAGTCCTACAAAGGAGACCCCGTGAACAAGTTACGCTATATTTTCCCGAACGCATTTACAAGTCTTAACTTCATGCTCGGCGTTTTTGCCATTTGCTGGGCAACGGGATCCTTCGATACCATTACGGCACCGGGAACGGACTACATACGTATGAGCGCTTATTTCATTTTGCTCTGCGTTCTCTTTGACAAACTCGACGGTTTCGCCGCACGCCTGGTCAACGCCAGCTCCGAGTTCGGGGCTCAATTCGACAGCCTTGCCGACCTGATTGCCTTCGGCATTGCTCCCGCATTCTGCATTTTCTACACCTACCGCGGTTTCGCGCCCAACTGGTTCCAGTCCCACTTTGCACTCCTGATCGTCGTGTTCAGCATCTACGTACTCTGTGCAGCCATGCGCCTCGCCAAGTACAACGCGATGGACTCGGATACCTACCACCACCATTTTTCTGGCGTTCCGTCGACATTCGCCGGAGCCATCAACGCCATCACCATCGTGTTCTTCAAGTCCCGTGGCCTGTTTGACGGAGCGGAATCCGCTGCGCTGTACCTCCCCGTCGCCATCCTGTTTGTCACGGGCATTCTGATGGTAAGCCCCTTGTTCCTGCCAAAGCTCCAGCCGCGCAAGAACAAGCTGTTCAATACGGCACAAGCGGTACTTATCGTCATTACCTACTTCTGCGCATTCTTCTTTGTCACAGATACCATTCCGTTCTTGTACGAATACCTGCTGCTCCTCGTTGGCGGCTATCTCGTCATTGGCCTTGCCATCGGTCTTATCAACCGCAAGAAGATTATCGCCGAAGCCAAGGCAGAAAAAGAAAAAGCGGCCTAGTGCGGAACGGGGCCTGCGAGGAATCTCGCGAAGGCTTCCCCATAGCGGTCGTACAGCAATTCCAAAGACATCCTGGGCAATTCAAGGGTAACGCATTCGGTGCCGTTTTCGTTGCACCACGTTCCCAGGCTACCAGGGGTCTCATAGCCGACGTCTGGAACCCACGGTAGCCCAAACACCCCCTGCAAGGCAATGACCAGCGGAGTCTTTTCACGGGCATCTAGGCAGCCAAGGGGAGCATGGATCGAGAGGATAGACTTGGGACGCAAGTTCTTGATGAGTTCCAGCAAAAATTTGGTTTCCGGTTCGCTTGCAGGACACGTCCCGGTAGAAAGTTCCGTATCGCGAGCACGTTCCAGAACAGAACGCGACCCGATACACCCCTGCTTCCAGTTCGATGTCGGAAAATTCCGGTTGAGGTCGACACCCGCTACATTGCCTCGCGTTCCGAGAACCACTCCGTCCGGATTGGCACACAGCACGACTGCGGTATGCTCCAAGGCCTGTGGCAAATGGCGCAAAGCCCGACTCAGGAGGAACGTCGTCTCAGGCTCTTCCCCATGGATTCCGGCTATAACAAGCAAATCCGTACGCTCCGAAGACGGGAAATACAGCAAGGGTGCCCCGAGCACAGACCGGCCATACGTCTCGGACTTCAGGCGAATCATGCCCCGGTTCTCAGGAGAAAAGTCAAGCGTCATCATATAAAGTAAGGGTAGATGTAGTCTTCGGCGAGAGAATCCAGCCGGGCAAGGATGACTTGCTTGCAAGCGATTTCCGTGTTCTCGTAAATATGGCGCAGCGTGTCGAGCGAGAAGTTGTCCAGCAATTGGCGCGACGTAGGCAGGTGCGCGATGTGCCAGCGTTCCGGGCGGATTTTCCCACGGCCCGGGACAAACACTCGATTGAAGCCGAACGAGGATTCTTCCCCGGAGCCAAAGACTTCGTCCAAGAACGAGTGGAACGGAGCGAACATCCCGTCACATTCGGCAGGCGTGAGTTGCACTTCGTAATTCTCGGGGCAGGCATTCGCATCGACAACATCCAAGTCGGTACCTAGATGATGGCGGCTCGCCCCCGGCAATGCCGACCAAGTGAGAATCGCATACATCAGCTCTTCTTCGTCGCTCGGGACTGGCATCGGCACCCCTTCTGCCGAGAGCAACGGCAATTTACCGCTGGCTTTACGGTTCCAGATGGAGAGCTGGCGTTCGAACGAACGGTACGCCGATTCAATCCTCAGAGAATAGCCATGCGAGGCCACCAAGGCGGAGAGCTTTTCCAAGTACGGCACGACATCGCGGTGAACTTTGTACTCGCCAACATCGGCAAAGTCCGGTGTTCCGAGGCCATAAGGCAAATAGTCAGCAGACGATAGATTCATGGACATGTCCCTCCCATCTTTTCTATCAGGCTTTTCCATTCATTCACAGTCGCACGGCGTTTTTTGGACCCGCGCTTTGAATGAAGCAACTCAGAAAGCGGATTCGGGTTAACGGAGGTCCAGGCGATAGCAAGCGCATCAGTCGCATCGAGGAGGACCTTTTCAGGAGCAATTCCCAACCTCGCATAAATCATGTTGGCCACCTGTTCCTTGGACGCATTTCCCTTGCCCGTAACGGCCTGCTTGACCGTGGATGGCGGGAACTCCGAAAAAGACATGCCTCTCTTTTTACAGGCGACAAGAATAGCCCCGCGGACATGGCCCAAAACAAGAGCGCTATGGGCGTTGACGGCCACGAAAGCACTTTCCATGCCCAGCATTTCGGGCTTGTACTTGTCCATGAGTTCTTCTAAGGAAGAAACTATATGCAGAAGGCGGTCTTCGAAGGACTTGTTTTTGGGGGCATGAAGCGCACCATATTCCAGAACCTGCAATTTCGAGCCACAGGCGTCGACAAAGGCGTAACCCGTATTCACGGAGCCAGGATCGATCCCAAGAACAACCATGCACTTACCTTCTCATAAATAATTTACAACTATACCCTCAAAACTAATAATTATTAAATTGTTCATAGGACATCTCTGTTTTTCTAACGATGGAACGAGGTTCTTTATGCTCCTAGACCAAGAACACGCTGGACTGATAAAAGCCAAGACGCACCCGCGCCAGTTGGGAATCCCACTGAGCCGCTGGGGCCGCAACCTGATTGCTTGTTGCCCGTTCCATGCCCCCGAAGAGACATCGCTGTTCTTCTACGATGCGCTCGGCTACTGGCGCTACCGTTGCCTGCAATGCGGCAGCGAGGGCGACCTTATCGAATTCGTGATGCGTAGCCGTTTCAACGGCCTCGAAGAACCGGCAGCCCGCGCCGAGGCAATTGATTTCCTCGGGACGCAAGAACAGGAACAGGCCGACACGTTCCAGGACGAACACCCCTGGATTCGCGAAGTCGGCGGTGAAAAGTCCAAGGTTCTGGAATGCTTTGTCCGCTATTGCCACTGGGCGGCATGCAAAAGCCCGTCCTCGGCAGAATACCTCGCCAAGCGCGGCTGGAACATTGGCCAGGCTCAACTTTACGGCATCGGCTACTACAGTGGCGACCCGGAGCCGTTCGCCAGCTACTGCCTGCTTTCGGGAGTCGAGCGCCACCAGATCCGGTTCTACCTCGACAATTTGGAAGCCTACCACGAACCGCGCATCACCATCCCCGCACGCAATTCCAAGGGGCTCATTCATTCCGTTTTCGGTAGGCTCATCGACGACAACATGCACAGCCATGCCTACGTATCTTATGCGTCTGGCCCATGCGACATACCCTTCAACATCCAGCCCGAAAACGAGAAACCCATCATCGTAGAAGGCTTTTTTGACGCTCTCACCGCAGACCTCGCCGGTATTCCCGGAGTCGTCTCGACGATGTACCAAGAAGTCACGCAGAGCCACCTGCTCAAGCTCAAGGCCTGCGGTGCCGAAATTGTCACACTGATCCTCCGCCGCGAACCGAACCGCCGCACACAGGAATACCGCGTCCAGCGCTACCTCAAGATGGCCGAAGAAATCGGGCTCCGGTTCAAGTCCATCATCCTCCCCAAAGACGAGACCGTGGACCAGGTCGTGCGCAAGAACGGAGCAGATGAACTGCTCTCCCTCATTGCGCATACCGAAGAAGACACCATTCACACCCACCGCCGTTCGATGCTCCTCCAAGACATCAAGGAAAACTTTGACACGGCCATGGGTTGCCCGCCCGACGTGAACGTGGGCTACACGCTTTCGTCATTCCCACGGCTCGCAAAAGAAATCGACGGCGTCCAATCCGGCTGTTTCTATGTATCCGCAGAACCGTTCGGCCTCAAGACGACGTTCTTGTCGAGCCTCGCTCTCGACCTCATCAAGAGCAACCCCAAACTCAAACTCATCTATATCGCACTGGAAACACCTCGCCGCCAAATCTTTGACAGGCTCGTTGCGATGATGATTGGCGAATCCGTGCTCACCGTAAGAAAGCAGAATACCGACGAGCAGGTGAACCACAATATCTTGGACGCAACGAAAGAACTCATCTCCTACGTCCGCAACAACCGCCTGGAAATTTGGGAAGACCAACCCTCGTTCGACAACACGGAAATGCTCTCTGTCTTGAAAGACGAGCAAAAGGAACACCCCGACCTGGTCGTCATCATCGACGGCATCGACCACATGAAAATCGGCGACCGTCCGGATATTGCCGACATCCACGAACGGCGTTCTTCGGTCATGCTTGACCTCTACAAAGCGCTCGACATTCCGCTGTTCCTCGGCGGTGAACTGGTGCAGGCAGAACAAGGGCTCGAAGGTCCTAGGCCCTATCTGCGCGATTCCGATGCTATCTACTGGCTGGAATCCAAGGGCGGGAACCTCTTCCTCTCCGTCAATTCCAAGCGACTCGGAGCAAACCACATCTACGAAGGCTACCTGGAAATGGATCAGCTTTCTAACAAGATGCAAGAAGTCCAATAATGACCATAGTCGACATAAATAACTTCTGGAGCCCATCGGGTGGCGGCGTTCGTCGCTACCACCTGCAGAAGATGGCTTTCTACGAAAAACTTTGTGAGCAAGACGGCAACAAAGGCACGCTTTCTGTCTTCATAATGCCCGATTCCAAGACATTCACCGAAGTCAAGAGCGAAAGCCTCGTCATTGAACATGTGAAGGCGTTCAAGTTCCCGGGCAACTGGGAATACCGCTTTATATGGAAACTCTCGCAAGTGGAACCCGTACTTGCCAAGTACAAGCCCGACATCATCGAAGTGGGTTCCCCCTATATTTTGCCGACGGTTGTCCGCCGCGCCGCAAAGCACGTGAGCCCCGAATCCAAATTGGTCGGCTTTTGGCATGCGGACTTCCCCGTGACCTATGTGGGTCGCCCCGTTGCAAAAAAACTTGGTGTCGGTGCAGGCACGTTCGCCCGCAAGGAGGCTTTCTGGTACGCCCGCAAGGAATTCAAAGGCTTTGACTGCATCCAGGCATCGTCCAAGGAGGCCATGGCACGCCTCCGCAAGAACGGACTGCCCGACCCACGCTGGATCCCGCTGGGTTGCGACATCGAGATGTTCTCGCCCAGCAAGCGCGATGAATCGCTCGTAACCGAACTCAAGGCCGGCAACCCCGAACGGCTCACCATGTTCTTCCCGCACAGGCACTGCAAGGAAAAGGGGATTGACCTCGTTCTGGGAGCCTACGACATCCTCACGCAAAAACTCGGCCACGAGCCTGCCATTGTATTCGCAGGCACAGGCCCTAGCCTCCCATTGGTACAAGAAGCCGTCCAGAAGCACGAGCATATCCGCTACATCGGGTTTGTAAACTCCGTTGACGAAATGGCCCGCTACTACGCCAGCGTAGACCTGGGGCTCGCCCTGTCGGGCTGGGAAACCTTCGGCCTCTCGATTTTAGAGAGCATGGCCAGCGGAAACGCCCAGATCGGTGCCGCTGCAGGCGCAGCATTCGAGCACGTGACCGAATCGGGTGCAGGCACCATCCTCAAGGAGCGCACCCCCGAATCCCTCGCCGAAGCCATTGTGGAACTTTACCGTTCCGACATGCAAAGCATGAAGCAAAAGGCCCGCGCCTACGCCGAGAAGTTCAGCTGGAACGACTGTTTCAAGCGCCAGCTGGAACTGTACAGACAAATTTGCAACAGGAATTGAGAATGAAACCGTCTATTTTAAATTTGTTGAAAAAAACGGTAGCCAGTTTAGCGCCCTTCCAAAACCTCGTGCTGATTTCTCTTGCAGCATGGGCCATGCACATTCTGCTCCGCGTGATGCTCCTGTTCCGCAACAACCCCTACGGATTCCCGTTTGTATCTAAGCCAGACTGGTTCATTTTCCATGCGGTCTGCCTCGATTTCCTGTGGATTTGCAATGCACTTGTCGTCTTTGTGGTCGTAGGCGCACTCCTCGCAAAAATCATCGGCGGGCAATCGAACAAGGCGGCCCGCGCCGCAATCGTGGCAAAAGTCACGACTATCCTTTATGCCACTTTCCATGCGGTCATTCTCCCCTTCACGCTCCTCGATAACGAAGTGCAGCGCTTTCTAGGTGGGCACCTGAGTTTTGGCCTCGTCGACACATACAAGGATACCTCCTCCATCGCCATGTTCTACGATTACGTGGCAAACGACCTTTCCGTACCCTATTTGCAATTCGTCGTGCTCGCACTGATGCTCCCGGCGACTTACGGAATTTACAGGTTGCTTTGCAAGGGGTACCGTCCATGCGAAGGCTTCTATGTAAAAAAATCCGTCATTGCGATGATCATTTTCTACATCGCCTCGTACCTGTTCATTTACGTTATCTGGACCGGCAACTCCCGCATGACAAAGCTCCGTCCAGTGGTATCGCTGGTTTACAACGACCTGTTTGTTGCAAAGAAGGTCGAAGGCCTAGCAGAAACCGACTTGGGAGTGTACCGCAGCGCTTACCAGAACCTGTGGCAAAAAATTGAGAGCGATTCCGATTGGACATTCTCCGACGCGAAGGAAGGCAATGGGCTCCCGCTCTACCGCATTCCCAACGCAGGACTCCTGAACAGCGAAAAGCTCAAGGCCCAGCGCGAGATGAAACCGAACTTCGTCCTGGTGCTCATGGAATCACAACGTGGCCGAAATACGGGTTACATGAACCCACAAATCCAGCCCACCCCAACGCCCTTCATGGATTCGCTCGCCGCACATTCCCATGTTTGGATGCGCATGCACACAAGCGGGGTCCCCACCACGGGCGGCGTCCTTTCGACACATCTTGGCATCCCCCACCATTCCCGCCTTGCACAGGCCACCGACCTCGCGCACGTCACCATCCCAAGTTTTGTCTCGACCCTCACCGAAAACGGCTACAGCACACATTATATGTCGGCCGCAGACCCCGCCTGGGATAATCTAGGCGTGTGGATGGCAAAGTGGTACACGGCACAGCATTACAACCGCAACCGGGAAGACGACTCCACCTTCATAGACAACGCCATCGAATACGTGCGCGACACCCTCGCAAAAGAAGGCAAGCCCTTCCTCGCGACCCTCATGACACGCTCCAACCATTACCCGTTCAACTTCGCGGCCGGCATGACCGATGAGCAAAAGAATCTGCCTTTGCAGGAACGCATCAACGTGACTATGGGTTACGCCGACAGGCAAATCGCCCGCTTTATCCACTCCATCGAAAACGAGGAATGGTACAAGAACACCTACGTGATTATCATGGCCGACCACGGATTCCCCCTAGGCGAAAACGGCGTTTCCACCATAAGCGGCGGCGGATTCTCGAACATCACCTGGATACCCTTCTTTATCCACGGCAAAGGCCTTGACGCCGTTCGCGACACCACGCCCGCATCGCAGATCGACATTGCGCCCACCGTGCTTGAACTTGCCGGTTTCGCGGTGCCCAATATCTTCATGGGGCACAACTTGTTAAGGGGCGGTTTGGCAAGTACACCGACAGACTCGACTGATTCCGCAAGCGTTCCGGAGCCGCACGAACTGGCAGGGCTTTCCCTCGGGGCATACTCGGGCTATGCAGCCATCGGCCTTGACGGTTACCGCTTTATCGCGAAGTACCCCTCTCAAGACGAAACGCATATCTTTGCCGACAGCGACCTGCGCCAAGAAAACGAGCTCACCGGGAAATTACAAAACGAAGAAGGTCGCTTGTCTGCGACCCTCGACACTTTGCTCAAAATTTCGGACTACTCGCTCGAACACGGGCTTTAAATCTTAAGTGCGTGACCGGCGCTCCAGCAATTCTTCAAGGAGGCGCATCCAGTTCTCTCCAATCTTATCTGGAGTGAAGTCCTGGGAACGCTTCCATCCATTTTCTTGGACTTGCTTACGGTAATTTTCGTCGTCAATCATTCTCGAAAGGGCATTTGCCAAGGCTTCCTCGTTTTCACATTCTACGCATAAACCTTGAGAATCGTCCTGGATGATTTCCCTCTGGCGGCCCTTATAATCACAAGCGATGCAGGCCGCACCTTGCGACATGGCTTCGATGAGAACCATACCGAATCCTTCATAACGACTACTGAGAACAAATATTTCGGAGTCACTGAAGAAATCTTTGATATTCAAGTGGAATCCCGAAAGAACAACTTGATTTTCCAAATGGTTTTCGGCAATAAGGCCTTCCAAATACTCACGTCCAGTTTCACCTTCACCAGCAATTTCTACGACCCAGTCAGGATATTTTTCATGGATTCGAGCCCAAGCCCTGATGAGTATATCGAACCCTTTGCATTGCCAAATATTCAGTCGCCCGGCAGCAAGAATCCGCTTTTTCTTATTCGGGCAAATGCTTTTTGCTGGCGGCATAGAAAGAGGGTTTGGCATCACCACTGTTTTCCGGAACTTCTTTACGACAAGATTATAGTCTGTTTTTGTCAAAACGGTAACGCAGTCGTAAACGGCATTGAAGTAGAATTTGAGGAGGTAAGGGAATAGATGCCTTTGAGAATAAGGATTTTTTTCAAACGAACTGTGGTCCGACGAAATGATTATCTTGTGGAGACCTAAAGCAGCCAAGTAGGTATAAAAAGTAGAATCCGGCATAATCCCGATGATGATGTCAGGATTCTCTTTTTTTATGGCACGCCGAAGGCTAAAAATTTTAAAAGGGAAAAAATGACGAAAACAGGGGAAGATATGAACCTTTTCCTCAATGGGATAAAAATCAGAGATGTTGTTTCGATCTTTGTTGCTTACGAAAAAAATCTCGTGTCCCATTCGGGAAAATTGATTGGCAAGTTGAACAGCCACATTTTCCCCGCCACCACGGGCGATTCGGTTAAGGACAATCATGATTTTCATAAATGTAAATCTAGTAAAAACGGAAGTCCATGCAAACTTTTTTATATATTTTGCCTATGACTACAAAGAAATCCTTGCAAGAAAAATTTTCAGCGTGGTACATTCCGCTGATTTGTAAGCATCAATTCAAGGCATTGGCTTTCTATTTCCTGCTTGCCGTACTATGCGCATTCCCCATTTTCGTTAAACCCGGTCTTCGACTGGATGCAGATCTTTCTCATTTGCTTCCCGATGACACCCCCAGCGTCCTTGCTCTGCAAGAATCATACCAGCGCTTTGGCAGCACGGACCGCTTCACGATTGCCATTCAGAGCGAAGATGCCGAAATTGTGGCCGCGATGCAGGATTCCATAGAGCAGTACATCCATAGCCGTTGGCAAGGCGATTTCGTGTCAACGCAAAAAGACGAAGACAACCAATTTTTCAAGGACAACGCCCTTCTTTATCTGCCCATATTCCATTTGGAACGCATCCGCAACAATTTGGAAGACCTTCAGTTGGAAATCGGCAGGAAGAATGGTCCTCTTGTCGTGGACTTGTTAGGCGAAGCCCCTGCCGAAACTACTGAAAAAAAAGAACGCATTTGGTTTGATGAAAATTTGCCGCAGGAGCTCGGCCTTCCGGACGAAGCCATTGGCGCGTTCGCTTCATTCATTAAAAAGGCCAAGCTTGGTTCCGCCCAGGACCAAAAAGATGAATGGCATCCGAAAGATCCTGTACCGGACCACCTGAAATCACGCCTCATCGGTTGCCCGCATCCCGACAGTACGGGAAAGATATTGTTTAACGGTGTCGTGAACGCTAAACTCATCAAGCCGTCTACGGATTACGAATTCGTCACCCACATTCTTGCGCGTACGGACACCCTCCTTCAGCATTTCAACGGAAAGACCTTCGCCGTTCCCACCCGCTTTACTGTGGATGGAACATACGAAGGCCTCAAGGAAGTTGACGAAGTTGCCAACGACAGTATTTTCTCCTTTGGCATCAGTTTGGTTCTGATCATACTTCTTACCTCGTATTTCTTTAGAGGAATCAAGGGACCGATTCTTGTAACCGGCTCCGTGCTATACGCCTGCATTCCGACATTCGCCTTTACCGCCCTCTTCTACGGAAAACTGAATCCGTTTACGGTTTTTGTCGCATCCATCATCCTGGGGATAGGTATTGACTACTCCATCCACATGCTGGGAACCGCGCAAAAGTTACTGCGCGAAAAAGCATCCTTGGAAGAAGTTCTCGAAGAAGCCCAAAAGCGCATGCTAAAACCGTTTATCTTGGCAAGCTTTACCACCATCGCCGCGTTCCTCACCTTGCTTGCGGCGCACTTCAAGGGTTTCTATGAATTTGGTGTCGTTGCATCTGCAGGTGTTTTCTTCAGCATGCTCACATCCATTTTGGTTCTCCCGGTATTCATCAAGTGCATGGGTGGCATTCCCAAGGCTCCGGACAACAGTTTCTTCCCGAAAGCCTGGACAGAAGCCAAAATCCTTAAGTTCTTCAAAACAGCCGCCATCGTCGGATTTGTTCTGGGAGCAATATCCCTCTACTTTGCCCCGCAGGTGGATTTTGAACACGACCTTAAAAACCTTCGTCGCGCTTCCACGGTAAAGACGGTCCAGCACAACAAGATTTCCACAAAAGTGACCCGAGCAAGTTACAAGGCCAAGACCTCCACGCCGGCAGCGGTCATGGGCTCGAAGACGTCGCAGCTTGACCGCCTCTACGATACGCTGATGTACCGTCTCAACGTAGAAAAGGATTCCATGCTGGGCAGTTTTATAACGCTCAAGAGTTTCATTCCACCTAAGGATTCACAGGAAGCACGTCTCGAAATCATCGAGGAAATTCGCGATTTGGTAGAGGCTCGCATATTTGACCGCGCCGAAGGGGAAGATTCCGTCAACATCGCCAATTTAAGGAAACTGGCAATGGTCGAGAAGACCTTCGCTCCCGAGGATCTTCCCAGTTGGATTCTGGATATTGTCCGCGAAAAGGACGGTTCCTACGGCAAGATCGGCTTTATCTATGGCGATTTCCCCAGTTGGGACGCAAAAGCATTACACCGTTTCCAGGAACGCTACGGGCACTGGAATTTTGACGGCGAAAAGCTCCGTACATTCTCCTCGCAGTTCATTCTTTCCGATGTGATTTCTTCCGTGAAAGAAGACAGTTTCAACTTGGCAATCGTAATCATCCTCGTTATTTTCGGAACGCTCCTCATATCGTTCCGAAAACCCAAAATTTTCCTTGTGGGTTGCATTCCCTTTGGCATGGGAGTACTCCTTACTTTAGGATTGCTAGGCTTCCTCAACGGGACATTTGACTACGGCAAGATAAGTATTTACAACGTGATTGTGATTCCGATGGCATTGGGTATCGGCATTGACGCCACGATTCACCTCGTGACGGCCTGGAATTCCGATAAGACCATGACGCTTCGCAGGTTGATGGATACAACAGCACGAAACGTGATGGCCAGTTCCTTGACGACTATTGCGGGTTTCGTGGGATTCCTCTTTACGACACATAAAGGATTGAAGGGTATTGGCGACCTTGCTTGTATGAGTATATTCATGTTCCTTTTAGCAAGCGTTGTCTTCTCTATGTTCCTGTGCGGCAAGATCCTAAAAAAGGAATAGTTGCGTGAAACCCATAGAGCTATACCGTAGCATCATGCAAGGTGTTTGGAATATCGGCTTTGTCGAGAACACCTTGGACGGAGTCATTAACGGCGAGCCCTTGAAAATCAAGTGGTTGAATCACGAATGCAAAGACCGCTGGTTTGCAGACCCCTTCATTCTCGATGTTACAGATGACAAGATCTATGTCTTAGTCGAAGAATACTATTATCCTCATAAGCGAGGGCGCCTTGCGATGCTCACCATCGACAAGGCCAGCAACAAGCTACTCAAAGCGGATACGATTCTGGAGCTCGATTCGCATCTCAGTTTTCCGGCGATTATCCGTAGGGATGGCAAAATCCTGGTTTATCCCGAAAATTTCAAGGGTGGCGGATTAAAGCTATACGAATTGGATCTGGAAAAACCTGCCTTGGTCAATGGGCAATCGATTAGCGACGCGCTCCTTACGGATGCCATCTATACAGAATTATTTGGCAAAAAACAGATTTATTCTACGGAAATTCCCAATCCCAACGGGTCCATCTTGGGCGTTTACGAAATGGATGAAACAGGAAAGTATGTCAAAGTGAAGGAATATAACTTTCCTGAGAAAATCGCAAGAAACGCAGGCGACTGGTTCGAGTACAAGGGAAAGAAATATCGCCCAGCCCAAGAAAGCAATGTAGAATATGGTCATGGCATATCCTTCCAGCAAATTGAAGAATCCCCGGAAGGGCTTCAATTTAAGGAACTGTGGAGAAAGACTTCGCCACACCCTACAATGAAAGTGGCGTTCCATACATTCAACATGTACAAGGGCGTAATGGTTATGGATTGCCGTGGATACCGTTACAGGGTAGCCGCCGGCATTATCAACTTCTTTAGGCGATTGTTCGTAAAAGGATAGTTCCTGTTACGGCATCATGATGTCGTTGCGGAGTACGGAGCGTACGGCTTTCGCAGCCCCCACAGCCCTCTTTTTCCATTCAAGGTCGGCCGATTCAGTCGTAAGCGCATAAGGGCTTTCGCCACCGGATGCGGCTCGGTAAACATCTTCGTTTTCAAGGCCACCCGCAAGCACGTGGTCACGGAAACCCAGGTAGTAGGAGTTCTGGGAGAAGAACACCGAAGGCTGTTCCGCGGGGCGTTCCTGAGTGAGCAAGTCGTATCCCCAGAAATGGTTCGGTTCGCGAACCTGCGCCAGGTCAAAAATCGTCGGCCCCAGATCTAGCTGCGAGGCCACATCTTCGCGAACGGTAAGCCCGTTAAAGAGAGCCGTATCGGCCGAGAAAATCCCGACAAAAATCTGGGAAGCCGAAAGGCCCAGCGGCTGCGGGACCAGGTAATCCACCGAATCTACCGGAGTATCGTGGTCTCCCAAGACAAACACCACCGTTTTATCAAAATCAGGGCGAGCAGAAAGAGCCTCAAAGAAGCGGCCCAGCTGTTTGTCGGTGTAGCGAACCGCATTACGGTACCGCACCATGGCATCGTCAGGCTTTTCCGCAAAACTATCCGGATAGTTGTAGAAAGGAATGTGGGACGAAATCGTATTGAAAACAAGAAGCCACGAACTATCCGTCGGCTGTGTATTCAGCAATTCCAGTGCCTTGTTCACGCCCAAGCTATCGACAGTGCCAGCAAGCGTCACCTCTTGAGGCAAAAACCAGTTCTTGCCAAAGAACTTTTCGATAAAGGGTAACGTGTGGTCAAAAATCGGGTTCGATACCGTCATGTACTTTTTTTGATAATTTGTCAGGAATTCCGGCCAGCCCTTGAACTTGTTTGCCGCATAAAAACTGGGAACATCGCGGTTCGGATGCGAGGGGAACCCCATATAGGTCGCCATAGTGCCGCGCACTGTCGGGTAGCCTCCGCTAAAGGCGTTCTTGAACCAAAGTCCGCCACCGAGAATTTCTCCTGTAGAATCCTTGGGATAATAACCGCCTTTTGCCAGTTTCAAAATATTAGGGGCAATGGCCGTATCACCGTCGAGCATCTTGTTGAAAACACGCCCCTTGAACGATTCGCCCATGATGAACACGATGTTGTAAGGCCTTTTCGCCTTGTATTCATGCGTCGGAGCACTGCGGTACATGGGAAGTTCCAAGGCATTACTGCGACCTGCAACAAAATCCTTAGACAAGAAGGCGTCCAAATCGCCAACCAGTTCATCGGTGATTTTAGTATTATCGTGGATGAACTCAAAAGTTTCCACAGCCGCTATATGGAGTATCGGAGCTGTAAGCGTATGCTTGCCCAAAGTGAAACGCATTTCCACCTTCGTGTGAATCAGCGGAATTTCTATCCACCCGCGAGCCCCCGTAAGGAACAACACCAACGGTGTCAGCGACAACGCCATGCCAACCGCGAACATGATCCAAGGAATTTTTCTGGACACCGGTTTCCGATTGTCGAGGGCGTGCGAACGGCGAAGTTTACGCAACCGAAGCGTATAGACAACAATAAAAGCAATCGCTCCTACAAAGCAGAGCGCAGCCATCGACACCCAGAGAACCGTCCCGAGCAAGTCGCCACCCAACGTCGAAACCGTAGTGGCATCGGTAATGTTCGAAATATGGAAATACGTGCGCAAGAAAGAAAAAGAAAGACGTTGGTGCGAAAAACGGAATACGTCGTAGTCGACAATCGCCACAAAGAAATAGAGCGCATAGAAAACAGCAAGCCCGCGAGGCGCACGCGCAAAGCCGAACAAAGCCGCCATCACGAGAATCGCACCGAATGCCATGAAAATCTGCCAAAGGGTCTTGCCCTCGAACATTTCGGACATGGACAACCCAAGAGGATCCGGCAGGCTGTAGAAAAACGCCAGCAACACGCTCTGCACCAGCAGGGCGACAATCGCCATCACAAGGTAGGGATTTTTCAGCAAACGCACAATGACTCCATCAATATTAACGTTTGTCCTTCCCGAGAAGAGTCCCCAAGACTCTCAGCGGGTAAAGAAGAACCGGCATCTTCTTATAAATCCAGGCGAGCGATTTCGCGAAGGCATAGCTGCGGATGATATAGGCACCGGCAGCCCCCACTTTACGTGTCTGGAATTCGAACGCTTCCTTCGCATGCGCAATCACGTCGTCGTAGTATTCGTCGATATGAATGGACTTGTCGGCATTCACCGTCACCGGGAGGTTCTTCAGGTTCGTGTAGAAATCCTTGCGCAGGATTTTCGGCAAGAAGAGGTTCATGCTCTCGGGGACCTTGTGACCACGAGTATCGACAATGCGCGAGCCAAAGAAGTGCAGCACCTTCGCCGTCGGCAAAAAGCGGTTGCCGTAGGCAAGTTGGCAGTTCCAGCCGCCAGGCATCTTCTGAGTGATATAGCCGAACTTGAAATTCGTCTCGGCTAAGCTCGCCATGTCGTAAGGGAAATTCTTCGACACGCAATAGAGCCAAAGTTCGTGCCAAGTTTCAAAGAACTTGCGGGCTTCGGGAGTATCTGCGGCATACATCACTCCCCCATTGAAAATCTCGTCGTTCAGAATCGGCGAAAAGCCCATCATCTTCGCGTTGTTCAAGACCTTCTTGCGGTTGATGGCCTTCGAAAGATTCGTGTGGAAATCGAGCACTGCGTAAATGCCGCCCTTCCATTCTTCGGGAATCGAGAGGTCACCCACAATCGCGATGTCGGAATCCATATAGAGAATGTCGCCGTCAACCACGTTGCGCATAACCGTCTTGAGGTAACGGGAGCGAAGCATCGGCGTAAACTTTTCATCAAGTGTCAGCACCTTGAGTTCGTCTACAGCATCCTTGAGCGCGGCACGGTTTCTAGTGAGTGTTTCTGCGGTCTTGTCGTCGGTCAGGAGCGTCACGAAGGCACCCGGATTATGCACACGCAAAGAGGCAATGGCCACAAGCGTCTGTTCGCAAAAGAAATCCTTCGGAGAACTCGTCAGAACAAAAAGGTATTTGGTCATACGTCTAATATATAAAATTGTTCAAATGATAAGCGTTTGATTTTTAATTATGCCCTATAGAGGGAAATCCATTCATCGGAATGCGCACTCCAAGAATTGTTTTTCATATAGTTCATTGCGGCAAGCTCTTTCTCCCGTATCTTCCCGGAATAATAATCTTCAAACGCATGTTCCATCGCCTGAATCAGTGCGTTTTCATGGTCTTCATTTGACTCATAGTGGTAAACATACAAGCAATCCGACTGCTTCTGGATATCCACGACATTGGCGATATCAGGAGTCACGACTGTTTTCTCATAAGAACAGGCCATCAGCGCTGTCCCAGAATTCAATGCCGAACGATAAGAATAGGGAGTCACCAAAAAAGCCGCACTCTTCAAATAGGCATAAACATCTTCGTTCGGAACAAATTCCGGAAAGAAATAGACACCTTCCTGTGTTGATATTTTAGCCTGCAACGCATTCTGGTAATCCTTAGGGCTCGCCTTCCCGCAAATGAGCAACACCGCCTCAGGGAACTTCGTCTTTCGGATTTGAGCAAACGCATCTATTAATACATCCACATTCTTGTAATAACGGACGGCACCCAAGAACAATGCAATCGGAGCGTTCTCAGCAATCTTAAACCTTGCGCGTACATCGAGGCTGGATTTCGGATACGATTCAAAGTAATCCCCATGCGGGATCAACATCACCTTATGCAGGTGTTTTCGCAAATAAGGGATATCGAAACTCTTTTCGCTCATTACATGAATGACATGCGAATAGTGAAGCAGCAAAAAGCGCAAAATACGATTATATGGAGCCCGCACCTCATGAGATTCTATATTGTGGACGGTCCATACAATTCTTTTTCCAGAAACAATGACTCGAAGTAAAACAAAAAGGCGATAAATGAAAGACGAAAAATTTTCGCACTGGTCAAACCAGTTAAAATGAAAAACATCACAGCGATAAGGAGACAAATGCTTTTTGACAAGATCATAAAATCCGCTGCATTCATAATCTCCCGTCCGTTCAAGCAATCGGACGAGATTTGCTAAAAACAGATTTGTACTATTTTCCAACTCAGGAAAAAAGCACACCCTCACTTTAGATTCTTTTTTCATTTTTTCTTACGATAATTTTTTTGCGAAAGGCCTTGCTTCCAGAAAGTTAACAAAATGAAAAGCAGAGCAGTCGCAAAAATGACAACCTTTTCAACAATATTCAGCGAGCAAACCGTATTCACGACAATATAGAGGACGGTCAAGCCAACAATCCAAATGCCCTGAACAATCAGATATTTTTCATAGGGCCAATATCCCATTCTCTTTAGATAGATGTTCATCCACACACATTGCATCACTTGATACAACATCGAAGACAACGCAGCGCCGGCAATCCCCATGCGAGGGATACAAATGTAATTCAGCACGACAGCAACGACCAAGGATACAACATTCAAGAAGAAGAGGAAACTGCTTTTTCCTAGGCCATTGATAACAGAACCGGACAAGCCAAAAAGTCCGTTGATCAGGTTACCGATCATCAAGATTCCCAATACGGCGACCGGGCTCTCTTCGCTGACAAACGATTTACCGGCAATCATCATCACCTGTTCCGGAAACAGGACGATAAAGAAGCCAATCCCAAGTTGAATCAACGTCACCATCGAGACGCAATACGAATACACTGGCTTCAGGTCCGTATCCAGGCGTTCCTTGGACATTCCGGCTACGACCGGAGTCAAAATAGGCTGGTAGCTACGACGAATGACTTTCAGGCCATTCGAGATTGTCACCATGACAGCATAAACACCAGCCGCCTCCGGCCCAATCAAAGCAAGGACCATCCACAAATCCACACGCAGCAAGAACGCTCCGACAATTTCCGAAAAACCAATCGGCAACGAGAAGCGAAGCAGTTCCTGAGGGATTTTATCTTTCACGAACCATTTCAATTTAGGGAACTGATGGTTCATGAGGAATATATAAACCATGAGCCCCAGCAAATTAGCGACAAACAGCCCCAACGGGAGCGAAAGCCGATCTTCAAAATGGAGAAAATGGAGCCCCAATGCAATTATGGGAGCCAAGGCCGACAACGCAAATTCGTTTATGAATATCTTGTATTGCGGGCGACGATTCCCTTCCGAGGCCCCACCAAAAAGGACAAGCAAAGAATAAGGAAGGATTGAAAGCGCGTACAAAGAAATTTCTACCGGGGACAACATTTCAAGCCCCGAAGACAGGCGATGCAAACCGAAATAGGAACCGACACAGATGATAACCGTTATCAGGACCGCAACCGACGCGGTAATCCGCAGCGAACCGATAATACCGTCATGTTCCGGCCGATTGCATACTTTATTTTGCGGCAGATAACGGTGCAGGCCATAATCGAAACCAAAAACAGACACACGGCACAATGTCAGCACGAGCAATTGCGTAGAAACGTAGATTCCAAAAATTTCCTTGCCAAAAACACGGGCGATAACAATCGTAAATATAGGGGCGAGCACCTTGAGAATAATTCCCAAGAACGTAAAAAAGGTACCCTTCATCAAAAATTTTTGATCTGCTTGAATGGAATTATCGGCCATACCGTTTACCACATAAAAATTTTAAACAACACCCAACCATTTCAGCAGTCTGCTAAACCTTGGAAATTGGCGATACAGGAAGAAAAGCGGGAATGACGCTTTTTCGTTCAATACACTGGGTGCGCCCCAAAAGCATTGCCTTGCATTGCGGATGACTTGCAGCATGGACTCGTCTACAGACTGCAACTCTTTCATTTTTACAAAGAAATCCTTTCTCATCAGCGGATGCGGTTCCTTTTTCCCATCTATTCCGGTGCTGAAAAAGTGGAGAATCTTGGACCGGCAAAGAATCGGATAGATGGTCTTCACGCGGTACAGGTGATTATACGCTTCACGAACTTGGCAGTTCCATTCTCCAGGCATCTCTACGATAGAGTGATTCAAAATATGATTCGTCTCGTTAAAAGATATCTGGTCCGTAAAAATACCTTTTTGCGCGCATTGCTGGTATAACGCATGCCACTTAGAAAAGAATTCCCGTGCAGGCTTGTCATCCCTTGCAAAAATAACCCCACTATTGAAATACTTGTCGTGGAAGGAGAGCGAAAAATTCATCGTTTCCTTGTCAGCATTATTTTTCTTATGCTTAACTTGGTACTTGTCGTTTTCTCCACCATGCATATCGACAACGGCAAAAACACTGCCCTTGGGATCGATCGACTTCAGTTCCAATTTATCGACAATAGCCGTATCGCCATCAATAAACAGGAAATCGCCGTCAATATGATTGCGCATGTTCGTCTTTAAATATCTAGAACGAACCATGTTCGACATTTTTTCGTCAAACGGGACAACCTTGTACTCGTTCACCAAATTCTTGATTTGCGCCCTGAAGTTCCCGACCAGATTTTTGTCTGTCTTGTCGTCAACCAATAGCGATACAGAAGCATCGGGGTTATAATGGCGCAAGGAAAGCACCGAGGCAAGCGTCTGCTCGTAATAGATATCCTTTTCTTCGCTGACCAGTACGTACAGGAACTTCATCGCCTAGTTTCCTAATCAATCGGCATCGTCAAAGGCCTGTGCCTCTTCGGGCTCGTCCACAATCCACTTGCGGATATGCTCGGCCAAATCCACCTGACCGTCCTTTTCCAGTTCGTCGGCCATGCCCCTCAAGGTATCGGCATCCATGCCGGGCAATTCCTTTTCGAACGTCGTCACGTAGCCTTCCAGCAAGTCGTATGCCTTCATGCTCTGCAAGAGCTGCATGAACTCGATATTCGCCGTGCCGCCATTGCGGTAGCGGATATGGTCTTCCAGCAACTTTCGTGCACGGGTAGAATCCACGACCTGGCAGAGCCTAGCCAAGTTGATGACCTTCGGGTATTTCTCGTACAGGCTTTCGGCAATCTTCGCACAATCGGACTTCCGGCCTTCACGGTCTGCTATGCCGGCCTGCAAATCCAGGCAGGCTTCTTCGTCTTCGGCCCCCGGATTTTCCACATCGCGCAGCCATTGCTTGGCCATTTCGATATCGCCCGCGACAAAATAGGAGTTCGCAATGTCGATTATCGTGGCATTGCTCTTCTGGGGGTCGCGCATCAGGGCGGCCTTCGCAAACTCGGCGGCATCGCCGATATCGTCTGCCATGTCCGAAATGGCATCCAGGATATCATCGCGGTTAGGCAATTCATTGGTCTCCACGGCATTCATCAATTCGTCCAGGAGTGCCTTGATCGCATCGGGCGGGAGAATTTCCGATACCGAGAGGAACACATAGGAGCGCCCTTCCTCGCCCACGTGGCGAATCGCCAAATCGTGTACAAGGTCGGACACATATTTCTTGTCTTCGTACTGTTTGGCCAGTTCGACAAAGAACGTGCCCGCATCGTAAAAGAGGCCATCCCAAAGTTCAGGCTCGTCGTCATCGATACGCGAGCAGATAAAATCGCAGCGAAGCGTCCACGCCAGGAGTTCCAGCTGGAGTTTCGGGTTTTCGCCAAACCTTTCGATATCGTCAATCGCAGCGGCAATCGAGTCGAACAAATCTGCAGGGCGCCCAAGCAGGCGGCTACGGCCGTTCACGATGTCGCAGAGCATCTGGCGGATTTTATCTTCCTTCCCACGGAAGGCACCATCATTGGCAGGAGATTTCCAAACTTTTTTCTTTTTAGCCATAAACCCAATACTAGAAAATTCGCGCCCCAACAATGGGGCGCGAGTAAACGTTTTTGACTATCTTTCGAAGACTATTTAATCCAGGTAAAGAACGGGAAGCCGGCATACTTATCGCCAGCCATCGTCCACACATTCTCGACCGCATTGAGAGCAGCGAGGAAGTCTGCAGTCTTCATGGCTTCAGAGGCTTCGCCCACTTCTGTCGGAGCGACCTTCGTCGCAGCATCGTAGTAAACCGAGACCATTTCCGAGGTGGACATGTGGGCACCGGCAACAGATGCAGCATTAGCGATTGGAGAAACCACACCCGCGTTATAAGCACCGGTCACCTTGCAGGTTTCCGCCTTGCCGATAAGGCCGCCAACATTGGTAGTGCCTTCCGCCGTAATCTGCCCTTGGTTGAAAGCGCTCGTCATGGAAGCTTCGGTCACGAACTTTCCGGCAATGCCACCCACACCGAGGGCGGACTTGGCCGTAACAGCCCCCACATTGTAGACCTGGTTCAGTACAGCGGAATTCGAAGCGACAGCGACAACGCCACCGACAGAACTCATGCTGTTATCTTCACCGGTCACAGCACCTTCGTTACCGGACTGTTTCACCTCGACCTTCGCAGCCTTGGCCACAACGCCAGCCACATCCATCGCGCCAGCAACAGTGCCCTTGTTCACGCACAGTTCCACAACGCCGTTCATCGACAAGGTAGACACGATACCCGCCACAGCCGTCTTCCCAGCGACCGCAGCCGAATTGATTGCACTCTTGACCGTCGAAGAAATAGCCGTCGCGATAACACCGCCAACAGTGCCGTTTCCATTGACCGTACCAGACACAGTTGCATTCTCGACGGCGCTGCCGCCACTGATGCTACCGCCAAGACCGCCAACAAAGTCGTTACCCGTCATGTTTCCCGAAACGGAAACGTCCTTGATTGTCGTGTTTTCGGCCTTACCGAAAAGCATACCCGCATAGGAACCGGCCTTGATGGAAACGCCTTCCAGCTTGACATTCTTGATAACTGCATCCTTGACGTAGCCGAACAAGCCCGAGTAAGAGGCCGTATCGTCGATAGAGAGGTCCTTGATGACATGGTCTCCCCCATCGAACGTGCCACCGAACGTACGATTGCTCTGTCCCTTGACGCATCCAATCGGAGTCCATTTCTTGGTAAGTTTAATATCTGCAGTCAACTTGAATGCAATCCCGTTATAGTTCGCAGACTTCGCATTCACCTCGTCCATCAAGGTCAGCAGATCTTGTTCGTTATTCAATTCATACGGACTAGCCTCTGTACCCGCACCTTTCCACAAGTTGGACGGATCGTTAGGTAAAACCCAATCAATATCCGACGAAGTCGGATTGCTCGGATCATTGCTCCCGCTAGAACCCGGATTTTCAGGATTGTTAGAGTCGCCGGAACCGCCACCGCCGCCTCCTGTAGAACTATCATCACCGCATGCAGCCAGCGCCAAGGCGGCCACTACCAAAACAAACCATTTTTTTAGATTCATACTTACCACCAAAAAAGAACCATGTTATCTATGATACCAATATATATTAAGTTTTGCCCATTATCCACAGCAAAGGCCATAAAATGGCTACGTTAAGAAAATTTTTCGGGGTGTTTGCAGGCTTCTTGGGCGACAAGGCGAGCGCCTAGCGCTTTTCGCGGATACGCTTGTATATGGCCTCGGCCTTTTCGTCGTCCCCGGCGTTGGAATACACGTGGCCGACGTTTTCGGCACCGATGCGGCCCTGGGAATTCCCGGCAAGCCAGGCCTTCATATAACAGTCCAAAGCCTCGTCATAGCGTTTTTGCGTGAAATAGATCTGTCCGAGGTCGACATTCAAATCGCCAAGCCCCTTCTTGTGGCGTAGGCCCTCTTCCAAGGTGAAAATGGCCATCCAGGGGGAGCCTTCTTTCAAGTACATCTGGGCCAAGTACCTGCGGGCGGAAACATTTTCCGGTTCCATCAAAATACCGTTTTCCATCTCGTTGAGGGACTGCCGCGTGGAATCCATGCTGCGGTAATAGTACGCCATCGTAAAGTGGACATCGGCCCCGGCAGTGGCCGTCATCTGCAAGGCGTTACGCAACGTCTTTATCGCGTATTCGTAGTCCCCCAGTTTCTCGTAGACCTCGGCCAAGCCATACCAGGCATCCATGCGGTCCGGGTTCAGGCTCAACGCCCGTTCAAAATGCTTTTGCGCCAGTGTCCAGTCGCGCCCCTTCATGTAGCACTCGGCCAAGGCAAAGTGGACATGGTCGTTTTCTTCTCCCAGTTCCAGTGCGCGCTTGTAGGCGGCAATCGCCTCGCCCGGATCGCCGGCCAGGTAGTAGATATCGCCCATCAAAAGCCACGCCTTCACGAACTTCGGCAACAATTCGACCGTACGCTTGTACGCGACCAACGCCACTTCCTTGCGCCCCAGTTGTACCAGGGCGTTGCCCAAGTTGAACCAGGCAAAGGGCTCATAGCGGCCCTCGTCAATCGCCGCCCTGTAAAGGGGAACGCTTTCCTTGTACTTGCCCTGGTCGTAAAGTTCGTTCGCACGGAAGAAATAGTCCTCCGCAGCAAAAAGCGGAGCCACGCAGAGTAGCAATAGCAATGAGAACGCGAGCCTCGAGCCTCTTACCTTACTTAACAAAGCGGAACTCCTTTGTGGCCTTCTGCGCCACGGGATATCCGCCAAGCTGGGCGGGACTGAACTTCCACTGGCGAACCGCCTTCAACGCTTCAACCTCGAAACCATAACCCGGCGGATCCAGCGTCATCACCTGGGTCTGCACGACATCGCCATACACGTCGATAACCAAGAGCACCTTCACGTAACCGGACACGCCCATCTTCTTTGCCTTCTCGGGGAACTTGGGCTGGATTTCGCGGAGCACCTGGGCCTGTTCGTCCACCTCGCCCGCCTCGTACACCACGTTTTCCATGGAGCCCGCATCCACGACGGCTCCGTCGCCGGCATTGCCACGCGCGAGGGAAAGGTCCATCTGGAAATTCTGGCTGCGGCTCAGTCCCGGATGGCTCGAAATGCGGAACGGGTTCGGATTCACGACCGTACGTATAATCTTCTGCTTGACTTCGGGTTTCTTCTCGTTCACCAGGACCTCGACTTCGGTCAACACCTCAAGCGGCTTTTCCGTCTTGACACCCTTGTCAAAGAACAATGCGTTAATAACGGGAATGGCCAAGAAGAACACCCCGCTGACCACGAAGGAAAGGACTACCGCTATCGGGTAGCGGAAGTACCTAGCCAAGAAATCCGTGGGGGAAAAGCGCATTTATTCTTCCTTATTCGCCGAAATAGAAACCTTGCGGACCTTCGCCAAATTGCATTCGTCCAGAACATCCACCACGCGGCCCGAGGGGGCATCGCGGTCAGACACGATAATCACAGGGCGGTCAGGCGCCTCCGCCGTCATCTGGCGAAGGACTGTCTGCAGCGTGGAAAGGTTAACCTGCGTCTCGTTAATATGGATTGTCCCTTGACGGGTAATCCCTATCAAGATACTTTCCTTGGCGAGATCCTTCGCGGAACTCGCCTTCGGCTTGGTCACGTCCACGCCGGTCTCGCGGGTAAACGTCGAAGTGACGACGAAGAAGATGAGCAGGATGAACACCATGTCCAGCATCGGGGACACATCAATCCCGCCAGCATCCCTGTTCCTTTTACGAATAAAACTCATTGGTCCTCCCTAGTGCCGTCTTCGGGCACCTCGGCAGGTTCGAAAGACCAGGATTCAAAGCGAAGCGCTTCGCTCCATGCATGGTCCTCGACCTTTTCCACCTTGTTCATCAAAAAATTGTACGCGAGCATCAACGGGAAAGCGACTAGCAATCCCGCCTGGGTCGTCAGCAGCGCCTCGGAAATGCCATCGGCCAAAAGCACCGGGTTTCCAAATCCGAAAAGCTGGATAGTCTCGAAAGTATGCACCATGCCCGAAACCGTTCCCAAAAGCCCAAGCATCGGTGCGATGGCGGCACATGTAGAAATCGTCTTGAGCGAACGGGACAACCGTAGCGAAATATCGTGGCGGGTCGCATCCATGGCATTGCGCACGGCGACAGGCCCTTCGCTACGATGCTTGCGGATATCCTCGACAAGGGCAAGGAAGTAGCCGAAACGGCGTTTGCTCAAGCGCTTGACGGCCTCGTCCTCGCCCACCTTTTCGAGGTCCTTCCAGAAAGCCGACGAAGACCTCCCCTTCAGCATAAAGTAAAAGCCGTAGCGTTCAATCATCATAAACCAGCCGAACCACCCCAACAGGAATATCGGGGCGAGGACCCAGCCACCACGGGTGACGGTTCCCAAGGCTGTCTCGATGACAGAATATTCGGTCATCAGCGTTCCCTAATCCAGATGGCGTTCAACACGGCAAGGCCGGCCTTTTCCATGCGGCCACGCAGCGCATCGGCACGGTTCACCAAGAACGTATGCAGCAGTTGCAGCGGGATAGCCACGATAAGGCCAGCTTCCGTCGTCACCAAGGCGATGGAGATACCGCCAGCCAAAAGTTTCGGGTCGCTCGTGCCGTGCATCGTAATCACGTCGAAGAGTTCGATCATACCCATCACGGTACCCAAAAGACCGAGCAACGGAGCGGTCGCCGCAAACACAGAAATCCAAGAGAGAGCTTTCTCGATTTTCGGGACTTCGCCCGCAAAGAGTTCCTCGAGGCCCTTTTCGGCACTGGCTCGGCTCGGATAATTCTTAAGCAGTGCCGTACGAAGCACCTTGCCCACAGCACCCCTCGCCGACTTCGCCTGCTTGCGAGCTTCGTCCACATCACCAGCCGCAAGCGCCTTGAGGGCACGACGTGCCGACATTCCGCCAAAGCCCAAAATCAAAAGCACAACGAGGCGCCACAGCACAATCAGCACACCCAGCACAAGGATCGCGACAATCGGGTACATCAAGATACCGCCATCCTTGAAGAACTGGACCAGGTCTTCTTTCCAGCTCTTTTCCTGGTGGCTAGCAATCTCGGAAGAAAGTTCAGTACTCAGGAGCACGTCCACAGGAGCCATCACGTAGGCAGAATCCGCGGTAGCCGCAAACGCCTTGGCCACTTGGCCCTTGACATCCGTACCGAGATTTTCCTGCCAACTGTAAGTGCGGTTCTTTTCCCCTGCAACAGGGAGCATCAATGCCGAGGGATGATACCCGTTAATATCCATAACGCTTGCCATCTGCATCGCATAAAGGCCACCAATGCGCATGCGGTCGCCTTCGGCAACGGCAGTACCGAACAGGAGTTCGGCCTTTTCGTAGCGGACTTCACGTGTAAAATTGAGTTCGGACTGAGCCACGGCAAACACGGAGCGGGCAATGCGGAGCGGATCATCGCGGTACAGGCCCATTTCCTTCTTGACCTTGTTCATCGCTTCGGTGCGTTCCGGCAGCTTGAAGGGCACGCCCTGTTCCTGGAACTTGGCAAGCGTTTCCAAACGTTCGGGCCCCACCGCCAAGGAGAGGAATTCCGAGCGGGCCGTTTCGGCCTGCTGCTTGATTTGCGCCAAGTCTTCGCGGGCAACGCGCACATCTTCGAACAAGCGGGCGCGTTCCGACATCAGGGCGTCCACCTTTTCCTTGCTTTCCTGATAGCGTTCATTGAACAGTTCGCGTTCCTGGTTGGCAGCTTCCCTGTCCTTCCAGCGGGCAGCAACAGCCATGTCGCGCTTCTTGCGGGCTTCTTCGAGGTCGGCCTTCGCGCTGTTCAGTTCGGCACGCTTCTTGACCGCGTCAATATCGTTTTTCTGTTGCGCAAAAGAAAGCGGAGCAAGGCAAAGAAGAGTTGCCAAGACGAGAGAGGCGCGAGGTGCGAGGCTCGGGGTTCGAGTAGTACAAAGAGAGTTTAAGCGAGAGACGAGAGACATTATAATCCCTCCTTAGGAATGGAGACCGGGATGGAGACAAGGCGCGGAGCGGTCTTGCCTTCGGCCACCTTCATCACGTCCTTGAGGGCCGTTCTCATAGCGAAGTCTTCCGAAACATTGTTCCAGACAAAACCGCCGTCCGCAGTCCTCTGTAACCACAGCACATCGTTGCCGTCGTTGCTCACGAACACCGAAGCGACAGCGCCATAGCGCAGGAACGTCCCCGGCACGTTGCGGGCGTTCACCTGGAGGAACCCTTTGTAAACCTCGGTCGTGTAACCCAGGCGGATACGGTCATAGTAGATTTCAAGAGTGCGGTTGATAGCGTCGTCGGCATTCACAAAGCCCTTGGCAAGCTGTTCGGCAATCTCGTGGAGGCTCTTGACCACTTCTTCGTTCTTGTACGGGAAGTCGGCTTCGAATGCGGGAGCGAGCGAGTCGATGACCTTGGCCAGAGACTCCTGATACTTCTGCTTGCGGCTTTCGTACCAATGGATAGTCCCGGTTGTCTTTTGGCGAGCGTCATCCAAGTTCTTGATTTCGGCCTTAAGCGAATCGATTTCGGCAAGCAAAGCCTTGTTCTGGGCGGAGAGCGCTTGAACCTTCTTGCGGCCAACCTCGATGAATTCCGCATGACGCTTCTTTTCGGCATCATGGAGAGACTTTTCGCGGGATGTTTCCAGCTCGACAGCTTTTATCTGCCGGCGGACAAGTTCTACGGTTTCCTGCGCAAAAGCAAAAATGCTGCTTAGGCACAAGCAGAGAAACAGTTTTTGGACGGTATGAAATTTCATAGTGCGAAAAATACAAAAAGAACCTCGGCCAAAAAAGCCGAGGTCAAAAAAAATGCAACGTTATCTTTGCAAATAAAGCAAAAGATTACTTGGAATCCTTGAAATACTTCGGAGTATTCTTGGCACCATGCTTCTTGAGTTCCTTGATCAGGCGCGGATAGCCTTCGTTGGTCGCCCAGTCGAGCACAGAATAGCCCTGGCCGCACTTGGCGTTCACGTCGGCACCCTTGTTAATCAGGAACACCATCGCATCGAAGTTGCCACTCTTGACAGTCCAGTGGATGGGCAGATAACCGTCCGGGCCACGGACATCGAGCGGAGCACCAGCATCGGCGAGCATTTCGAGCACATCGACATTGCCACGCTTAGCGGCAATCAGCACGGCGCTACTCAGGCCAGCCGGGTCGGCACCTTCCTTCTTCAGCTGTTCAAGAAGAATCGTGACCACTTCCTTGTTGCCCATCATCACGGCGTTGTCGACAACCGATTCGCCATTGCTGTTGCGGACATCGGCCTTTGCACCGTGAGCGAACAGGTAATTGAGCGACATGATGTTGCCCTTGTTGGCTGCGATAGCCACGGCATTGTTGCCGTTATCGGCGGCGGCGTCAATTTCAAACGAGGCCTGGAGGAACAATGTCATCTTGGCAGTATCGCCATTTGCAGCATAAGACACGAACTGGTTCGGCGTAAAAGGAATTTTCCTCTTGGTCAGTTCCTTACGTACAGATTGCGGATTATTCGGGTCCATTTTATCATCGCAAGCGGTCATCGCGAGCAACAAGCTCAAAGCGCACATGCCAAATATTTTTTTCTTCATCATTTCAGCTCCAGAAGAAGGGTTGTTATAAATCTAATGCTAAAACTACACTTTTTTTTAGGGAAATCGTACAGAAAAAAAACAATTTACACCAAATTCCTTTTTCCCGACTCTATCGGAATCACCCGCAAACCGCTTTGTTTACAAAAATTTACCGTTTCTTGACGATTTTCAGGCGTTCCCCAGGCTTGACCTTTGTATCGTTCAAACCGTTCCAACGCACGATTTCCTCTATCGTTACCTTGTACTGACGGGCAATGTCCCAAAGGCCCTCGCCCTTCTTCACGGTATGGATAACCTCCCCGGGGTTCACCGGAACGGAGCTTCCTTCATCGTCGATTTCCCCCTGAACCCGGATAACCTGCCCCGGATGGATGGCGTTGGATGTACCCATGTTGTTCAGACGGCGGATCATGTCGGTCGTCGTGGAGAATCGCTTCGCAATGCTATACAGGTTATCGCCAGCACGTACCGTGTACATACCGTCTGCACTAGGAGCAGCACTAGGCACAGTAACAGAAACCTTCTGTTTCTTTTCGGCCTTGCTTGCCTTCTTCTTTATCTGGGAAAGGCTCGGGACCGCCAAAGTATCACCGACATGGAGACGCTTCGAGAAACCATCATTTGCATAGAGCAGCGACACCACCGGAATTCCGAACAGTTTTGCAATCGAAGCATAGGTGTCTCCGGATTCAACCACATACTTGTTCTTGAGCGGGACCTTGGTCGGAGTGACTACAGAGGGTTTCATATCCGGCTTCGAAACGAACAACGTATCGCCCGACTTGATCATCGCGCTTGCACTCATCGAATTCCATGTACGCAGAGACTCTTGTGAAACGCCGTACATACGGGCAACGGAAGCGAGATTGTCCCCAAGCTTTGCCACGTAGATTTTCACCTTGACCGGTTTCTTGCCCGAAGACTTCCTCGGCTTGACCTTGACAGGAATCAGGAGGTTGCGCCCCACGCGGATTCTCGAGTTCTTCATGTTGTTCGCCTGCTTGATTTCGGAAACCGAAATCCCGTACTTCCGGGCAATCATCCCCAAGTTCTCGCCCCGGCGCACCTTGTGGTGGGCCCAGCTGGAGAAGTTGTTCTTTTCCATCTTGTCGTAATTGTCGACAAAGGCGGGGCGTTTACCCACAGGCAGGCGCAGCACGTAGGAACTTTTGTCCGGCGGCGTACACCACATCACCAGTTCCATGTTCAAGTCGCGCAGCGTATCCTCGGGAACCTTGATCGCCTTGGCCACCTGCTCCAGCGAGAAGGAATCAAAAACCGTCACGGTATCGTATTCCGGCAGGTGCTGCTGCGTAATGGTCATCTCGTAATGTTCCGGGAAATGCCCAATGACCATAGCGGCCAAAATGCGCGGCACATAGCGCATGGTCTCCTTGGGGAGCGCCAAATCCCAGTAGGTAATTGCCTGGCTGGTATCACGGGTCGTATCGGCCTTCATCTCGGCAATCAGGCGCCTCACACGGCCTTCACCACAGTTATAGGCAGCCATCGCCAGCAACCAGTCCCCGAACTCGTCGTACAACCGGGAAAGGTATTTTGCGGCAGCAGCGGTCGCAAGCACAGGGTTACGGCGCATGTCCACCCAAAAATTGACATCCAGGCCATAACGTTTACCTGTCTCGGGGATAAACTGCCACATGCCCGATGCCTTCGCACGGCTGTACGCCTTCACCTTGAATCCAGATTCCACAAGGGCCAAGTAAACCAGGTCCTTGGGCAAACCGTTTTCGGACAAAGCGACACTGATCAGGGAATCATAGGCCGTCTTGCGGTTCAGCGAGCCCTCCGTGAACGCACGGGCGGACGTCGTCATGTAGAAGATTTCCTGCTGCACGCGTTCGTTAAATTCAATGGGGAGCGTAAACTGCCGAACGTCCAAAGTATCGAGGAAATTTTCAATGACCTGCAACGAAGCGCTGTCGGCGGCATTTTCGTCCAAATCGTCGATACCCTCGATAGCCACCTCGTTTTTGAGGTACGTTTCTTCCTTTTTGTCCGATTCGCCAAGGTTGGGGTACACCTCGTCCATGGCTTTCAAAATCCGCTCGGGCATCTTGGACCGGTAAAGGGAGTCCTCGACCTCGGAAACGTTCATGTACTGGGTATCCAGCTTTTCGGCAACCAGTTGGTTGAGCGATTCCTCAAAATAATGCCGGGCAAGGCTCCATTCCTGGTTTTCCATGGCTTGCAGGCCATACTGGTAATACTGCCACGACGGGCGAATCGCGAGCGAATCCGAGACCTTCTCCCTCAAGGCAAGCTCGGCAAAAGACTTTGGATCCGTCTCCGAACCATTCACCTCACCCATGGAGGATGCGGCTTGGCGAGGAGAGCAGGCGACAACTAGCGTAGCCAGAACGGCTACGACTACCAAATCAAGAAAGCGAGACCAGGAAATCACTGGTCGTAGTCCAGATCCTCGGCATAGTCAGACCAGATCTGGTCCCTCTTGAAAGAAGGCTGGTCAAAGTCGACCTCTTCGTCGAGTTCTTCTTCTTCTTCTTCCTCTTCCTCGGTTTCTTCTTCATTCGGGAACGGGACGGTGGCATCAAAGCCATCTCCCTTCGGACGTCGACCGCAATAGTAAGCAAAACTCATGTAGTTTTCCCTTCCTTTGTGTTAATGCAAAACTCGTTCAATACCAAACCAAATAACCCCGCACAGAGCAAAAGCAGCCACGACCTGCAATAGAATCAACCAATTGTTGATTTTGTAGGCCTTTTGGGACTTCCTGTGCCAAGCAGGACGACCGGTATTGGAATATCGTTCTCTTACCACGAAATGGAAATATACACATAATCTGAAAAAAACAAGTGGTTTGGCAAAAATATTTTTAATTTCTATGGTGATTTATGAAAAAAACGCTCCTGGCCCTATTTTCTTCCGCAATTTCCCTGTTTGCACAGACTGGAATATCTAAGAGTGCGGAGGGGGTAAGGGTGCCTTCGGCATTCACCTTGGGTCAGGGCATTCTATACACCTCTATCGGATTCGAGACCGTCAGCGATGGCGAACCGCTGGCCCTTGGCGGGTACTACACCGACGAATCCGGGAAAAAGGTCAGCATCGACAACAGCGCCGCCTCGTCGTCTTTTTCGGCATTTATCTCCTATGGAGCGCTAGATTATCTGGAACTCGGGATGTTCGTTCCCGTCCACTACGATGGCGATGTCGGCGAAACAAAACTCGAAGGGACCGCCCTCGGCGACATCCAGTTCTATGTAAAAGGGAGCCTCCCGACGGCCTTTCCTGTACAACTTGGGGGTTCTCTCGAGCTATACGCCCCCAGCGGCAGCGAATCCACTGGGTTTAGGCCAAGGCACGTCTGGTACATTCAAGGCGATAAAGAATCTTACGCCTATACGGCCAGTTCCTGGTCGATGGCCGTGACTTTTTATGCGACGCTGTACAACTTCAGCCTCGTCCACTGGAACAACTACATCGGCTTTCTCAAGAGCATGAGCAACAAGAATATCACGATGCTCTGGGGTACTGGCCTATACTTTTTCCCGAATAAAATCCTGAGCCCCTCCCTTGAACTTTCTGGAGAAACAAGGCTTGCCAGCAAGGATATCCCCCTGGCCCCGCTTTACGACCCGCTGCGGTTCACCCCAGGAATCCGCCTACACCTCCCCCGCCAGACAGACCTCTCCGTGGGTGTCGACATGGGCTTTGGATTCGTGAAGAAAATCAAGGAAAGGCGCGGTTTGCCCGTCACGCGGGAAACCGACGACCAGACAATAGAATACCGCATAGCCGGGCAACCCAAAATTGGCGTGACCGTCAGCTTAAACAAGACATTTGACTTCAGCTGGAAGGATTCTGACCACGACGGCATTATCGACCGCATGGACCTCTGCCCAGGATCTTCGTTAGGCGTCGCCGTGAACCAGCGCGGCTGCCCCGTCGACGAAGACAGGGATGGTGTACTGAACATCGTTGACGATTGCCCCAACACGCCAAGCGGAGTCTACGTGGACTACAAGGGCTGCCCCATCGACAGCGACCAGGACGGAGTGCCCGACTACCTCGATATGTGCGACAACACGCCCGAAGGCACTGCCGTGAACAAGAAAGGCTGCACACTCGATTCCGACGGCGATGGAGTCAACGACAATGCCGACAAGTGCCCCAAATCGATTCCTGGCGAAAGAGTCGACAAGGAAGGCTGTCCGCTGGACGAAGACCACGACGGCGTGCTCAACGCGGAAGACAACTGCCCCGGGACACCGAAAGGCCTGGTCGTCGACCGTACCGGCTGCCCGCTAGATTTCGACCACGACGGAATTCCCGATAGCGAGGACAACTGCCCCAACAGTGTCGAAGGCGAAATTATCGACGAGAACGGTTGCCCGATGGACACAGACCAAGACGGCGTTCCGGACTCCAAGGACCAGTGCCCGGAAACCCCCAGCGGGATGCTTGTGGGCATCAACGGTTGCCCGTCCGACCGCGACCGCGATGGCGTACCGGACTACCTGGACAAGTGCCCCAACACCCAACCGAACATTCCGGTCGACTCCACAGGATGTAACCGGGACACCGACCAAGACCACATTCCTGATTACCTGGACAAATGCCCCGGCACATTCCCTGGCATCAAAGTGGACGGCTCCGGATGCCCGACAAACAGCAAGTACAGCCTCGAAGCCATATCGAAGAGAGTTCTGTTCATTTCGGACGGTGGCACTCGACTCATGAATTCAAGTTTCACCGCACTAAACGATGTCATCTACCTGATGCGGCGCTTTGATTTTAAGCTCACTGTAATCTGCAGCAATCAAGTGCAAGCAGACAACATCGTAAACTACTTTGAATCTAAAGGGTTCAACGAAGACGATGTGACTGTACAAATAAAACCGGGGAGCGCAGTCCGATTCTTGCGCACCCCGGCAAATTAAAACCCGATTCTATCGGGACTATCCCGAATCCTATTTCTTTTTCGTAATCGGGCGCTTGTAACCGAACGGCTTCAGCATTTCTTCGGTCACACGGCGCTTGGCACCCATCTTGCCAGCCTTGTCGTCCCCATCGATCGGAGGCAGCGAGCAACGAAGCGTGCTGTGCATGGTAACATCCGTCTTGTACACGTAAGCCCCTGTAGCGAGAAGCTTACCATTCGTAGACCTCAAGTCACCATTCACATCGGGCTTAAGTTCCATGAACATAGAGAGCATGCCGGCATCGTCCACATAGTCCGGGTCGTCCAGTTCCAGCGAGAACGTGTACTTGTCAACAAACTGGCCCAGGTTCGTGTAAATCCAGACATCGACAACCATCGTCGTCAGGTAGAGACTGGCCTTGCTGATATCACTGGGAAGCGAGCGAACGAACTCCGCCGTACAATACTTCTCGGCGTATTCCTGTACCGACATCTTCTTACTGTCCTTGGCATCAACGCCATCCAAGGCAACAACACCATCATTGACCAGGTCGTCCAGTGTTGCGAGGCCGTGGACCGCATTCACTACAGGGAGCTTGGCATCAATTGCAATTGTCGGGCCAAGATGTCCCTTGAGTCCCGGATAAGGTTCTTCACCGGAAACCTGCTTGGTATTCTTTCCGCCAGAAAGCATCACCTTTTCGGTTCCCTCACGAACATTGTAGAGGCTCACAGCAAAGGTCTCGCCGTTCTTCGGAGCCTTTGAACCGTAGTACTTGGCAACCTTTTCGTCGTCAATGACGGTTACAGGCTTTTCAATAGAGATTTCCACATCCTTGATACCCTTGACCACCACAAAGATGACCGCAGAGTCCGTATTGCCCGCCTTGTCGCGATAATAACGGATGATGGGGTTTGTCCCCTTCTGGAGGCCCTGGGTTACAAGAGTATCCTGAACAACTCCATCTACAGTCCACTTCACGTCGACAAAGTTGGAGCGGAGTACCGTTCCATCGGCGGGAGAAAGAATCTCAACCTTCGGGCGTGTCTTGTCAAGCACCATGTACAGAGACTTGGTCGAAGTATTTCCGTACTTGTTCGTATAGGTGTAGCTAATGTCGAATCCGGCATTACCTTCATCGTCCCTAGCAAACTTACCCTTCGAATCAACACCATACGACACATTGATGGAATTGTCGTTGGAGTCCACGTAATCGTACGAAACCGTATATGTCGCCCCATCGCGACCCTCGATCAGCTTACCCGTCGATGCGTCCGCCTTGTAAGAGATCAGCACATCCTTTCCGTCGACGCTCATCTTATAAGAAACGGTAATTTCTTTCTTGCCGCTTTCGCCCTTGACCAGTTCACCCTTGAAGTTCGTATGGTACGTGACCGTGACCTTGTTACCGTTCACGAGTTCCGTGTAAGACACCTCCAAGACCTCGCCATTCAACTGGAGCACCTTCTTGTCTTCGGTGGCATTGCGGTCCAAGGTAAGCCCGGCATCGACAATCTTGTTCATCGTCTTTGTAAACGTGGCCGAAGATATGTACAAGGAATCCAGTTCCAGGTTCACTGTAAAGGTATCCAGTTTAGACGAGCCCGGATCCTTGACAGAAACGAACACCTTGTTCTTTTTCTCGTTCACGTAGTAGGCTGTATCGCCTTCATCCTTTTCCTCGACAACCGTGAATATGTTGGAAGCCTTGACGTCTTTGTCCTTTGTCGACACAGACACTATCGGCGAAGCGGAACTTACGTAAACGATGACCGTATCGGCACCGCTATGATTCTTCTTCGGGTCCTTGAACGTCTTGATGATGATGTTCTTGCCATCTTTCAGTTCTTCAGTACCATAGCGAAGAGTGCCGTCTTCGGTCCATTCAAGATCAATGGAGTAACGGTTCGTATAGATGGTGTCCGGCATCAGCCACACAGAATCAGGCGTTTCGCCACGAGTGATGACAACCTTCGACCATTCCTCGACATCCTTCACCTTAATCGTGATGTCGTTCGTATCGCTAAATTCGCCATCGGTCACCGAGACTTTGAGAACATAGATGGAATCCAGTTCATAATCCAGCGAATCAATGAGCTTGATCGTTCCATCCGTCAGCACCTCGAACCCGACACTCTTGCTAATCAGCTTGAACGTATGCTTGGTAAACGCCTTTGCCGTATCCAGGTCGTTGGCAATGATGGTACCGATAGTTGTACCAATCTTTTCATCTTCCGAGACCGTGAACGTCTGCGGCGGGAGCGTCACAGGTTCATTCACATCGGTAATTCTCACCGTTATCAGCGTATCGCTCGAACCGCCATGTTCATCGAACACGGTTACTTCAAACGAGAGTGTATGAGCCTTTTCGTAATCAAACGCAGTGCTGTCTTTCACCTTCATCACGCCATCTTCGGAAACGGTGACATAATCCACTTTAGATTTCAACTTGAAGGTGAACACAGAATCGTTCTTGTCTTCGTCCGTAGCGGTCAACTGCCCAATGACATAGCCATTGTTCGGGTTTTCCGGGAACTCGTATAAAGTATCCGAAGTGAAGTACGGATTGTCGTTTACGTCGTTCACATGGATAGCCATCGTCGCCGTGTCCTTGAGCGAGGTATCGGCCTTATCGATAACCATCACGGTGATGGAATAGAGGGAATCCTGATTGTACTTGAGGACAACGCGAGTCTGGATAGTTCCGTCTTCCTTGACAATGAACTCGGCCGTATCCCCCGCGATGGCGACAAACTTATGTTGGATAAACCGGGCGGCCGTATCGAGGTCGCTCGTGAGCGAATCTAGTTTGCCAAACGAGGAATTCGTCGGGAGGTTCTCGTCGACATAGAATGTGCCCGGCACAATCGAGGGCATTTCGTCCACGTCAATGACATTGATAATCACCGTAGCCGTATCGTACTGGTAATATTGAGTACCGGCGGGGTTGTTATCGCAAACCACGACCTTGACTGCGTACACGTTCACTTTCTCATAATCGAGGACCATGGAGTCATTCACGGTAATTTCGCCAGTAGTCGCCGAAATAGAGAACAGTCCGCTCGTGTCCTCGGGCATCGAGAACGTCAGATGCTTCATGCAATCAATTGCACTGCAGGTCGCGGTGACCTTCCCTGCCAGTTCGTCCTTAGCGTTATTCTCTTTAACGCCCGGTTGATTGCCGTTATGGAGCACAAGGATATGCTTTGTCGTGTCGTTACCCGGGTCAGGCGGAATGACAATCTTGGGGCCATCGTCTTCGTCGGTAACATTAATTGTAATCGTCGCATAATCAAAGAGTTCAGGCTGCTTTGAATCATAGACCTTCACCTTGAGAGTGTGCTTTTTCTCGACTTCGTAGTCAAGGATTGCACCGCTCTTGACATAAATGGAGCCGGCGGAATCCACCTCAAAAAGGTCTGTTGCAGATCCTGTTTCTTCCACAGCTTCGGCCATGTCGTACTTACGGTATTCAGAATCCTTGTCCGGATCATCCCAGACGACATCGCCAATCCACGTACCTCCCGGAGTATTTTCCTTCACAGAAATCACTCCATCCTTGGCATCGGGCGCTTCGTTCACATCAGCGACATTAACCGTGTACGTCTTTTTCACCGGTGTAGGAATCTTACCATCCGTGACAGAAATCTGCACCGTAAAGGAAGTATTCGTTTCGTAGTCAACAGATGTATCCGGTTTGAGATAAAGGTTGCCATCACCATCAATTTCAAAAATATTCTTGCCTGTACCGCCAACAACTCGCAGCGTAAGAGGATCTCCATCTTCGTCCAAGGCAGAAATCTGCCCGGCAGTATCACCGAGCACATTTTCGGTAACAATCAGATTATTGTTATCTACCAAGACTGGAGAATGGTTGTCGGCATCTTGAATCAACAACGGCAAACACGCGCCGAAAGCACTATCTGTCGGGTAATTGCCCTTGATTATGGCACCACTCAAATTCGAAATACAAATGTAGAACCACTCATCTCCCTCGACAGTACTATCCTTGGCAACTCGTAACCAAGCCTTGTAGATACTGTCCGTCGGAGAAACAGAACCCGCATGGATTAACACACTGTCCGTTTTCGAACCAGTCGATGCACCACAACGCGGCATATCAGAGGGGACACCATCCTTGATGTCTTCGGGTTCTGCAAAATTGTACCCAGCCGAATCACCAGGAGTCTTGAAGCAATAATTGAAGCGTACATCCGTTGTCGGAATCTTGTCCAGCTTGACATCGATGGGTACTAATTTATCGTTTTCCACGTACTTTCCACTGGCAAGCGCTCCCGGGTCTATCTTTGGTGGATTGAACGGCACGAAGATAAAGCCGGAACCATCAAAGTTTGCATCAATTATGATTTTATTCGCAATCAACTGACCGGCAAGGGTCATCTGCTGCTGCACATGAATTGTTCCCTGAGAGATAAATGTTCCTTGGAGAGAATCCGTTTGACTAATAGCAGCCCAGGTGAGGCTTTGTTTCATGTAAATAAGAAGGTTTCCCGTATATTTGTCATTCTGGATACCCCTATACGCACCAACCCAATGATGAGTTGAATCAACATACTTCGCGGTATCATCCATATACATAACACGAATACGCGGATGCGGTCCGAAATTCACTGAGCCATCAACAAAAATGCGCGTAAGACGGCCGCCAGAGGGCATACGGACAATTATTCCGCAATCATTCGTAAAGGAAATCGACGACAAGTGGACATCGAACACATCGCCATCGCGTTCATCCTCGGTAGCTTTAGAACTTGGAGGAACATCGATATACAGAAAGTCATTATCCAAGCTAACGTCACTCATATGACGAGCAGTATTATTCTTTCGCGTATAGAGAAAGTTCGAGCCAGCAGCAGGTAAAAGGCTATCAATAACCACGGGGATAGTAAGGTCCGTCTTTACAGCGGGAACGGTATCTCCTCCGGGGCATGTACCATATTTGCCGCCAAAATGGGCATGAGTGCTATCAACTAAAGTGTCAAGCGCCCCTACAACAGAACCGGATACGCAAACATGCCCATTAATTACGTTTTTTCCACCATTGGCTTTGAAGTTTTGGCTCCCCTCCACATTGCCAACAACGCGAGTCGGCCCCGTAATCAAGGTATCGGAACCTGTATCAAAATAAATTCGTCCTCCAATCAGAATAGGGCCACCCACGCGATGACCATCATTCTTCATCGTCCAAGCGCCGTTCGCGGTACCGAACCATCCAGTCTTGTCGGGGATATTGATGTTCGACCCAATAAAGTCAATTCCAGTCTGGCCGAAAATCTTGTACTTCATCAAGTAATCCCACTCAATTTTCTGATTAGCGGAGTCATCCTGAGCGAGACCTTGCTTAACAAAATAGAAGGGATAGAAATTATACGCCGGAGAAACAGCGAAGGCTTCGCCCAACAAGCACGACATCACGATGCCGAAAACAAGCGCTATCTTTTTGTTCCACTTACCCATAATAACCTTCTAAGGGATTTGTGTTTCGGTTAACTCCGTATTCCAAATTGGAATACATAAAATTTACATTTTCCAGACGTCCCATAGCAAAAATAAAAAATTTTTCCCTTAAACGGAACAAAAATCTACATTTCGTTTAATTTTATAAACAAAAATCACGATTTTCCGGCCTAATTTTTTTTACAATCTCGATAGTTAAAAAAAATTTTCATCATTTCATTCATAAAAAGGGCTATATGCAACAAAAATGAACAGGACCCAGAAAATGGGTCCTGTTCTATTTTGGAGCAAAAATCAGTTCAGAATCACTTTTTCTTCATCGGCGGGCGCTTGTAGCCGAACGGACGCAGCATGTCCTCGCTCACCTTACGCTTTGCACCCTTCAAGTTTGCAGCCGGCATGCCTTCTGCAATCGGGGGCAAGGTACAGCGGAGTGTGGTACGCATAGTCACTTCGGTCTTGTACAAGTATGCCCCTGTACCCATTAACTTGCCGCTCTTCGTATGGACATAGCCCCCAAGGTCCGGTTTCAATTCAAAGGCCATAGAAAGCATGCCACCTTTGTTGACGTAATCCGGATCGTTCAAGTCCACATCAAAGGAGTAGTCATCAACAAAATTGCCCAAATTTGTATAAACCCAAATATGCACAGACAGTTTTGTGTTGTAAAGATTCAGCCGGCTCAAGTCCCCACTGAAGGATTCCTGGAATTCCTCTGTACAATACTCGGCGACATACTGAGACGGAGCCATTTTCTTGCCCCCCTGAGCATCCACGCCATCTACAGACACCAGTCCATCCGACGAGACAATGTCGTCAAAGGTCGCGAGGCCGCCAACGGAACTAGCCACAGGCATTTTCACATCGATAGTTACTGTCGGGCCCAAGTGATCTTCCTTGCCAGGATAAGGTTCGTCGCCGGAACCTTTGGTCGTCTTCATTTTCCCGCCAATTAAGATTTCCTCTTCAGCCGCCTTTGAATTATTGTACACGCTTACGGCAAATGTCTGGTTTTTCTTCGGAGCCCCAGCTTCCGCATAATATTCTTCCACTCTATCCGAAGTCACCACCGTTACCGGCTTTTCAACATGGATATCCAAATCCTTCGGATTCTTCAAGACCACAAAGACGAGCGCAGAATCCGTATTTCCGGCCTTGTCCCGATAGTAACGGATAATGGGGTTCGTACCCTTAACCAAGCCTTGCATGTTCAACGTATCTTGCTTCACGTCGTTCACAGTCCAAATGACATTTACGAAGTTCGTGTGGACCTTGGAGCCATCTGCAGGGCTTTCAATATTAACAACAGGCTTAATGGTATCAAGAACGACAAACACCGACCGACGGCTCGTATTGCCGAACAGCTTGTTGGTATATTCATAAGCGACCTCGAAGCCGGGGTTGCCTTCTTCATTCTTCATCACCTTGCCCTTGGAGCTCACAAAATAGGAGATGTCAATCGTTCTCCCGGCCTTATCCGTATAGGGGTACGTGACAATATAGGTGCCACCATTCCACTGTTCAATCAACTTACCCGTTATTGCATCAGCCTGGTAAGACACCGTAATCTTGTTGCCCTTGCTATCCTTCGTCTCGTAAGAAACAGTCATCACCTCGATGCCGGCCGCATTCTTGATTACATCTCCCTTAGAATCCGTATAATACGAGACCTTCACCTTTTCGCCTCCAGCCTTTGTGAAATATTCCACAAGGATAAGGCTATCGTTGGCGTTCGACTTCGTCGCCGGTTCCGAAGGAGTAATATCCAACAGGATATTCGCTTTAGCAATTTCGTTCATCTTCTTGTAGACGTCTGCACCAATAGCGAGAGTGTCCAACTTGGCTGTAATGGACATTTTCTGTTCGGAATAATTGCACGTAGAATCCGTGTAAGTCGCATCGAGAATGGGTTCCCGGACCTCAACTAGAATGACGTTTTCAGTCTTGTTCACATAATAAGAGGTATCCGAAGCAGGGACCTGTTCCACAATCGTGTAGATGTTGTCCGCCACGGGCGGTTTGACATCCACGGCAACCTTCACTTCCGGTGTACGCGTGCAGACAAAGATGACGATGGTTGCAACAGTCCCATGGTCCTTCGTCTTGTCGTAATACGTAAGCGTCACCGTATTGAAACCTTCGTGCAAATCGGTCACGAGCGTGTCCGGTTGCGGGATACCGTCGGCAGTCCAAGAGAGGTTAATCTCGGTCCTGTTGATATAAAGGGTATCCTTCGGGAACTCCCAGGTCGTGTCCTGAGTTTCGGCCTTCGTAATGACAATCGTGGACGTTTCCACTTCGTTGTCAACAACGATGATGACCCTTGCGGTATCCACATTGCCGTCAGAATCCTTGACCTGCACAAACAATGTATCGAACTTGTCGGCTTCGTAATCCAACACGACTTTGGTCGTGATGACTCCGGTACTGTCGCCAATAGCGTACTTGTCCGAATCACCGGCAATAATCTTGAGCGTGTTATGGAGGAAATCCAGGTTCCGGTCTTCGTCCAACACGGGCAACGTGTCGACGACAGTGCCAATCGGCTGGTTTTCTAGGACATGGAAAATCGTATCGCGGACTTCCGGGGCCTCGTTTTCGTCAACAACGATAACCGAGATGACCGTCGAGTCATACTCCGTTCCGTTGGAACACTTCGCAAAGAATCCATAAGACGGCTTGGTCTCGTAATCAAGCGCAGAATTCAAAATGAGGGAGGTCGAATCAAACTTAAACGTTGTCCCGGCATCACCAGAAATGATCGTACAGGTCAATGGGCCCGAGATTCTTATGTCGTCCAACATCCCGACAAGAGTATCAATCGGAGCATTTTCCCTGATGGTAAACTCCACGTTCACGACATTGATGAACATTTTCTTGCCCTTGTCGCAGATATTCGGAGCGTCCACCTTGCACAAATCAAATTCAATCGTCGCATACGGCGTACCGTAGGCATCCTTGACCGGAGTGAACGTGAGCCCGGTAATCTGGCCAATAGCCGGGTCAGAGGTACCCGGAGTTGCCTTGATGACATCGCCCACAGCCACGGCCGTTCCATTATACGTCAAAGTCCCGACAGAAGGGATGCTCTTGATGACAACGTTATAAGTCTTCATCGGAGTAACACTATCAGGACCAAATGCAGGGAAACTGGTAATCGTCAAAACCTCATTCACCTTGGAGGATACCGTCGTATCCATGGAAACCGGCTTCTTGTCGTTATCCACGATGATGAACTTCATCGAATAGCTAGCATCGGGATTGCGGTCCCCGTTCGGGGTAATGGCAGCCGTCAAATTAAAGACTTTTACGATAACGCGTTCATTATCTTCCTCGTACGGGTCGTCCTTGGCATGGAAAATGATGGGATTCTTCATTGTCCTCGAGCCCTTCTCGAATTCGCCATAGGCCGTATCCCTTCCGCAAAGCGGGAGGCTAGCAAAAGAAGTCGTCTCCACATCGTTCACATTGGCATCTTCGCAGAACTCGTCGTCCTTATAACCATCACAGGAGTTTGCATCCTTGAGGGAGAAGCAGTAATTGAACGTGACGCGGGTCGGAGGATCCTTGGAGAGAACCAGCTTGACGGTATCGCCACGCACCTCGTTGTCTTCGTAGGCCCTGGCATCTATGTCGATTACAGACGGATAGAACGGCACATAGCGGAAGTCGCCAGCCATGAAGTCTGCGTCAATACTAACCCTTTTCCCCGCCAATAGTTGTCCGGCGAACCTATAATGTTGCCAAAAATGGATTGTGCCACCGGAAATAAACGTTCCCTGGTAAATGCATTCTGAAGCAGGAAAATCAATATCGTTCGGGCTGTATATCAAGAGATTTCCGCCATAGTTCGCATTAGTGACAGGCCCATTCTTGTCAAGGATAACAAGATTATGCTTACCCCCTTGAACTGTCATGGATCCCTTAACAAAAATACGGACATAGCGATTGTGCGGGTTATTAACATAAAGAGTATCGCAACCATCATGCACTTCCAAATTGCGCGTGACAAGAATATCGTAGAACTCACCCGTACCCGACGGAATATCGATAATGGATACCCTTCTCGTTGTATCCACATTTGTATTCTTGTCAAAGACCCAATCACCGTCAATGACCTTATCAAAATTATAGTTCCAGTCAACTTTAGGAACATCCAAAGTTTCATCAATTGCAGGAATCCTAGAACTGTCGCAATTTATGGTCGCATGGCCTTTTGAAAAAGCATCACCCGTGAGTTCATATCCATTTTGACCTTTGTCGCTACAAACAGTTCCTCGCCAAACCACCTTACTAGCACCATTTGTGCTCAGGTGTATCACATCTCCAAAATGGCTAGGCCCTGACAAAATAGTGTCTTCTCCATTATGACCATAGTACGCACCTTTAAAAGCAAGAGGACCGCCAATAGAATGGCCTATGTTTCTCATCGTAAAGCTACCCGTCGCACTACCGGAATAGCCAACAGAGTCATCTATAAATATGTGCTGGTTATAAAACCCAACTCCTTCAATAACACTTATATTACGAGTATTAAACTCAATTGTAGTCTGAGTGCCAGTACCCCAGAGCTTGTACTTGATAAGCCTCTGCCACTCAGCTTCCTGCTTGGCATCATCAGAACTATCGACACGAGTGAAATAGAACGGACTAATTTCCGAAGCAAAGGCTAAATTTGCTGCAAAAAAGGCAAATAGAATGAACAATGCCTTACTAAAAAATGCTGGTCTATATTTTTGCCCAACCATGTAGAACTCCCGGAAGCCGTCCTTCCACTGATAGATTTCAAAACGAAAAGAGTCAGCCCCTTTTTCCCATAAACTTAACACAAATATAGTTTATATTTCTTTACACATCAATATATAATCATAAAATTGTAATTTTTATCATCAAAAAAACGCAAGAAATTTGATTTTTTGCGGAAAACTAACTATATTTGGTGTTCCTAGGCCCTGAGCAATGACTATTTGCGGGCAAATCGCCAGGGCGAAAGCAGCAACGGACTTGCGAATTTTTATGTGCTCAGGTAGCCTAGGATTTTTTTTGCAACCCACGGGTTGCTTTTTTTATTCAACCACCAGCCTCTAGATCCTAGCCCCTATTCTCTATGCTCCTCTGGACCATCCGACACAGCAAGCCATACAACCCCAAAGATGTCTGCTACGGCAGGCTCGACTTTGACGTATCCCCCACCTTCCCGGAAGAATCCGATGGAGCCATCCAGGCGTTTTTGGCAACCGGAGCAAAGCCGTCAAAACTGTATTCGAGCCCGCTCCTGCGCTGCATGCGCCTCGCCGACAAGGTTTCTGCGGCGACAAACCTCCCCATCGAGAAAATTGACGCCATCCAGGAAATCAACTTCGGCAATTGGGAAGGGCAAAAACTGACGGAAGTACCAAGGAGCGAGATGTACGCCTGGCAAAAAGACCTCCGAGGGTTCCGTTTCCCGTGCGGAGAATCTTTTTACGACGTGGACCTGCGGGCCGGAAATTTCCTTGACACGCTCCCCGACAATGGCGAATTCCTGTGGGTAACCCACGCCGGGGTCATCGCGGCCATCATGCACTCGCGGTGCGGACTCCCCGACAACCGGTTTGTCGAAGGCGAGTTCTCGTACACCATGGTCACCCGGTTCGAGTTTACGCGGGACAGCGAAGGCCACTACAAAGGAGCATACACCAAAATCCACGACGGAATACAGATGCCGCCGTTGGTGATGGAGTAGAGACGAAAGACGAAAGACGAAAGACGAGAGGCAGTAGGAAGTAGGAAGTAGACAGTAGGAAGTAGGACAAATGCGTAAGGCGAGTGCCGCGGTCAAGCTTGCTTGAACATGGCCGAGCCGAGCATTTGGTACTTGAGCGAAGCGAGAGTACAAGTAGGCAGTAGACAGTAGGAAGTGGTGAATTTTGAGTTTGTCCTTTAACTGCTTACTAATCATCTGAAAACTCACGGCTCATGGCTCAATGCTCATAGCTCATTGCTCGGGCCCCGAGCCTCGCGCCTAAAAAAGTAAACATTGATTGATCGTTAGGGGTTAGAATCTAGGATCTAGGGGCTAGGGGCTAGGGGCTAGGGTAAAATATCACGGCTACGCCGTCTTATATTGACGCACGAAGTGCGTGATTCTTTTCACTAGCCTCTAATCTCTAGTCTCTATTCTCGGGCCCCGAGCCCCGCGCCTAAAAATCAAACGTAAACACGGCTTGGGCGCCGCCGGTCCCCAAATTGGGCAGCAGGGCCAAATGCACAGGATTGTCGAAATCGCTCAGCAGGGCGTCGACAACGGCATCGGCCATGGAATACAGGTAAAGCAAAGCCATCGCCCAAATATACTGGTTGCGGTTCTTGCGGTAATAAGTGACACGTTCCGCAATCTTGTCAAAATCTTCCGGTTCAACATCTTCCTGTTCAAGAATGTGCTTTCGCCCCAAATAGTATTCCACCATATTCTGCGAAGTCCATATACTCGTCGAAGCCCCGATAATACTCATGTAGAGGAGGCCCGCCTTACCAAACTCCCCGTTGTACATCTGCCCAAACCCAGGGATAATTGCAAGCAACAAAGCCTTCTTCATGCTCCGCTGTTCGACACTCCTATAGTGGTTGTTGTACCAGATGCCAAAAGCATCAAACATTCCATACAAATGAAGACCGTATAGCCATGCGGTTTCAGCCTTCCTCAAGTCTTCTTGCTCCATTTTCTTGTCGCTCAGCGTGCGGACTCGGTTCACATAGTCCATGCGCTGTTCTTGATAATACTTGATACTGTCGCGGTTCGGAGCCGTCGCAACCAGTCGCGAGAAGTACGCCACAGAATCTTGGAACGGCCTCACTTGCTCGTAGATGCGGTCACGCTGCCAGGACTTGTTGAAAACAACCTCGTACACAAGAAGGGCCTCTATTCCGGTGATAAAACCACCACGGATATAATGCCCCGTGTAATATTGACCGCCTCCTGGGAAAACGCTGAGCAGCATCGTATAGAGGAGCGAGTTGTGCTCCGTCGGCACGTCCCACTCGTTCACAGGGAGCGTGTCAATTTCTGGAATACCCGTCTTCCCCTTTTGCACATAGACATCGCCCGCAAGCGCGGGAACGCACGCGAAGGCTGCAAAAAAGAGGAATATGAGCATCAATCGAAGCTTCATTGCGTTCAAATATAAAAAAACTCGGCATAAACGATAGGCCCAGGCCCGGTCTTGCTATATTTTTTGACAGGTTCCTATCGTTTGTCATTTTTTGACAGCGTTTGTTTTTTAAATTAAGGACATGAAGATGAATGACGCAACAAATTCGCACGAAAACCTCCAGGCAGAGATTCACGACCTGGCCGTTGCCATCAAGGCAGCCCTCATCGAGCGGGGCGAGATGATGGCCACGGCGGAGTCTTGCACCGGCGGGCTCGTGGCGAGCAGCATCGTCAACGAGGCCGGCTCCTCCGCTATCCTGAAGGGTGGCATCGTCGCCTACCAGAACGAGGTCAAGACCAAGTTGTTGGGCGTCCCCGAATCCACGCTGATGGAACACGGAGCCGTCAGCGCAGAGACGGTCGAGGCCATGGCCGAGGGAGCTCTCCGCCAATTCGATTGCCAATGGGCCGTTTCTACCTCTGGAATCGCAGGACCCGGAGGCGGCACCCCCGAAAAACCGGTCGGTACGGTATGGATGTGCGTCGCGAACCATTGTAAAAAAATCGCTTTTTGCGAAATTTTTTCAGGAAATCGGGACAAAATCCGCGAAAAAAGCGTCTATACAGTGTTGGGCAAGTTACTTTTTGAGTTAAATAACCAAAAAAGCACTTGCACAAAAGAACACTAATTGTTATATTTAAACAGGAACCAAAAACAAACAGGACAACTATCATGGCAAAAAAAACAAACTCTACCAGCAACCTTTCCGCCGATAAAGCCAAGGCCGTCGAGGCCGCAATCGCCCAAATTGAAAAGAACTACGGTAAAGGTTCTATCATGGCTCTTGGGAGCCAGCCTGTCCAAGACATTCCCGTCATCCCGACCGGGTGCATCCAGCTCGACATGGCACTCGGCGTGGGAGGTTTCCCCCGCGGTCGTATCATCGAGATTTACGGCCCCGAATCCTCCGGCAAGACGACGCTTACCCTGCACGCTATTGCCGAAGCCCAGAAGCTTGGCGGCGTAGCCGCCTTCATCGATGCCGAACACGCCTTCGACGCCGTGTACGCCCGCAAGCTGGGCGTCGATATCGAGTCGCTCCTCGTCTCGCAGCCCGACACCGGCGAGCAGGCCCTCGACATTGCCGAGACTCTCGTCCGTTCCGGCGCTATCGACATCATCGTCATTGACTCCGTGGCAGCCCTCGTGCCGCAAGCCGAAATCAACGGCGAAATGGGCGACAACCATGTTGGCCTGCAGGCCCGCCTCATGAGCCAGGCGCTCCGCAAGCTCACCGGCATTCTCTCCAAGTCCAACACCTGCATGCTGTTCATCAACCAGCTGCGCATGAAGATCGGCGTGATGTTCGGCAACCCCGAAACCACTACCGGCGGTAACGCACTCAAGTTCTACGCCACCCAGCGTATCGACATCCGCCGTATCGCAGCCATCAAGGACGGCGAAGAGGTTATCGGCAACCGCACCCGCGTGAAGGTCGTGAAGAACAAGGTGGCAGCGCCGTTCACCCAGTGCGAATTCGACATTCTCTATGGCTGCGGCATCTCCCGCGAAGCCTCCATCCTCGACCTCGCCAGCGAACTGGACATCATCCAGAAGAGCGGCTCCTGGTTCAGCTACAACAACGAACGCATCGGTCAGGGCCGCGAAAACACGCGCCTGTTCCTCAAGGACAATCCGGAGCTCTGCAACGAAATCGAACAGAGAATCCGCGAAAGCATGAAGGACGTCGAGCTGTTCAAGCTGAGCGAACAGGATGCTGTCTCTGCCGACGAAGACGGCGAAGTTCCCGCCATCGAAGAAGCATAACGAATCTTCCTTAAAAAAGAGCGACCTCCGGCAGTGTCCTTTGTAGCCATTGGGACCCAGCCGGGGGTTTTCTGCATCGACGCATCCACTGATTTTGTATAACTTCCTAGAAGTGCGGCACTTCTTGACGATAAGATTAATTATCTTGTACCCATGCTTCGCCCATTCCGCCTTGCGCTCCTTTTTTTCGCCTTTTTTGCCGCTGTAGCCAGCGCTCAGTCTTTGTGCCCGCATTACTTAGTTTCTTCGCCGATGGTCGTCAACATCGAAGGACGGTTCATCAACGTCAAGCACTCCCGCGTGAGCATGGACGTTGAATGGCGCCATCATCCAGAAGCCATCGACACCTTTTTTGTCAACTTGCCTGACCGGGAACAATTCAAGTTCATTACGACAGGCAATTCACGGCATATCGAGCTGGGAAAAAACAAGATAAAGAGGCAACTAGGCACGCACCACCTGAAAGAAACCATCGGCGAAACTCCGCTCAAACTGGACGATATGGAATTGCTTGCCAACGGCCAATTTGTATGCAAGGAACCTCCCGACACGACATTGAACAATCTCGGGACGGCATTTTCCATGGCATGGTGGAGCATCATTTCGGATACGCTACCGACTCCGCAAAAAGTCGTCATGCGCGGAGCAAACCGCGAAACCCGTATTTTCACGATTGGGCAATGGAAGGTCTTTTCGGGAGAACTCCTCCCCACACTGGTCGAGCTCTCCGGCCCGAACTACCAAGGAAGCATTTGGATACGCTCGGCCTACCCCATCCAGGCACTGGAGTCAGACCCGCTACAAAAGAACGCCAAAAAGGTGCGCCCGATTCCGGAACTATTCCTAAAGATTCCGGTTAAACGGAAAAGAGAAATACCCCTGATACTCAAGCTGAATCAGGAACTGCTGAGAGAGTGATCCGTTATAAAAGCGGTCCTTGGGGCGTTTCCACATACCGACTTCCAGCGTAATGCTACGCAACCCTTCGTACCACGAAAGGTTGGGGCCAAGCATCACCTGCCCATAAGATAGCGATTCCTTCTTCACGGTATATTCGTTGCGCAGGTAACCCGTTTTATAATACGTGGTCTCGAAAACGACGGCCCAGTTTTCGTTCAACGGCAAGCAACCGTAAGTCGCTAGCTCGATAATGAAATCTCTTGAAAAAACAGGAATATTGCGCTTGTAGTCGTAGCTTTTCCCCTCAAAATCTGTACCCACATCCGATAGGATGTAGTGGACATTGGCCCCGAGGACAGAGCCATGCGGGAAGAAATACGCCAAATCGGCGCTGATGTCGAACAACTGCGCATAATCGTAGGCAGCGGCATCGTCTGTCCATACGTTATCGACTACGTAATCCGCATTCCAGGTATCTGCGATGCGTCCGCCGCCCTCGACATCGGCATTGACCATTTCAAGGTTCGACTTGAAATACAGGTAACTTTCGTAGACGAAATCAACTTCCAATTGAGGATTGGTCTTGAACGGACGAAAACCCAGACCGGCCTTGTACCCCCCATAAAAAGGAGAAACTTCCAGGGAGGCGAGCATTTTGAGATATGTCGGCATTTGCCCCATCCTCTCGCCATAGTTCAAGTTGCCGACAGGTTCCAGCCATGTGTAGTTGACGTTCCCATTAAGCTGAGGGAGCCATTGCCCCCACACAAACGGAGTATTGCCCATCAAGTTCCACGATAAATTGGGGCCGTACCGGAAGCCGAAGAACGCGCTCTGGTCAAAACCGTCTCCCAACGAAAAGCCCACAAGACAAAGTAGACTAAGGAAAAAAATTCGAGTTGATGACAGCGCTTTAGACATTTCAGTGTAAAATTATAAAAAAATTTGTAAAATCTACGAAATATTAAGCCACTTGCCTTATAAATTCTTATTTTGTGTGCATCTAATACCTAAGGAGCATATATGAAATTGTCTCATCTTTGCCTACTCGTCCTCGGCGTCATGCTGCTCTGGGGATGCTCTAACCGATCTTCATCCCCCATTCTTATTGAACGCGGCGTAGGCCAGAACGAATACGAACGCGAATACTTTGCCATTAAGGAAAGCATGGGCATCGACAAGCGCCTCAAGGACGTGTTCAAGCAGGGCTATATCGAAGAAGGCATGACCAACGACATGGTGAACCTGCTCTGGGGACCTCCTGATCACGAAACGGAAAACGACACCAGCTGCGTGTGGGAATACTACACCCGCGAAGGACAGCTCATCACCCGCCTTATCTGGAAGCATCCCGAACAGGCTCGTCTGAAGGGTTACGAAAACGAATGGATTCTTAACAAGATTGAAGGCGACCGCTACGGCGGTTCTCCTGCTCCGACTTCCAACCGTTCTAGCAACTACAACTAAACTCAGATAGGCCCTTTTAGGCCCCATGAAAGAGTGAATTTCAGAAAAAGAGCCCATCTGGGCTCTTTTTCCTTTTATTGCGGGCCCTTTTTTTCTATATTTACGCGCGTTAAATTTTATAACCTCTCAAGGAGTCAATTATGCGTCAGTACATCATTGCTGGTAACTGGAAGATGAATAAGACCGTTAGCGAATCCGTTCAGCTCGCTAAGGATATCGTGGAAGCCGCCAAGGACGTGAAGAAGACCGAAGTCGTCATCGCCCCGACCTACCTCGCCGCTGCCAAGGTTGCCGACGTCGTCAAGGGTACCAACGTGAAGCTCGCCATCCAGGACATCCACTGGAAGGACCAGGGCGCATACACTGGTAAGGTTTCTGTCGACATGGTCAAGGAAATCGGTGCCGAATACATCATCATCGGTCACTCCGAACAGCGCCAGTACTTCCACGAAACGGAAGAAACCGTGAACCTCAAGGTCAAGAAGACCCTCGAGGCCGGTCTGAAGCCGATCATCTGCATCGGTGAAACTCTTGACCAGCGCAACGGCGGCATCCTCAAGGAAGTTCTCGGCCTCCAGGTCAAGGGCGCCTTCAAGGACGTCTCTGCCGAAGACGCTGCCAAGTGCGTGCTCGCCTACGAACCGGTCTGGGCTATCGGTACCGGCGTGACGGCCACCGACGAACAGGCTCAGGACACTCAGGCCTACGTCCGCTCCGTGGTCAAGGAAATCTACGGCGAAGCCGTTGCCGAAGGCATGCGCATCCAGTACGGTGGCTCCATGAAGGGCGCCAACGCTGCCGGCCTCCTCGCCCAGAAGGACATCGACGGCGGTCTCATTGGCGGTGCAGGTCTCAAGGCCAACACCTTCAAGGAAATCATCGACGCTGCCGAAGCTAAGTAATTTTCAACCAACCAAGGAATCGTCACCATGACAACTCTCTTTTGGATTCTGATCGTCATTCACGTTTTCCTGTGCTTGTTCCTCATGTTGCTCGTTCTCATGCAGAACGACAAGATGGGTGGCCTCGCAGGTCTCGGTGGCATGACTTCTCAATCTGCATTCTCCACCGCAGGTGCTGCGACCTTCATCCAGAAGCTGACTCGTGGCGTCGCCGTGGTTTTCTTCCTCGTGGTTTTCGCCCTCGGCCTCATCACGGCCAAGCAGGACCGCACCGTGGAAGAATCTGCCATGCAGAAGGCTACTCGCGAATCTGCTGCCCAGCAGCAGAACGCTCCGGCACCGGCACTCCCGGGTAACTTCACCGCTCCGGCAGCTGAAGCTCCGGCACCGGCAACCGAAGTCCCGGCCGGAGAAGCCAAGTAAAACTTTCATCCCAGTTTTTTCGCTGGGATAAGTTCTGCGGTCGTGGTGGAATTGGTAGACACGCTAGCTTGAGGTGCTAGTGGGAGCGATCCCATGACAGTTCAAGTCTGTCCGACCGCATATTGAAGTCCGCCCTGCTAATAAGCGGGGTGGATTTTTGTTTAGAGGCTAGGATCTAGGGGCTAGAGGCTAGCAGAGGGCTCCGAGCCTCGTGCCTCGAGCCTCGAGCCCCATTGCTATATTATCCCCCGAGGTTTTTTATCATGCAGAATTCTATTGTCGCCCCTGTTGGCGTTTTGGGCTTTGGCGTCGAAGGCCAGAGCACGTTCAACTACCTTGTCCGTAACGGAATCAAGGACATTGTCGTGATGGACAAGAACCCGGTCAGTTTGCCGAAAGTGCCCGCTGGCGTAAACGTGAAGACGTTCAGCGGCGACAACTACATGGACGGTCTCAAGGACTGCGTGACCGTGGTACGCTCGGCAGGCGTGTACCCGATGAGCCAGGAACTGTTCAAGTTCCAGATGAACGGCGGGCTCATGACGAGCCAGATTCAATTGTTTTTAGAACAAACTAAATCAAAGAAAGTTGTAGGCGTTACGGGTACGCTCGGCAAGGGTTCCACCGTGAGCATGATCAGCCACATCCTTACAAAATGCGGCGTGAGCAACGAGATTGGCGGCAACTTCGGCGTGCCGGCACTTGATCTGCTAGAAAACGAACCGAACGACCGCGTGAGCATCCTCGAGCTTTCGAGCTTCCAGCTGATGACGCTTTCCCTGTCGCCCGACGTGGCCGTGGTGCTGCGCGTTTCGACAGAACACCTGGACTGGCACAAGAGTGTCGAGGAGTACCGCGATGCAAAGGCGAACCTTGTGCGCTGGCAGAAACGCAGCGGCACCTGCGTCTTTTTAAAAGACGCAGCTCCGACGGCGAAGATCGCCGCCGAGAGCCCGGCCACGACCAAGTATGCCATCACGCTCGCTGATGGGCCGAACTTTGGCGACGGAGACGCCGTTATCGACGGCGCCACCCTCGCCATCGACGACGAAAAGCTATTCCTTGCAGACTGCAAGGTACGCGGCATCTACCAGCTCGAGAACATGGCGGCGGCGACCCTCGCCGTGAAGGCGCTGGGCATCAAGGTTGCCGACGCTTTCGAAGCCCTCAAGAGCTACGAGACGCTCCCCTTCCGCATGGAATTCAAGGGCGAAAAGAACGGCATCGAGTTCTACAACGACAGCTACGCCACCCGCCCCGACGCGACGATCGCCGCCACGGCGAGCATGAAGCGCCCCTTCGCGCTCATCCTCGGCGGCTCCGAGAAGAACGCCGACTTCACCGAGCTTTCGAAAATCCTCGTGAACGACCGCCCGAACCTCAAGCGCATTGCGCTCATCGGCGCGACCGCGCAACGCATGCTTGAGTCGCTCCAGCAGGCCGGGCTCCAGATTCCTGCGAACATCTTCCCCACTTTAGAAGAAGCGTTTGCCGACAGCCTTGCCATCGGCAAGGGCGGAACGGTCATCATGAGCCCCGCCTGCGCCAGCTTTGGCCTATTCAAGAACTATAAAGTCCGTGGCCAGGTGTTCGACAAGCTGGTCGCCGAGCTGTGAGCTATGAGCCATGAGTAAATACACACACCTCATTGCTCATAGCTGATAGCGTTGAGTTTCAAGCAAGAACAGCCTAGCAAATCCTTACATATAGCGAGATATCCGATTAGGTATAATGAAAACTGGATAACGTCTCTAGAATGGGAGCGTCCCATCCCGCATCATTTCTAAATAAGCCTTAAATATTTGTTTTTCCTGTTTTTTTCAAAAAAAATTCCCCCCCTCCCCTTTACAAGGCCATCCTTTTAAACTAAATTTGTCTCCGTTCCGCTAAGGACCACGCGGTCGTGGTGGAATTGGTAGACACGCTAGCTTGAGGTGCTAGTGGGAGCGATCCCATGACAGTTCAAGTCTGTCCGACCGCAGAAGAAACCCGGCTGAAAAGCCGGGTTTTCTTTTTCCCTCAAAACAGGAAAGCCCCGGACCGGAGTCCGGGGCGGGGAGACAAAAGGACGTAAAGATTACTTGGTCGTGTTGACCAGGAATTTCTTGGAACCCTGAGCCTGCTTGAGCATGTAGATGCCCTTCTTGAACCCGGCAGCCTTAAGCGCAGTCTGGGCATCCATGCGGGTCAAATCAACAGTCCCAAGCATGGCTCCCGTCAAACTAAATACCTGGTAGGACATCGGTTCGTTATAATGGAACTTGGCCTGCCCAGCAACTTTCAACGGATCCGACGGCTCCGCCTTGACTTCGCCAAAGGAGAACCAGTCCACGTTCACGTTGTCGCCCGTAATGGCGAGGCGGATTTCGTGCGGGCCCTTGGTCAGCGTAGCCTTGCCAGCAGAGACTTCTTCGTAAACGCTCCAATCTTCGCCCGTCTTCTGCATCTTCACGGTATCGCCCACAGCCTTGCCATCCACAAGGAAGCAGAAGCTGGAGTTCTCGGCACCGGAAGAAGCGTAAGCCTTAATCGGATATTCGCCATCTTCTTCAACGTTGACGGTGAATTCAATCCATTCATCGGCCTTGGTATAACCGACTGCGACGCCAGTGCCACCGGCCACCAAGTCCACGCCCTCGTCCGTGCGGACATTGGCATCACCCTGGTTTTCCGCATCGGCATCGTTGTATGCGTGACGGGTACCGCCGTCATCGTAATTTTCCACTTCAATCTTGCCCGGAATCTTTGCAGCAACACCGCCATGAGGTGTCTGCGTAGTCGAAGAAGAGCCACCCTCGCCAGCGAATTCCCATTCAATCAAGCCCATAGTCGAATCCTTGGAGCCCTTGAACACGAGGAACAACTGGTCGACAACGCCGGAAAGTCCAGTGACTTCACATTCATTGTCTTCGTAAGAATTCCAGCCACCTGTATTCTTGAGTTCGCAAGTGCCAGCCAGCGTACCGGAAACGCTACCCGCATGGATTTCGACCTTGTTGCCGTCAGCAACGCTTGCGGCAGTCACGCGGAAAGACTTGGCCCCCGCACCGAAATCAACACCGGACACGCGAATCCAGGATTCCTTGGAGGCAAGCGGAGTCAGCACATGGACCACCGGCTGGCCCTTGGTGTAGTCGGTACGGCTACGGATGTTACGCTGCTTGGAACTCGTGATAGCCTTGTAGGGCTGGTACGGGTCGAAATCGGCAATCTGCGCCGGGCCCGCATCCGTGAATTTCACGGTATTCATCTTGTCGCCGTTCCAAGTCAATTCGTCGATACTCGTGCTGCGGTGGTTACCCGTCGTGGAAGCATCTTGCCCGTTGGTGAGCTTCGGCTTTTCAGAAGACATCACAAGGCGACGGTCATGATAAACCGCATACCACTTGTCCTTGAACTTTGCAATGCCGTGGTGGTTGTTGCCGCCCTTGCCGTTAATCTTCGAGGGGTTGTCGATCACGACGCCCTGGTAGGTATAGGGGCCCTTGATGTTCTTGGAAGTCGCATAGCTGATGTTCTGGCTCTGGTCGTTGTAACTCAGGTAGTAGATGCCATTCCTCTTGTGCAAATAAGAAGCTTCGAAGGACTTGTCAGCCCCCTTGAGCGCCGTCTTCGTAGAGGTATTCAGTTCCACCTTCTCGTGCGTAAGTTTGCTGAATTCAATCAAGTCGAAGTTGTTGCCGTAACCGCGGCTTCCGCCACTACCACCGCCAAAAGTCATGTAAGCCTTTCGGTTCCCATCATCGTCATAGTCAATGAAAATGGCAGGGTCAAAACACCACGAGATGCCGTCGCAGTCCGTAACGCCACCATTACCCACGAGGAGCTTACCCACCGGATCGATATAGGGGCCGGCCACGTTCTTGGAAGACACAATGCCCACACCACTACCGCCATTCGGGTATATCAAGTAGAACACGCCGCTGTCAACGGCAATACCCGGAGCCCAAATGTTCTGGATATAAGAGACTTCACGATTATAGCGGAGAACCATACCATGATCCGTCCAGTTCTTCATATCCTTAGAACTGAGGATGTAAAGGGCTCGGATGGTATAATCGTTTTCGCCCGTATTGGGGCATTCATCGTCCGTATCCGTGAGGATAAAGAACTCATCATCTGTGCCGAACGCCGCCGGGTCCGCCAGAAAGTGATAATTTGAGATAGGGTTGTCTGCAAAAACAGATGCTACCAACCCGAAAGTAGCCGCAAGGGCCATTTTTTCCCATCTTTTCATATAACAACATCTCCATTCACTCGGTTTTTCCCGGACCCATACAAACACCACTATTAAACTATCCCCAAAAAAAGACCACTTTTAGTGCGAACCGACAATATTCATGGATAAATTGACAACAGGTTAGTGGTTGGTGGTTAGTGGTTGGTGGTTAGTGGTTGGTGGTTAGGAATTCTTGAGATTTTGGTTATTTTTTCTAAATTTTTCTTTGAACGTCGTTTTCAGCCCCCTGTTTACTAACCACTGTTTACTAACCACTAAATTCATGAATCGTTTCGAGCTCCTGAAAACCTCCAAGAAGTCCAAGGCCCGTCTGGGCGTAGTCCACACCGACCACGGCGACGTAACCACCCCCATTTTTATGCCGGTAGGCACTGAAGCGACCGTGAAAGCGGTAACGCCCGCCCAACTCAAGGACATCAAGGCGGAAATCATCCTCGCGAACACGTACCACCTGTACTTGCGCCCCACCACCCCGCGTATTGCGAAGGCGGGCGGCATCCACAAGTTCATGGCGTGGGACGGCCCGGTGCTCACGGACAGTGGTGGATTCCAGGTATGGAGTTTGAAGGACCTCCGCAAGATTACGCCCGAAGGCGTGGAATTCCGGAGCATTTTAGATGGTTCAAAACATTTCTTTAGCCCGGCAAGCGTCATGAACGCCCAGCGGGAAATCGGCGCCGACATCATCATGGCGCTAGACGAATGTACGCCTTACCCGAGTACCGCAAAGGAAGCGGAACACAGCCTGAATTACACCCTCAAGTGGACCGCGGAGGCGCTTGCTTGGCTCAAGGAACACCCGCCCATCCACGGTTACGACCAGCAGTTCTTCGGAATTATCCAGGGCGGCATGCACAAGAACCTGCGTCAACAGGCGATTGAACGCATCGCGGAACTGGAACCCGACGGATTTGCCATGGGAGGCCTCTCCGTAGGCGAGCCCACCGAGACGATGTACGAGATTGCGGATTTCTGCACCGACATTCTGCCGCAAGACCACGCCCGCTACGTGATGGGTGTGGGCACACCGTGGAATTTGCTGGAGCTCATCGAGCGCGGCGTGGACATGTGCGACTGCGTGATGCCCACCCGTAACGCCCGCAACGGCATGCTCTTTACGAGCGAAGGCGTGCTGCGCTACAAGGCGGCCCGCCACGCCGAGGAATTCGACAAGCCGGTGGACCCGAACTGCGACTGCTACTGCTGCCGTAACTTCAGCCGCGCGTACCTGCGCCATCTGCACCACGCCGGGGAATCGCTCGGGTTCACGCTGGCGAGCATCCACAACCTGCACTTCTATCTGCATCTGATGCGCGAAGCCAAGCGGCACATCGCCGACGACACCTTCGAAGAGTGGAAAAAGGAGCAGTGCGAAATCCTCCAGCGCGATTTGCAGTAGTTATCAGTTGTGAGTTATCAGTTGTGAGTTGTCAGTTATCAGTTATGAGTTGTGAGTTGTCAGTTGTGAGTTGTCAGTTGTGAGTTATGAGTTGTCAGTTATGAGTTGTGAGTTGTCAGTTGTGAGTTATCAGTTATCAGTTATGAGTTATCAGTTGTGAGGATTTACTTTCTACCGTCTACTGTTTACTCCAACAGGGGGCGATTCTTTGAGAAATTCGTATTTTGGGACTTTTTTGTAGAAAAAATTTCCTTTTTTTTCGTTCCATGAGCCGTTTAGAATGTTATTTTCATTTACATGGAACCGCTTCAGTTTACATCTCTCGCTTCGATGTTTTTCACAAACTGCGACCGCTCGGATTTCGGCGGCTGGTTCCAGAGAAATGGCGACCAATGGGTCCACTTTTCCAGGTCTAAACTGAGGCGTGACGCAACCGCCATCGCGCTCGCCCTCAGGGACCGCGGAATCATTGCTGGCGAAAGCATCGGCATCATCGCGCCCAGTTCCGTATACTGGCTCCTAGCCGACATCGCGACACAGATTAACCACGCCATGGTGGTGCCGCTGTTCCCGAACATTTCTTCCGAAAATTTCCAGTTCCAGTGCGACGACGCCAACGTGCAGGTTCTCATCATCGAGAACATCGCTCAACTTGACGCCCCGTTACAGGCCCTGCTCCCCCGCTTCAAGGCCATCATCCAGCTAGATACGGGCACCGAACTCCCGCCCAACGGAGTTTACTGGGACACCCTGATCATGGACGGGCTCAAAGTTATCGACAAGCCGGAATCTGCCCTCTGGATCAAGACGCAGGTGTTCTCCATCGCGCCGGACGACCTTTTCAGCATCATCTACACGAGCGGTTCCACCGGTCGGCCCAAGGGAGTCGAACTCACGCACAGGAACATGCTCTCGCAAATCCAGAACATTCTGCCGCTGTTCCCGCTGAACCGCAAGAAGGATGTCGCACTGACCATTCTCCCGGTCGCGCATGTTTTCGAGCGAATGGCAGTGTACTACTATATCTTGAACGGGATTCCCATCTACTTCGCCGACAGCCCCAAAAATGCGGCCGTCCTGATGAAAGAAATCCGGCCGACGGTCATGATTGTCGTACCGAGAATCCTCGAACGCGTTTACGAAAGCATCACGATTGCAGCAGACAAATCGCGCGGCCCCAAAAGCTGGATTATCAAGCGCGCCGTGAAAATCGCCAAAATTGAGAACCCCGAAAAGCGCCCGAGCCTGTTGCGCCGTTTCTACGACCGCCTCGTGTACAAGAGGATGAGGGATGCCATCGGCGGCAATTTCAGGATGATTATTTCGGGCAGCAGCGCCCTCAACAAGAGTATCAGCCGCTTTTTGCTGAACGTCGGGTTGCCGGTCTACGAAGGATACGGCCTTACCGAATGTTCGCCCGTCGTAAGCGCCAACTGCGAAAATAACCAGTCAGTCGGTTCCGTAGGCAAGCCGCTTGACCACCTTTCCGTCAAGATCGGGGAAAACAACGAAATTTTAGTCAAAGGCGACAGCGTCTTTGCCGGGTACCACAACCGGCCTGACCTGAACAGCGAAGCCTTCACGCCAGATGGATACTTCCGCACCGGCGACCAGGGATTTATCGACGACAACGGATTCCTCTCCCTGACAGGCCGCCTCAAGGAACTTTTAAAAACGAGTACGGGCAAATACGTGAGCCCGAACCCCATCGAACTGGAAATCAGCCGCCACCCCGTGGTGGAACAGGCCCTCGTCATCGCGAACGACCGCAAGTTCGTCTCGGCGCTGGTATTCCTGAACCCCGAAGGGGCTCGCCGCCTGCTTCGCGTCCACAAAGAAGATTTCGAAATCGAAAAGGCCATGCAATCCGACCGCATCCGCGAAGCCATCAACCGCCATATCGGGAAAATCAACAAGAAGTTGAACCACTGGGAACAGATTCGCAGGTGGACGCTCATCGGTGACGAACTCACCATAGAATCTGGACTCCTGACACCCACCTTGAAAATCCGCAGGAAAGCCACCGAGACCCGGTACGCAGAACAAATCGAGGAAATGTACGGGCAGCCCCACGAGCAGGAGCCGCAAAGCTAGCCGTCAGAACTTGCTCCGCGGAGCGCAACGCATCAAGCACTGAGAACACCGAGCCGCAGGAGATGCCGGATTACCATAACGGCGCTCCGGATTCGGACAATGCTGCACACTCCCGTCCGGCAACACCCACAATTCATCGACAAACGGGCAGGGAATCGAATCTTCCCCACATGGTTCTTGTGCAGGTTCAAAAAAGAGCGACCCCTCGCAACGGACTTTGCAAGACTTTGCCGATTGTACAAGTTGAGACTTCAACGCTTGAATTTCGTCCGGTTCCAAGGCATATTGGCGAACCAATTCATCGGGAGCCGTACTCAAAAACACCGCCGGATTCCATTTAATGCGGTCGATTCCTAAAGACTGCGCCCAATATAAAATAGAATGAACCGCACCAGCAATGGGAGCAAATTTCTTGTGCAATGTGACCTGCAACGAAATTGTGCTTACAGGTTCGGCGCCAGCAGCGGCCCGCTCTGTATGGGCCAAGGAAACGAGCCTTTCCACGTTCGATTTCCACTTCGAAAAATTTCCGCCGGGCATCATCTCCGAAAAAACAGCATCGTCAAATCCCATGCAGCTCACCTTGATGTCGCTGCACGCATGCAACAGGTGGCGCATTCCCCCATCCGCCCCCCACTCTCCAGGGAAACTTCCGTTTGTCGTGAGGTTCAAGGGGACTCCGCTCGCCTTGCATAGTTCGAGCAGTTCAGCAAAATGAGAATAAAGTAGAGGCTCGCCCATCGTGCTCGGGATGACTTCGCGCAGTCCCTCTTTCAAGGCGTTCTCGATGGCCGCGCGCACAGTGGCGAAGGGCATTTCGCCCAGGCCAAACTTCGCCTGGCGCTGGGCCAAAAAACAAAGCGGACAATGCATGTTGCATTTGTCCGGATTGGTTAAAAGTGTCAGTCGGCGAATCAAGGATGCCCCTTCGCCATGAGCGCGCTACGCGGAGGCGTTGCGCTTTTCACGCAGGTACTTGATTGCAGCAAGCCCGGCCACAGCGCCCTCGCCCACGGCAACAGCCACCTGAAGCGTACCCCCGGTGCAGTCACCCGCAGCAAAGAGCCCGGGAACCGTCGTCTGGAAATCAGGGCCGAGCACGGGGTTCGCGCCGTCAAAGGCCGCGCCGGCCTTGCGAGCAAGGTCGGTGGCGCTTGCGCTACCCAGTGCGACAAACAGGCCGTCGAAGGATTCTTCTGAGCCATCTTCGAAGCGGACGCCCTTAAAAGCGCCCTCGCCGACAAGCCCGGCAAGTTTGCGGGTTTCTACAGTCACTGTTTCGGGGAACGTCGCCGTTGTTTCGCTCCCGTTTGTAAGCAACGTAACGGATGATGCCATCGGCAAGAGTTCCGATACCTCGTGCAGGGCATACTCGCCAGAACCCAAGACTGCGACCTTCTTTTGTCTATAGAAGAACGCATCGCAAACGGCGCAATAGCTCACGCCATGCCCTTCGAGTTCCGCCATCCCAGGCAGAGGTTGTTTTTTGCGGGCAGATCCTGTAGCCATGATACACGCCTTGCCACGATATTCCCCACTTAGGCCACCTGCCACAAAATCGTTCCCATCGAAGAAAAGGTCTGTAACTTCGTCGTCCACGATTTTGGCGCCAAGGGCCAGTGCCTGTTTTTTACCCACTTCAGCAAGCTCGGGACCACTGAGCGGTTTTTCCAAGCCATAGTAGTTCTCTATCATGTGTGCGCGGGCGAGCGCCCCTACATCTTTACCGACAATCAGCACATCCAGCCCCGCACGGAGCCCATAGAGTGCTGCGGAAATTCCTGCAGGGCCATAGCCCAGAATCAAAATATCAGCCATTCGAAATCCACAAATAATTTACTAGTAACTACGCGGTTTAATTTCCGCAGGGTTCTTTTCCAACAATTCCTGCAAAATCTCGGCAGACTGTTCAAACTCGCCCGTCGAGGCGCATGTCTTGCTGCTCAAGATTTTCTGGAGGTACTGTTTCTGCTTTTCGACATCGTTATCGGCAGCGTAAAGCTGAGCCAACTTGAACATCGTCGCGCATACCTTGCCCCCTTCGGGGAAGGCTTCCGCGAGGCTTGTGAACACCTTCTTGGCCTTATCCTCTTGCTTTGCATCAATCAAGCAAAGGCCCATCCAGTAAAGCGAGTTTTCGGCAAGCCCACCGGTTTTCATTTGTTCATAAACCTGCTTGAACCCGGAATACGCCAACTTGTATTCGCCACGATGGTAGTCGGATCGCGCCGTATTGAACATCGCTTCGGCTTCCACGAGTTTTTCCGCCTCGCGTTCCACGCTATCCATGGATACCGGTGCCGGAGCGCCGCTCACGACCACCTTCTTCGCAAGGATTTTGTCGGACTTGCCGAGCAACATGTCCAAACGGTAGAGGACTTCCTCTTGACGGGAATCATTGCGTTCGGACTCATCCGAGACGCGACGCGACAGCATCGTGATTTCCGCCTGCATGCGGTTCTGCAAGAGGGCAGCCTGCGCCAACTTCGCTTCCAGGGAATCGATACGTTGACGGAGCGAGTCCTCGAGAGACTTCATGGAAGAATCTACCGACCCGATGACATTTGACTGTACGTTGGCGCCCACGTTCTCCATTTCTTGCGTACGGAGCATCGTAATCTGGGAGCACCCCGTAAGCGCAAGTACAGAGAAAACTAGGCCTAGGGCCAAATACTTCATTTTCAAAAATACCTCGAATTACTTAATGTTCACACGGAAATTCGCGCGACGGTTCTGGGAATAGGCTTCCTCGGTAGTCCCTTCGACCTTCGGGTTTTCCTTACCGTAGCTCACAGATTCCATGCGGTCAGCAGTCACACCGTAAGCAATCAAGAATTCCTTCACCTTCATAGCGCGCTTGGCACCAAGAGTGAAGTTATAGTCTTCCGTACCGCGAGCGTCTGTATGGCCTTCGATAGTGATGGTGAAGCGCTGTTCCTTGAGGAGAAGTTCGCCAACCTGGGCAAGGAGTTCCCTAGCCTTTTCGGTCAGTTCGGAACGGTCGAAGTCGAAGTAAACGTCTTCGGACATAATCTGGTTGATGAGCGCTTCGAGGCGAGCACGTTCGGCTTCAAGGCGTTCAGCTTCAAGACGAGCCTGTTCTGCAGCGAGAGAGTCCGCATTCGGGCTAGCCTGAGCGGCAGTGGCCGTGGCTTCGGCAGCCGGAGCATCTTCAGCAGCAGGTTCCGTCTCCGGAGGCGGATTCTTGGAGCATGCGGCAAGAGCGAGGCAAGCGAAGCTTGCGGTGAGAACGAGCATTTTCATTTTTTTCATTTTTGACCTTCTTTGTTTATGGGGATTTATGGGTTAATTTCGTCGTAGAACCAGGACCAGGTAGGCGCAGTATTCTCGCCACCCTTCGTGATACGGGTGACGTTGGAACCATCGGCGCGCATGATGTAGATCTGGTAGCTGCCGTTGCGGTTGCTGCTGAAAGCGATGAGCTTTCCATCAGGCGACCACGTGGGATGTTCGTTATTCCCGGCATTGGAGGTAAGCTGCGTGATATCGGAGCCGTCCAAAGCACAGGTGTAAATGTTCATGAGTCCGTTATCCATGGACGTGTAGGCAATACGGTCCCCCGTCGGAGACCAACTCGCGCGTTCGTTGTAGCGGCCCATGAAGGTAACACGGCGCATGTCGCTGCCATCCTTACCCATCACGAAAATCTGCGGGCCACCACCACGGTCGCTAGTAAAGAGGACTTCTGTCGCAAACGGGCTCCAGGCAGGGCTCGTCTGGTTAGACTTCAGATAGGCGAACTTGCGGGCCTTGCCCGTCTGCATGTTGCCGATATACAAATCCGTCTTGCCGTCGACCGTCGAAGAGAACAGGAGTTCACCCGTCTTCGGGTTGACCGCAGGGCTATACGTCTGGTCCAGGAACGGGAACAGCGGATTTTCGACACCGCCGAAAGTCTTGAAATAAAGGCGCGGGCGATGCGTCTTGAAATTGACGTAGACAAGGCCCTTGTTACCCTTCATCCACACAGGCATCATGCTGATGGATGTGTCGCGCGTAATTTGGGAACGGTGGAAACCATCGTAATCGGCCACCACGACCTGCTTCACGCCCTCAATCTTGGACACGTAGGCAATCTTTGTCGAGGCCACACCGCGGTCGCCCCACAAGCGGTTCACCACCTTGTCAAAGAAGTTGTGTACGGCACGGCGCATGTCCCTCTGTTGAACCTTGTAGGTTTCGCCCAAGAGCAAATCCTTTGTCTGCGAAACATACAAGTAGCAATCCAGCTGAACGCGTCCATCGGAAAGCACGGTCGCCTTACCCGTGATGTAGTGCTTGGCGCGGTTACGGCTGAACAGGGCCAAATTAAACTTGTCCGAAGCGACAACATCGAAACGGCCGGAGAGGTTCGCATCGCGAGTCACAATTTCGTGCGGTTTTTCTTCGCTCCAAGAAATACGGCCCTTGGGTTCTGCAAACGGGACCACGCCTATCGGCATCGTCTTGAAGACGGAAATACCCACGTCCACGGCAATCGTATCGATTGACGCGAATGCGCTCGGCACCGCAAACATCAAGAAAGCAAGCAAAGCAAAGATTCTTTTCATATCAAATATTACTCTCACTCCTCGGCACTAATTCGGGGTAAAGTTAAAATGGAGAACCAGGCTCGGAGCACGGTAGTTAGGCGGCAGTTCCGGCACCTTGGAAATACGGACCGCGCGCATGGACAAATGATCCCACGTCTTGTAACCCGACGACTTCTTGAGCACGACAGCGGATATTCCACCGAAACGGTCCACAGTGAACTGCACCGTTGTCTTTGCATCCCTCGGGATGTTCAAATTGCTCGGCGGGTTGAAATTGCTCATAATAATCTGCTTTAACCTCTCCAGGTAGACCTGCATCAGAGGATCCATGTCGACAGAACCGACCGGATTCAAACTCGGCGCTTCGATCGATTTCGGCAAGTCCAAATCGTCCACCGGGAAATCGTCCACCGGCTCCGGCTCTGGTTCTGGTTCCGGCTCGGGTGGCACCTCCTCGTGTACTTCCTCGGGCTTCTGCTCCGGTTCAGGTTTGATTTCGGGCGGGAGTTCCTTGTTCACCTTGGGCTTGGGCGGTTCCTGCTTGGGCTTAGGCTGTTGCGTCCTCGGCGTGGGAGGCGTCGGAGTCGGCGGTTGTACCTGCACCATTTCGAACACAGGAATCATCTCGGGCTCCTGCTTGAAATCTACAAAATGCAGGGCAGCAAAGATGGCCACCACGACCAAATGGAATATCGCAGCACACACGACAATCTTTATGATTGTCCCGTCGTCTCCCGTGGAGAAATACTGGATATTTTCCTTGTTCTCTCTCATTTACCCGGTTTGTCCTTAGGATTCAACGTAAGGAACCCGAGTTTGGTCACCCCAAGTTTCTGGACCTGAGTCACGACCTTCATCACGAGACCATAGTGAACATCCTCGTCGGAGTTGATGACTACAGCCATCTCGCCATTCCACAGCGACTTGAACACGCTATTGAAACTGGAAAAATCGACCATCATATCGGCGATATAGATTTCCTCGTTCTTGGTAATGGAAACCTTTAAAAGCTTTTCCTGCTCCATGGTCGGGGCTTCGGCCTTGGGCAAGTCCACCTTGACCCCCTGGCTCATGAGCGGGGCAGAGATAATGAACACAATGAGAATCGCGAACACGATATCGATCATGTTCGTAAGGTTCATTTCCTGCTTGAGTTCTTTTCCGCGACTGCGCTTCACTTAAGGCCCTCCTAGCCGGCAACTTCTTCCAGGGCAAGCAAGTCGCCGCGTTTGAAGAGACTCAAGACCTGGGAACCGAAGTTGAAGTAGGAAATTTCGTTCTGGCTATTGCGGGATGTGAAATAGTTATATGCAGCAGAGGCCGGAATGGCGACCACGAGGCCACCGACCGTCGTAATAAGAGCCATAGCGATACCCGGCGCCACGACAGTCAAGTCTGCCGAGCCGTGCTGGCCAATCTGGAAAAAGGCTACCATGATGCCCCACACCGTACCCAAGAGGCCGAAGAACGGGGCCAAATTGGAACTGGTTGCGAGGAAACTCAGGTACTTGTCTTCGTTGAGGCGCAGGCCTTCGATAGAGCGCTGGATGGTATCTTCCAAGAGAGAAGCGCGGTGCTGGATGGAGTCGTAACTCACGAAGTTACTGAACTTGGAGGCTTCCTTAAGAACTTCGGCGGTGAGGCGGCGAAGCGCGCTATCGTCGGCAGATTCGCAAAGCCCCTGGAGCTGCACGAACTGAGAAACCGTGCTGAACTTGCGGAAAAATTCCGCATTGGTGCGCTGGTTTTTCTTGTATTCGAAGTATTTGACAATCATGATGCCCCAAGACCCGAAGGACATGATGGCAAGGATGCAAAGGACAACGATGGTCGCAATGTCGGACTGCGCCACCATTTGGAGAAGAGGGACAGAATTGTTCAAAAAGACCTCCGCAAGGAAAAACCAAGGGCTTTCACCCCATTTACCGTTTAGGAAAATAGAAAAAAAACAAATTGTAAACCAGAAATAAGAAAAAAAAGAACGTCTACAGCGTATCTGCCCGCCAAAGGACGTAAAAACTATTTAACAGAAAAAAAGAAGTTCCCGTTCAAAAGAACTTAAAGGGATTTTGGATGGAACGACTTGCGGTGCTCCGGAGTTTGTCCTAAACGGCGGATGGCGTCCAGATGAGCTTTTGTCCCGTATCCGGCGTGTTTGTCGAAGCCGTAACCTGGGTACTTTTCTTCGAGTTTGTCCATGTACCGGTCACGGAAAACCTTGGCCAAGATAGAGGCCGCCGAGATGCTCGCGATGCGACCATCGCCCTTGACGATGGGCATTTGAATTTCAGCCGGGATGCCGTGGATTTTGAGGTTACCGTCAACGGCGATGAGCAGTGAGCTATGAGCTATGAGCGGTGAGCCGAGAATTTCCGCGAAGGAGCCATTCACTTCAACGGGAATTTCGGGGGCGGTTTCATGGAGGCCGGGCAGGCCCAATGCCTGCAGGGCGCGGCGCATCGCCAAAAAGTCCGCTTCCAGAATATTCATCTCGTCAATTTCGGCAACACTTGCACTAGCAATCGCATAACAGGCGCACGCCTCCTTCACGGCTTCGAACATCGCCTCGCGTTTGGGCCGAGTGAGTTTTTTCGAGTCGTTCAGTTCGGGCATGATGTCCGGAGCTTTAAGCACAGCGGCACATGCCACCACAGGGCCCGCAAGCGGACCGCGCCCCACCTCGTCAATGCCCACCACGATTACGTTTTTGCTAGCATCCGCAGCAGCCGACGCAAAAAGATCAAGCGAATCCACGCAACCCACCGACGCCGGGTCTGCAGCGAATTTGCGCAAAGCCACCTCCCCCTCCACCGGAGTGGAAACATTTTCAAGAAATGCTGGCAGTTTGAATTTCATGAAAAATAGTGGTTAGTGGTTGGTGGTTAGTGGTTAGTAGGAAGTAGGAAGTTAGAAGTAGGAAGTTACTGCCTACTATTTACTTTCTACAATTTTCTCCGAGTATTCCTTAACGGTCTTCCAGTACAAGTTATGTTCCTGTTCGAGAACGCGGGCGGCAAGCACCTCCGGCGTATCGTCAGGCAAAACGGGCACCTTCGCCTGGGCAAGAATGCGACCCTTGTCGATTTCCTCGCTCACCAGGTGAACCGTCGCGCCTGATTCCGTGTCGTGAGCGGCAATCACGGCCTCGTGTACGTGAATGCCCCAGAAACCCTTGCCACCATACTTGGGCAACAGCGACGGGTGGATATTCAAAATGCGGTTCGGCATCCTCTGCAACATGCAAAGCGGAAGCGCCTTCATGTAGCCCGCCAAAATCAAAAGATCCACATTATAGAGGTTCAACACGTCGAGCATAGCCGACTCGTATGCAGCCGGATCCGGGTGCGTCTTGCCGGAAATATGGTACACGGGAATCCCGTAGGCCCGCGCATGCTCCATCGCACCGCAGTTCCCGTTGTTACTAATGAGGAATTTGCACTGGGCATCGAGGTCGCCCTCGCCAATGCGGTCAATAATCGCTTTAAAGTTGCTTCCACCACCGGAAGCCATCACGCCTATTTTAAACATGGGCGCAAATATAGAAAAATCAATTACTTATGGTCAATTCCGGGAGGCGTGCGGAGGTAGTAAATGACGCAAGGAATAATAACCGAAAAGATGAAAACCGCAGCGGTCAGGAACACGAACCAACCTTGGACCGTGATTTCTACGGGAATTACAAAACTTTTCAGGAATGCGAACACCACAATGAGCAGGAGTCCGGGAATCATGTGTGCAACCAGTTTCGTCATGCCCATAAGATAGTCTTTTTCAAGCAGAGCGTACAGGAGAAAGATTAAAAAAAGCTCATTTAATGCCATGCACCCCCTAGATTTACTACCTTTCTATCCGAAAAATTTAACCCTATTCATGGAATTCAATATGAGCATTAAAGAATACCTCGCCGGCGCCAAACAGGCCGGTTCCGTCCAGAAGCTGATGACCCCGGGCCTCGCCGTGGAATTTATCCAGCCCTGGTACACCCCGCTTTCTACGACTCCCTCTACCACGGGTATTGCTGTCGGCGGTATCGGCTCGACATTCACCGCCACGCCTGCGGGCACCACTCCCGTGATGAACGTGATGCCGGGCGTGCAGGTCCGCACCGAAAAGCCTTCTGACCTCCGCTTCAACAACTTCTTCTTCCGCGAATCCGTGATTGGCGCGAAGGCAGCGCTCGAAATCGGCGACTTCGCCGGCTTCACGCAGATGCTCGCCAAGTACCCGCTCGTGGACGCGAAGGGCGAAGCACTCTTCAGCGCCGCCGAACTGGCCAACCAGAAGAAGGCCGAGGCCAAGCTCAACAAGGCTATCGCCGAGAAGGATTTCTTCAAGAACAATGCCGCCGCGTTTGAACGCTGGCACATCGAATGGAGCGACCGCACCGCCGCCCTCCTGAACAAGGCCGGTGCCGAACTCAACCGCAGCGCCGTCATCGACTTCTTCAACGGTGTCGTGGGCGAAAAGGTTGTGCGTCAGGGCGCCCTCACCGCCGCTTGGGCAAACGACAATGTATTCCTGGGCCAAGCCGGTTACGATGCCGCCAAGATGCAGTACGCCGCCCTCTACCCCGTGAGCGAAACCAAGTACGAAGGCAAGGGTGTTCAGATTACCAAGACCCAGTCCAGCTACGTGACTCCGGGTGACGAACGCCTCTCCAGCCTCCCGGTGAACGCTACCGTGTTCACTCTCGAAAATACCACCAAGGAAACCCGCGAAATCACGATCGTGCAGGTGCAGGACTGCATCGCCGGTTACATGGCCAAGAAGGACCGCCAAGGCGTTCAGGATTCTAGCTTCGTGCTCGTTCCGTCTGCACGTTTCCCGAAGGGCGTGAAGTTCAGCAAGCAGGCCAAGGACGGTCGCGAAGTCCGCGGTCTCGAATTCTACAACGAAAAGCCGCTCGCCGAAAGCGATTTCAATGGTTGCATGGGCGTGTCTGTCGCTTGGAACAAGAAGGATAACCTGAACGTTTCCGTGAAGCCGATGTTCTACCAGGATGACGCCGCCTCCGTGCTGAAGGGCGCCCTCCGCAGCGGTCGCGTTTGCGAAGCCTGGGTCAAGAACGTTTACAGCGGCCGCGAAACGATGGCCGGTGCCGTCGCCGTTACTGCGGTTCTCAAGCCGAAGCAGAAGGTCAGCTTCCAGTTCAACCTGGTACTCGACTTCCCCGAAATCAAGCTGAACAAGCTTACTTCCGCCAAGAAGTACACCACGTTCTTCCCCGAAGCCTATGGCCGCGTGGGCGCTATCCTCGAAGAAGCCCTCGCCGCCGACAAAAACATGGACGCACGCCTCAAGGCATTCGAAGCTCTAGTCCCGAAGAAGGCCGTGGCCAAGCTTTACAAGACGGCTGCCAAGCAGGACGAATTCAAGAGCCTCGCCATCAACACGCTCAGCTTCCTCGCCGAAGCCACCGTGTGGGACAAGGATGACCGCTTCCTCGTCCGCGAATGCGCCGACTATCCGTTCTTCAACTCCCTCGACGTTTACTTCTACGGCAGCTTCAGCCTGATGGCTCTGATGCCGCGCCTCGACGGCGTGGTCATGAAGCGCTTCGGCGATGCGATTCTCGCCGTGAACGACAACCGTCGCCGTCACCACGAATATGTGAACCACCCGTTCGCTGACCTTCCGGACCCGAAACTTGAAGGCCCGCGCGCCGTGCGTGGCGCCGTGATTCACGACCTCGGAAGTCCCTTCGATGCTGAACCCGATGCCTACGACTGGCACAACGTGAAGGAATGGAAGGATCTCGCTCCGAAGTATGTGTTGATGGTTCTCCGCCACTACGTAAAGACGCAGGATATCGAAAACCTGAAGGATTGCAAGGAAGCCGTTTACGCCGCCATGCAGTACCTCGAAAAGATGGTGAACGAAGGCGAAAACTTCCCGCTCACCCACGGTACCGACGACACGTTCGACAACCTCTCCAGCCATGGCATTTCCGTGTACTGCGGTAGCCTCTGGATTGCAGGCCTCCGCGCCGCCGCCAAGATTGCCGAGATCCTCGGCGACAAGCAGCAGGCAGACACATGGAACGCCAAGGCCGATGCCGCCAACAAGGAATTCGACGAAGCCCTGTGGGACGAAGCCGAAGGCTACTACCACTTCTTCGTGACCCCGATGGAAGCGAAGGACGTTGTGGCTGACAAGCTCCCGCAACTCGCCGACGCCATCAAGGAAACGCTCGCCATCGACGGCAGCGACGTGAAGGCCGCCCTCAAGGCCATCAACGAATGGCTCAACTCCGGTGAAATTCCGAGCGACGTGGAACTTTCGAAGAACGAACTCCGCGGTCTCAAGAAGGCGTGGCTCACCGCCCAGTGCAAGGAAGCCTTTACCGCCAGCTGGAACGCCAAGATCGCCAACGACTGCGACGACGTCTTCGCCGACACGATGCTCGCCGACACCTACCTCCGCCTCCTCGGCCTGAAGCCGATCAGCGACGAAAAGAAGGCCAAGGCGAACCTGCTCCGCGTATTCAACACGAACTACAAGGCCAACAGCCCGCTCATCGGTGCTGCAAACCTCGTGCGCAAGGACGGCTCTCCGCTCGACGAATTCAACTTCCAGGCTCACGACGTGTGGATTGGCATCCAGTACAGCATCATGTGCGCCATGATGCACCACGGCCTCGAAAAGCAGGCTGCCGACATGGGCGATTCCATGATCCGCAACCTCTACGAAGAAGCCCGCATCCCGTTCGCCGCACCGGAAGGATTCAACGGTTCCTGCCGCCTGCACCCGGAAGCGCTCGTGAAGGCATTTAACCTCAGCGCCACCGCCGCCGACAAGATGCACAAGGAACTCCTGAAGAAGGGCGCCCTCCTTGCCGACAGCCGCATCAGCCCGAAACTCCCGCGCAACCTGCCCGCCTTTACCAAGGCATTCGGCAGCATCGCGAAGGCCAACAAGGTTGAAGCAAGCGCGCTGTTCATGCTGCTCCACAGCACGGCGCTCAAGTACACCGCCGGTAAGTACTTCCGCCCCGGCATGGTGTTCGCGCTCCTGTACTAGTGAGACCGCTCGCCTAGTGTGTCATTGCGAGGGGCATATAGCCCCGAAGCAATCCATAGAACATAAAACAGGCGCTCCAAACGGAGCGCCCTTTTCTTAGAGGTGTACATTCCTTATTAAGATATTGAACGGACAATCATATATAATTTGCCATTGAACTTTGCATATCGGGCATTCACGTTTTCATCCGGTATGGCGAAACGGAACTCATCAAAAGTACACATGCAATCGGTGACATCCACAACATCTGTATATTCCAGATACAGCGTATCGCCAACCATCTCCTGGGAGATTTTCGCATTAACACCGCAATAGTCCATTACGTTCTGGAGAATCAAGACATTGTCTCCATTATCGTGGATTGACAAGGTGGCTTCGGGGAGTTCCACATTGACCAGAACGGTCACCGAATCTTTAAAAAGCGCAGGCTTGTTTGCAACAGGAACACCGTCGAAGCCGGCAACGCAACGGCCCGCTTTAAAACCTCTCTCCAGGAAAGCCGCTCTTTCTTGCTCTTCCTTTTTTTCAGCGGTTTTATTGTGGATTTGCATTCTGTTGCCCAAATTCAGTTGATCATTCACAACAAGGAGGCTTGTGTTCATAAAGGGACTTTCTGCGCCCACCCTGAAGAAGAATTTTGCCTGGCAGGTACATCCCGTACCCGCAGAACCACCAATCAAAGGCTTTACGTAGAGCGTATCGCCCGCAACCGAAATTTCGAGGCTGTCAAGAGCAGGTTGTTCAATCATGCCTGCAAAGCCACCTATCTGATTGCAAGCAACCTTCACTCTTTCAACGACAACAGCTGCATATTCAGAATCCTCGGCAACTTCTATATAGGCCATCGGCGGGAGCGCCTGGTCCCCTCCAACAGCGCCAGCGTCCTTCATGGGGTCGCCCGATGTTTTATTCTCTATGCACGTACCACCTTCCATTGCGACCACCTGAACGGAATTGTTCAAGACAGACGAAGAAGATTCCGTTGCACTCGAAGCAGGATTGAAACTTGATGACGACCCCACAGCACTCGATTCAGGATTTATCGCACTCGATTCCGGCACGGTTCCACTAGACAAGGCTGACGTTGCAGACGAAGAAGATTCCTCTAAACCAGAAGACGCAGGGTCCCCGGAACTCGAAGATACCCCCATTGCAGGGGAAGATTCCGCACCAACGGGAACAGGCGCCGTCGAGGACGAATCGTCCCCGCAAGCAATCAACATTAATGATAATGCTGTACAAAAAGCAAAAATCTTTTTCATATTCTCAGCCTCCATTTTCAAAGTCTGGTTATCGTTATTCCCCGGATGTTCCACTCAGCAAGGGAATCGGATCGAAGAAAGCTCCATTGACATAGGTCGCCTTGGTAAACTCGGCTTCATTCTTTATTGTAAAGGATACTTGCGTCGGGCAAATGCAATTTGCCAAAGGCGCATTCGGGTCCAAATTTATCTTGACAACAAGCGTATCGCCAGCAGCCGTAACATCAACGCTCTCGACAATCGACCCACAACTCATCGTCACATTGTCAAGGACAACCGTCATGCTGTCTTCGCCAACATACTTTCGGGCCGCAGGCTCGGCACGTTCAATCACATCGATAACAAAGGTGGATGTATCTTCAGACTCTACCGCATTTGAAACGACATTCGTAGCATTATTCGCATTATGGTTGCATTGGGCCTTAACGCTCGATGTTGACTGGCGAGGCCGAGGTTCGCTCGTGCCGGATTCTCCGCTACGTTCAAGAATGGGTATTATATTCTCGTCGTCCAAGACAAGTACATGCGCATTCAGGAACGAATCTTCTTTCTTTACCTTGAACTCAATGACCGATGAGCAAAGGCACCTCATTGCACCGCTACGATCAAAGAAGGTTTTCGCATGGATTGTATCCCCTTCTACAAGTAAATCCAAGCTATCCAAGACAATGCCGCACGTCAAGGTAATATGTACCGTATATTCTATGGAATCTGCTTCGTCATGCCTGTAGGCTACAGGCTGGGTGTCCGCGACTGGAACCAAGTCTTCGGCATACAATCCGGCATCCAACGAAATGGCAGGACGGTTCTGCGTTTTCTTGGTATCGCACATCCCGTAGACATCCGTGAGCATCAGGTGGATTGGCGCCGCTTCCGGCGTAGCGGAGCTAGGCACCGCAACAGAAGACGAAGATTTCCCTGCCGCACCCGATTCGGGCACAACCGCACTAGAAGATTCAGGTTTGCCAGCACTGGATTCCGGAGCCGTTGCACTAGAGTTCGGCACTCCCGAAGACGCGGGGCCCTCAGTCCCCGAAGAACTGACTTCCGTACCAGACAATTCTTCCCCAAGGGCAATCGGAGCCGTCGAAGACGATTCATCCCCGCAAGCCATAAGCATAAGCGACAGAGCCGCACAGCAAGCAAGTATCTTTTTCATGATTTCCTCCTTTAGTTATGGCCTTCTATGTCTTCGACCAACGTATAGTGCATTTCATATAACTGAATTGCATTTTGTTGATTAAAGACTGCATAGTTTATATCAGGATAATATTTGTCAAGCCTAAAGCCACCTTCTGCCACACAACCGCAATTAATGCTTTCGGTCTGCGGCAAATTGACAAATACCGTATCACCGTCAAGGCTTACGTCTGTGCCATTTTCATAAAGGTCATTCAAGAACTTGGTTCGTTTTTCCTTGTTGCAAGGGAGATCGAAATAGACATTTTCAAACGTAATCACCTCGGCTTCATTATATACATAGAAGGATGCCGAAGGTGAAGGTGGAGCATCATCAGGAGCATTCCCGTCGCCATAGACAGCTTCTTCTTTGCACTGCAAACTGAAATTTTCCGCATGGACAACAAGGCCGCTGCCCCCCGACGAAGACACGAGGACATCACATTCGGAACAATCAGACGAATTCGGTTGCGGCACTAAGCCATTTTGCCCACCGTCCCGCAAGTCACCATTATTTGACCGAGAACGCGAGCTGGACGAAACAGGATCAGGAACAAGCGACGAATCGTCATACTGTCCACTACTCGACGAGTTCGATTCGACCTTCTCCACCTTTTCGGACGAACTGGTCACACCCTTGTTCGGCAAATTAGACGAACTGGATTCAACCCTATCATTCTTTTTGGACGAGCTGGAGATATCCCCTACATCGGAGGAAATCGCATTTGCTCCGCCACCCCCTTCGGAGGAACTGCTGATTTCCGCAATAGAGTTGGGATCGATAGTTCCTCCTGCCACGTTATCGCTGGAGCAGGCCATTATGAAAATAAAAGAAAGGGCGCTAATGGAGAAAACCATTCTATTAAGCATGGCGTACCTCCTTGATCTTTTCCGTTACCGGGAAAAACTGAAAATTGATTCGGCAGACCTGGTCCAGGTCCTTGTATTCATTTGCAATAGATAGCACTTTTTTGCAGCAAGCGTTGATTTCTTCGACAATTCTGTTGCTCGCTTCTTGGTTTACGCTGAGCGTGACCCCGGTAAAAAAGCGTTCGTTCGGAGAATAGCGATCTACAGCACGTACCGCCATGTTCGCCATTTCCCTGTGCATAGAACGGATCGCGATGGGCAATGCTTCCTTCGAGCCGATGACAGTCTGTTCCGTCTGCGAATAGACCTTCTCGCCGTCCTTTTTCAGGAATCCGGCCTTGACCAAGAAACTCAGGATGTCGTGAACTTCTTCTGCCGACACGTGCTCCTTGCATTCTTCGGCGATATCGCGGGCTGTTGCCCCCGGCATCATCGGGACAAGTTCCCTCAACACCGGATACTTCCAAGATTCATAATACTGGAAGGCCTCGCCGTCGACGACGCGCACTTTGTGTTCCAGAGCGATTTTCTGCATTTCAAGGAGAGCATCCTTCTTGACGGAATCCTTCTCGGCATTGCAGAACGTGACGAGTTCGCAAAAGTAATCTTCCTCGTAATCGACGAGTTTCATGGCCTGCGCCACAGCACGTGCCTTGATCTTGGAAAGTTTGCTCTGGCCCATGCACACGAGTTTCAAAAAATTCGGAGACGTAAAGCCGGCACTCTTGCAGAATTCGCGCCACGAGAACGCACCGAGACGCTTGCGTTCGTCGTAATAATCCTGCATAAAGAGGTGATAGTCTTTGTATTCAAGTACCGATTTCATATACATAAATGTATATTCATTTCACACGTCCGTCAATAACATATTATACAAAAATTGCCTTTTTACGTAAAAATTGACATAAAAATTGTAATAAGCATCACACTTTAAACGTATATTATACACATCGTATAGTATAATATAATACAGCACAAAAAATAAAACGGGCGCAATATATCTCTGGAAATCTTGATATAAAAAGAAACAGCCCTGTCCAAAAGGACAGGACCGTTTTTACAAGGAGCACAAAATGGACTTTTCGTTACTTTTAATATAAGCTAAAATAAGCCACGCAGAATTCATTTAGTAGAAATACTTCTTTTTGATGTTTAAAATCACAAGTTATTGACTTAAGCAGGACAAAACTTTTTTCAAGCATTTATTAACTTTAAAAAAACGGAGTAAATACATGTTTGAGATACTGCATCCCGTCGTTTCGACATTAAATACTGTACTATACGATTTCTACATCATCCCGCTATTCCTGATAGTGGCAGGCATTTTCCTTTCGATCCGCTTGGGCTTTCCGCAAATTCGGCACCTCTTCGAAATGCTCCGCGTCACCCGCGAAAAACCGCTGCACGAACACGGCATTTCATCGTTCGGTGCATTGATGGTTTCAACCGCATCGCGCGTGGGGACAGGAAACATCGTCGGCGTGTCAACCGCCATCTGCCTCGGCGGCGCAGGCGCCATTTTCTGGATGTGGTTCATTACAGTCATCGGGGCGGCATCCGCTTTCGTTGAATCTACGCTCGCACAGATTTACAAGCGCCACGACAATATCACGGGGCATTCCTATGGCGGTCCTTCGTATTATATCCAGACAGCACTTGGCATGCGCTGGTTGGGCATACTCTTCTCCGTCTTCGTGCTCATCACCTATATCATCGGCTATAACCTGCTCGCCTCTTACAACATCCAGGATTCCCTTTCTAACTACGAATTCTACGACAAGAGTTCCACGCCGGTCATCACCGGTATCATCCTTGCTGTACTTTTCGCTGTGTGCATCTGGGGCGGAGCAAAGAAAATTACCACGATTACGAGTTATCTCGTCCCGCTCATGGGCACTATATACGTTCTTGTAGCCCTAGGCATTATCATATACAACATTTCAAACGTCCCGGCAATGTTTGCGACAATTTTCAAGAGCGCCTTCTCGTTCAACGCCGGCTTCGGCGGATTCGCCGGAAGCTGCATCATGTACGGCATCAAGCGCGGGCTCTACTCCAACGAAGCGGGCATGGGCTCTGCACCGAACGCGAGTGCAAGCGCAAGCGTGTCGCACCCGGTCAAGCAAGGTCTCGTGCAGTCGCTCTCCGTATTCATCGACACATTGCTTATCTGTTCGGCTACCGCATTGATGTGCCTTTCGTGCGACGTGGAACCGACCAAGGAAATTTCCGGCATTCTCTACGTCCAGAAATCGCTGACATCCGTCTTGGGCACTCATGGAGCCTTGTTCATCACGTTCTCCATGTGCCTTTTCGGCTATACCACGCTCATCGGCAACTATTACTACACCGAAGGTTGCTTGCGATTCATCTTGAACAAGCGCCCGAATAACGTCACTCGCAATATTTTCAAGGCGATTGCCACGGTCATCGTCTTTGCGGGAGCGATTTCCAGCGCCTCGTTTGCCTGGGACAGCGCCGACCTTTGCCAAGGACTCATGGTCCTCGTGAACATCCCCGTCATCCTGATTCTTTCGCCCATTGCCTTCAAGGCACTCAAGAACTACACCGAGCAAAAGAAGAAAGGTGTCGAACCGGTTTACATCGCCGAGGAATGCGGAGTGAAGCAACCCACCGACTACTGGGTAAAGCAAAGATAAAGCGGATTATCTATATTTAAGGCATGTTTAAGATAGTTAGGGCTTTCTGCCACGTTCTCTCTTCTTACGCTTCCCCATTCGTCATCGCAAGCGCCATCGTCGCATTCTTCCTCCCCATCGCCTTCGGCTGGGTCCACGGCAACGTTTCATCCGTCATTCTCGGCATCATCATGCTCAGCATGGGGCTCACGCTTTCGGTCGAGGATTTCCGCATTCTCTTTAGGCGCCCGCTCGACATATTGCTCGGGGCCGCCGCGCAATACACCATCATGCCGCTCGTCGCCTTTACGCTTACCAAGGTATTCGGCCTTGACCCATACCTTGCCGTAGGCATCATTCTGGTCGGGTGCTGCCCGGGCGGAGTTTCGAGCAACATCATGAGTTTCCTCGCCAAGGGCGATGTCGCTTACTCCGTGGGCATGACAACCGTATCGACCTTGCTCGCCCCCATCATGACTCCGCTTTTGGTACTTTGGCTTGCCGACACGAGCATCAACGTGAACGCCATCGGGATGTTCCTGAACATTCTCTATGTCACCATCCTCCCGGTAACTATCGGCTTCCTGCTCAATTATTTCTTAGGGAAACGCCCCATATTCAAGGAAATCCAGGCAGACATGCCGGCCGTCAGCGTCATCGGGCTCATGCTGATCGTGGGCGGAGTTGTCGTGACTGTGCGCCCGCAACTTTTGACAAACGGAATCGGCCTTATCTTCCTCGTGCTTGCCGTTGTATTTTGCCATAACGCGCTCGGGTACATCCTGGGCTACAGCGTGGGCAGGCTATTCAAGTTCAGCACCGCCAAAAAACGCACCATCGCAATTGAAGTCGGCGTGCAGAACGCCGGCATGGCCACAGTCCTTGCCGCAGGGTTCTTCGCCAATCCCGAAAACGTGGCGGCACACCCCGAAGCTGTGCTCTGCGTCGTGCCCTGCGCACTTAGCTGCGCGTACCACTCTATTAGCGGGACCGTCCTTGCCAACTACTTCGGCTGGCGAGACAAGAAATCTTCTGTTTAGTAATTCTTGAGGCAGCGCACGGAATACATGTTGCTGCTGATGTCGAAATCCACACCGAAATCGCCCGGAGGCGCGAGGTGCCAACCGTAGGCATCGCCGTCTTCGCTTGTGGCACTCCAGAAATGCGCCGACACGCCCAGTTCTACGAACTCGTCGGTCGCCTTGCCTGCCGGCACGACATCGAACCCGTAGCGGTCGCTGCCGTCCCACTTATCACGGGACTTTAGGCTCACCCATGCGGCTTCCTTGCCGTCGCTATCTTCGATAAAAGTGCGGAAACGTTTCCACTCGTCGTTATCGGGCAGGTGCCATCCCGAAGGGCAAGCCTTTGTCGCCATCTCGTAATTGTAGAGGCGGCCATACTTTGTGCAGTTCTCGGGCTTGTTATCGTAACAGGCGCTTCCCTTCACGTTATAAGCAAGGTTCTCCGCCATCCATGTGCGGCTCCCAACAACAACCGTCCTGTAGGTTTTGCCATCGCGGGTATCGCGAAAATTCCCTGTCTGCGGAGCGGCGGTACACACAAGCGGGACAAGAGCCACGAGGACCATCATTTTTCCAAAGACATTCTTCATAAAATCCCCTAAACGAAAAAACGTATAAAAAGCTAGAACTTTATCGGATACAGCAAGTACCAGTGGAATTCAGGATAAACTTGAATTGTCGGTGCCGGCAACTTGAAATAGTTCAAATACTTGATAATGGTACGGGCCATGCGGCTTTGCGGGCGGAACGCCTCCAAATCGTAGTCGAACGCCAGATAAACTTCACGACGCGGGTGCGGTTCCTTGGTAAACACCTTCTCGTCGATACTCAAACCGGCCGCGAAGGCAAGCCAGCTCGGGTAATACGCCCTCGCACCAGACGGCAACAAGCGATACGGCTTGACCGAAAGCCAAAAAGTCTGGTTCACGTAGTCGTCGGTAAAGATGCCTGTTTTGCTCTGCCTGTAGTAAGCCTTGGTATTGATCCAATAACTCCACTTGAAATCAATGTACTTGAATGCGGGAATGTAGCGTTCTGCCATCGGATAGAAACCACCGAGCGTTCCCGAAAGCACATCGAAAATGCTAAAGCCCCATTCCGGGGAATAACCATCCTTCACGTCAATCGCGACATGGGTCATCATCGCAGAAAGGCCCGCAAACAGGTAAGCGTTGAACTCGCTCGTTCCGGCCCAGCGGTAGCCTTCGTAGAACGATTCTCCCAAAAAGACGCCACCCAAAAAATGGCCAAACTTGTCGAGATTCATTGCATAATCGAAATCGTTCTCGAAACGGAAATGGCCCCTTCCGTCATCCCACCAGCCTTTTTGGAAAACAAGCCAATAGGCGGCACCGTAGGCGATGAGAGTCATGGACGCAACACCGACCGTCTTTGGGACAGAGACCTCCGCTGCAATGTCCGTCGAATCTTCGCTGCGGTAATCCCACGTGGAATCACGCCAGGTGTACGGGTCTCCAGGAGCCGCCACAGCAGCTCCAGCAAGCAGCACCAACACAAAAAAAGCGATTATTTTCGAACCAGCCAATTTCACACGCGTAAAGATAGATAAGTCTCGCCGAAATTTGAACTACGAGGCGATTTTTTAATGGATTTTATCGAAGTCCTTTACGCAGCGAAAATTGAACCGGAGATTTTCCAGAATCGTCATCTCCACAAGAGACAAGCATTAGTAAAGGAAGAAGCATCAGTATCAAATATTTCGGCACGAACTTTTCCTCTGCACATTAAACATCAGACCAGAGAAGGCAGGGCTTTAGGCATAGCACAGCATCCTTATACAATTAATTTTTCACACATCGAATTGAATATGCATTAACACCAACATCTCTATCGCCCGTTACGAAAACATCTTTTTGATATGGAATACCCATTGCATAAGCTCTATATGACAGATTTTTAGACTTATCAGCAGTCCAAAAATATGTGTAATCTGTAGCAAATTTACCCGACCCATTTCGATAACCAGCAGGCAACCCTGAAAAGCAGAATTCATCAGAACCATTAACACCACCTATCAAATCCCATCCTTCTGAACTTTTCAAGTTCTTTCCCGCGAAACTAGAGCCACCAACAGAATCTGCTAAGTCATTCCATTCATTTGTTGTTGGTAAATGCCAACCATCTGGACAAATTCCTTTCCAATTATTTGGAACAAAACAATTTCCCACTCCGGCCGTATTATACCCGCAAGTTGCTCCTTGTTCTTGCGCTAAAGTCAAAGAATCTATTGCGACAGACCAACGATAAAGACGGCCATACTTTTGGCAGTTGTCAACCTCGCCATCTTTACCATCCTTATTGTCATAACACCAACTACGATAACTACTTTTATAATTTTGGACATCGTAATTCAAATTTTCAGCCATCCATTCTTGTTCGCCAATTTTTACGGTCTTGTACGTTTTGCCATCACGGTCATCGTATAAAGAGCCCATAATGCATCCAACAAAGCTGCTAGAAGAACTTTCCTCCGATGATGAGGAACTGGTTTCTTGTACACTCGATGAACTGTATTCCGACGAGGATGATTCTTTGGGTTTCACACTTGATGAACTCTTGTCTTCGGAAGATGATGATTCTTCCGGCTTAATGCTCGACGAACTCTTGACTGACGAAGAACTATCTTTTTTTTCACTGGAAGAACTGCTGTTAGTCGAAGATGATGAAGACTTGCCCTTCGGCTCACTTGAAGAATTTGCCGTTTCTAACGATGAGGAAGAGACATCAGACTTTGAACTAGAAGATTCGTTCTTTACCGACGATGACGAAGACTTGCCTTTCATCATACTTGAAGAACTCTCTTTTTTCAAAGATGATGAAGAATTGATTTTTATCGAGGATGATAGAGGCTTGTTTTTAGTTGTACTTGAAGACGAATCCTTCGACGAAGAGGACAGAGTCTCGCTAGAAGAATCTTCAGAAGAAGGTTCCTCTGGGCTCAAGCTACCGCTGGAACTGTCTCCACCACACGAAATGAAGAAGAAAACAAAAAATGCAAATACAAATTTATTCTTCACCGCAATCTACCCTGATTTTGTGTTCGTATCGGAGTCCCCTATCTCGAAATGGTAGCATTTTTCCGCCTTGCGGGCAACCTTCGTAGCCAGCTGGAACAGTTTTTTCCCCATCTTCAAGCTATTGCAAAACGAGGTGAAATTATGTAATTTCAGTTCGAGGTATCTTATGACAGTAGACATGAGCGACTATGACGAAGCGGTGGCAAGGTATGTAGGGGCGATGAAAAAATCGGAAGAAATCGCGAAGAAAATGCGCGATGCGAACAAGCCGATTGAGGAAATCATCGAGTTCACGGGCCTTTCAGAAAAGACAATTCGCGAACTTTAATTTGTATATTCACCGCCCTGTCCCAAAGACAGGGCTTTTTTCTGCTCGTTCTTTGGATGCTAAAATCTTTCAAAGATGATTGCACATACTTTATAAACAAGAAACCTCGCCGGGATTTTCCGGCGAGGCGAGTTTCTTAGTGGAGATCCCCGCGGGGATGACACATTACTGATTAGTCGCGGGCAAGCAGGAGCACGCTGTTCTGTCCGCCGAAGCCGAAGCTGTCGGAAAGAGCGTACTTGAACGAATGGTTCACGTTGCCGTTCGCGCAGACATCCAGGTGGATGCGTTCGTCCTGTTCGAAGACGTTCCTTGTCGCATGGATGGTCTGGTTCACGAGGGACTTCACGGTGATGATGGCTTCAAGAGCACCAGCAGCACCGAGGGCGTGGCCGATCATGCACTTGGAGGAGTTCACCTTGAGGCTGTCCAAAGAGCCGGCGAAGACCTTCTCGAGGGCAGAGCATTCGGCGACGTCGCCCAGCGGAGTGGAAGTACCGTGCGTATTGACGTATCCGACGTCCTTCGGGGAGATGCCGGCTTCGCGGAGGGCCATCTCAATAGCGAGGCGGACGCCTTCACCGTCTTCGCGGGGAGCGGACATGTGGTGAGCATCGGCACTGACACCGACACCCGCAATGCGGGCGAGGATGTTGGCACCACGCTTTTCGGCGTGCGTGCGGCTTTCGAGCACGAGGATGCCGGAACCTTCGCCGATGACGAAACCATCACGGCCCTTGTCGAACGGACGGGATGCAGTGGCAGGATCGTCGTTGCGTTTGCTCAAGGCATGCATGGAGGTAAAGCCTGCAAGGGCGAGCGGGTTGACCGTCTCGTCGGCACCGCCAGCCAGCATGATGTCGGCACGACCGAAACGAATCTGGTCGTAGGCGGCGGCAATAGAATGGTTAGAAGTGGCACATGCGGAAACGACCGCATAGCAGGGGCCCATCCACTTGGTGCGGTTGGAAACTTCGCCAGCCGGCATGTTGGTGATGGACATCGGGATGAAGAACGGGGATACGCGGCTCGGGCCACGGTTGGCGAGCGTGACGGCGTTTTCCATGTAGGGGTTCATGCCGCCGATACCGGCACCGATAATCACGCCGGAACGGGTAGGATCCTCGTTCTCGGGATTGATTCCAGCATTTTTCAAAGCCTGGAAGGCAGAGAATACCGCATACTGGATGCACTTGGAATACCTGGACTGGTCGCGGTTGCTGAAATACTCCGACGCATCAAATTCCTTGACTGCAGCGGCAATCTTGATCGGGAAAGCGGATACGTCGAACCTGTCGATGATATCGATTCCCGACTTTCCTTGCAGGAGGTTGTCCCAGAGTAAATCAGGGGAGTTGCCGAGGGTCGACACGCAACCCATACCGGTAATGACTACTTCTTCCATATTAGTCCTTCTTTAACAAATTAATGGTGCCAATATAGAAAAAGATTACAGTTTCCAAGTCCTAAAAAGGGCTTAAAAAAGAAAAAAGCGATAAAACAGCCCAAAATTGCCATTAAACGGAAAAAAATAACAATAAAATCAAAAATCAGGCTCCGTACGGGCATAATTCCACCTTGCATCGCCACAAGAACCGATTATAAAAAAAAATTTCAAAATACTTACATGTACTAAAAGTCCCCCCTCCATTTTTTTACAGACGGAGCCCCACAAAACGGCCATCTCCAACCGGCAAAATATTAAATTTGCTCTTATCATGACGAAAAAGAAAAGTTCCCACAATCTCGTCTGGATGGACCTGGAAATGTCCGGCCTCGAACCCGAAAAGGACGTTGTCCTGGAAATTGCGACCATCGTCACCAACGCCGAACTGGAAATCCTGGCCGAAGGCCCTGTCATCGCGATACACCAGCCGGAAAACGTGTTCGAGGGCATGGACGAGTGGAATACCCGCCACCACAACCAGAGCGGGCTCGTGGAACGCTGCCGACATTCGCAATATTCCCTGGCCGACGCCGAACTGGAGACGCTCCGGTTCATCAAGCCGTTCACCGAAAAGGGGAAAAACGTGCTCTGCGGCAATTCCATCACGCAGGACAGGCGATTCCTCTACAAATACATGCCCGAAATTTCCGAGTGGCTGTGCTACAGGAATATCGATGTCAGTTCAATCAAGGAGCTCACCTACCGCTGGTACCCGAAACTGGAGGAATTCCAGAAGGAAAAACGCCACGAAGCCCTGAACGACATCCGCGAAAGCATCGCCGAGCTCGCCTACTACCGTAAAACCATTTTCAAGTAGCCAATGAAACATTATTACAGCACGACAAACCGCCTCCCCTATCGTAAGAGGCTCCGCAACCGCATTATAGCCATAGCCCTCCTTGTCCTCATCGCCTTCGGAGTCGGTGCCGCCATCCTCCACGAAGATACTAGACCCCAGGACACCCCCAAAAAAGAAGTGGCGACACAAGAATCGCAGGAAATCCAGCAGAAAATTGCCGAGCTCAAGAAAGCCGATTCTATCGAAAGGGAGCAGGAACACCAAGAAGACCTGAGCAACACACAGGCCACGCTCGTTGCCGAAATTGTCCCCGAAAACGCGCCCGAGCCCGAAATTGTCGACAGCGCACACATCAAATCGCAGAGGAACGTGTTCCTCGCCGAAAAAATCGACCAGATGCTGCGCCGCTACAAGCCCGATTACGGCGTGGTCCTCGTCGTGAACGCCAAGACAAACGAAATCATCGCCTGGGGCGAACGCCGCGACGACAAGGTGCAGAACCAGCCGGATTACTTCGTCAAGAATTCCTTCCCCGCCGCTTCGCTCGCGAAGACGGTCACCATCGCCGCAGCCATGGAATCCGGACGCTACTCGCTCGACACGCCCATCCCCATGCGCGGGGCAAGCCACACGCTCTACAAGAGCCAGCTCCGCGTGCCCGAAGACTACACCGGCACGACCATCGAACTGCAAGACGCCTACGCCAAGTCGAGCAACGCCCCGCTCGGCATCATCGGCATGAATGTCGGTGCAAACAAGCTCCGCAGCAGCGCGAAAAACCTGGGCTACAACATGAACTTCCCGGGAGGCATCCCCGGGCGAGCCACCTACAACCCGCCCGACACCGGCTACGGGCTCGCCGAAACAAGTTGCGGCTTCACCGAAGACATCACGCTCCCGCCGCTCCTCGCCGCAGCCCAGGTCCGCGCCATTCTCATGAAGCAACCCCTAGAAATTCCCTGGGCAGACAACCTCGCCCCCTACGCCCCGACAAACCGCATTGCGCTCGACGTGGGCAAATTCAGTGACAACACCTACTACGGGCTCCGCCAGGCCATGATCCGCGCCGTCGAAAAAGGCACTGCCCGCAAGCACATGTCGCGCAAGAACATCGCCCGCAAGAATTTCGAAGCGCTCTATCTCGGCGGAAAGACTGGCTCCCTCGACGGAAAGGACCCCGCCGGACGCTACGACTGGTTCATGGGATTCGCCCAAGCCAAGGACGACCCGAGCAAGGCTATCGTGGTCGTCGTGATGCAGGTCCACAAAGAAATCCGTTCGCAGCCGGCAACCCAAGTGGCCGCCGTCGTCATCAACCACTGGGCACACCAGAATTTAGAGAAGTGAGGACAACATGACTCAAAACATAACCAACCCCTCCTGGTGGAACCTCATCCCGAGCTACTTTGACGGGATTGCCATCACCATCGGCAACTTCCCCGTCCACTGGTACGGCGTGATGTACATTTTCGCGTTTGTCACGGCCTACCTCGTCATGACGCAAATCAACAAAAAAGAGAACCTGGGTTATACCAAGGAACAGTTCGACAGCCTGTTCACCTGGGCCATCGCCGGCATCCTCATCGGTGCGCGCCTCGGCTACGTTTTCTTCTACAAGCCCGGCTATTATTTCGCGAACCCGACCGAGATTATCCTGCCACTCTCGCATGACGCGCTCGGCTACCACTTCACCGGCATTTCGGGCATGAGCTACCACGGAGGCATGATTCTCGGCACAATCTTTGCCGTCATCGGGATGAAGCGCAACAAGATGGATGTGTGGAAAACGCTCAACCTGAGTTTCTTGGCGGCACCGCTCGCCTACACTTGGGGACGCTTCGGCAACTTCATCAACGGCGAACTTTTTGGCGAAGTGACGACGAGCCCCATCGGCATGTGGTTCCCGCTCGCCCACGACAGCCCCATCACGAATCCGATTCTGCACCACCCGAGCCAGCTCTACGAAATGTGCTTCGAAGGCATTATCTTGTTCGTACTGCTGTGGAACCTCCGCAAGATACCTCTCCTACGCGACAAGATGCCGTGCCTGTACCTGATGGGCTACGGATTGTTCCGCTTCTTCATTGAATTCTTCCGCAGGCCCGATGCGCACCTCGGACGCGTGGACCTGTTCGGCATGAGCCGCGGGCAAACGCTCTGCAGCCTAATGATCCTGGCCGGAGTGATTTGGCTGCTCGTGATTGTTTATAGGAACAAGAAGAAGAAAGAAAGTTAAGAGGCGTGGGCCGCACCGTAAGGGACATGATTGACGTCATCCGCAACGCGGACAAGTAAAATTCTTCATTCCCCTGGACAAAAACCGCCGTAAAAACGTCTATAGGAACAGACGGGCATGAGCCCGTCTGCGAACCGGCGCGTTCCGGCAAGGGAAAAACACATGATTCGAGAAGAATTTGCCGAATTTCTCAAGGAACTCAGGAAAATAAACGACAACGGAGGAGATATAGACACATTCGTCAAGAAACACGAGCATAGGAATGTGTACTTCTACAATGACGGCTGCATCAAGAAGATTCTCGCGAGCGAGAAGAACCTCATGCTCACGACGGACCTGGTGAACGCAGCCCTGGGCCTCATCGGCTCCGAACGCATCGAGAACCCAAAACTTGTCAACCCGTTCATCCCAGGGGAATTGGGCTACCGCAACGTAGAACCGGACATCCTTTTGACGAATGACCGCGATGGCGATGTGCCTCGGGACCGCATTTCCATCGAGGTCCAGCACGAGGATAACAAATCCTTGTTCAAAGACCGTCTGGTCCTCTACGTGGCACGCCTCACAAGCAACATGGCTAGGAAGGGGAAAACGCCCCGTCTTGAAAACCTGAATGTGATTAGCTTTCTGTTCTTTGACGCGTTTCCTGAGTCGGCGAACTATCGCCACACGGTGCAGCTACGCAACCAGGAACAGCAGGTGTATTTTGACAAGCAGACAGTCACGCTGATTGAGGTGGAAAAGTTCTTCAAGAAAGCACAAAGGTTCGTTGGGGACAGTAGTCGCCTCGCCCAGTGGCTCCGTGCCATTGACACCTTGAACCGCGATGCTGATTTCAGCGAATTTGCAAACGACCCCATCTTCAGGCTATTGCAAAACGAGGTGAAATTATGTAATTTCAGTTCGAGGTATCTTATGACAGTAGACATGAGTGACTTTGACGAAGCTGTGGCAAGGTATGTAGGAGCGATGAAAAAATCGGAAGAAATCGCGAAGAAAATGCGCGATCAAAACGAACCGATACAGAAAATAGCCTCTTATACAGGTCTCTCGGAAAAGACTATCCGCGAGCTGTAATTTGTATGTTCACGGCCCTGTCCCAAAGACAGGGCTTTTGCCTTATAGAAACGTTTACACCCTTTTATGTTAGATTTATGAACGTTTCATTCAAACTCGGGCCTGGAGCCTCATAGCTCAAACCTTTAGCAACTCACCGCGAGTTCGCTTATGGCGAGGGCAGGGACTTTGTAGCTTGCGAACGGATTGTAGTATTCGTTGCCGACTCCGACGACATTCTTGATGATATCGAAGAAGTTTCCAGACAAGGTAACACCATCGACGGGGTGTTGAATCACGCCGTTTTCGCACCAGAACCCGTGAGCGCCAATGCTGAGTTCACCCGAGACGGCATTGCAGCCGGAGTTGCCCTCCAGCCGGACAACCAGCAAGCACTTGGGGAAAAGCTTCAGGAGTTCCGAGGTCGACATCGTTCCGGGAGGTACGCAAAGATTGTAGAACGAGGTTCCCATCTTGCCGCCGAAATCGCGGGCCCCGTTGCCAGTTGTCTTGCGACCCGCCTTCGAAGCACTTTCCAGATTGTACAGGGCCTCGTTGAACACGCCCCCGTCCACCACTTTCACGCGGCGGGTCAGGCAGCCTTCGGAATCAAAGTAAAAGCGATGCTGGAACAAATCACCCGTCGGGTCGTTCCACAGCGAAAATTCCTTGGATGCGATGGTCTCCCCTTCTTTGCCGGCCAGGCGGGACATTCCCTTCTGCATGGCCTCGGCAATGAACGGCTGGGTGTACATTCCGACAAGGCGCGAAGAAATGCGCTCCGAGAACACCACCGGAACGACACCACCATCAATTTTCTTGGCGCCGAAAAGCTCCACCGCATAGCCAGCAGCCTTCGTCGCAATTTCGTTGACATCGAATTCATCCCAACGGCGGCCGTTCTTGACAAAGTGTCCGAGTTTCTTGGTCTCGCCACGAGCGGCTACGGCACCCACGCCCGCCGACACAGAATTCGACTTCGCGGAATACATCAGCCCCGTATGGTTCGCCACGATGGAAAGGCTCGATTCGATATCGCCCCCGAGATAGGGAATATTCACGATTTCGTTGCACTTCGCGAACGTTTCCTTTTCCAACTGGATGCAGAAATCCCTCATCTGGGCCAAGTCCAGCGATTCCAGGGAAGGGTCGTAATTCGGTTCGTCCGTAGGAATCTGCGCAGCGCTAGGCAGTTCAATGTCTATTTTCTCGGTCCACTGCGTATGGCAAAGCGCATCCTTCAGCGTCTGCCCGAGAGCGTCCTTCGTAAGCCGTTCCGTATGCGCATAACCTGGGTGACCGTCCTTGATGACACGGATGCCGAGCCCCACGGAATCAGAAATTTCTGTATTCTGCACCTGCCCCTGGAAAACGGAGAGGCCTTCGGTGTGGTCGGTAGAGGCAATAATGTCAAACTGTTCAGCCTCGCCCTTCGCGAGGTCACACATACAAGAAACGGCTTCGGTAATGTTCATAATTAAGGCTCACTCCTCTTTGCTTTGCTGGCGAGCATGCGCCAGTAGGCGGCGGGGCTGCCGGTCACAGATTCAAGGGATTCAGCAAGTTCACGAGTGATTTCAACGGAGCCATCAATCAAACCTTCGAGCGTTTCCATCGAAACACCGATACGGCGGGCAAATTCAGCCTTGTCCATCTTGAGCCATTCGAGGCCTTCGAGAATCGCCTGTCCCGGCGTAGGAGTTCCGTGTCTTGCCATTGCATTATCCTTTTTCGTCTCGTCTAGAACGCAACCTCTTTCCAACCTTCCGCACCGAAGCGGAGGTCGCGTTCGACAAATTCCCAAATCAAAAGTTTCTTGCCCTTGAGCACGCCGGCCTTGCGGGCGAGTTTTTCGCGCACCAAGGTCGAGGCGCCACCATCGCTCACGATACTTGCAACAGGCCTGCCCATTTCCTTTGCGAAATGCGCAATCCAACCTGCGTTCACCGGAGCATCCGTCTGGTAGATGCGGCTGAAGCTATCACCGAGAATCAAGATCTTTGCCTTGCGGAAGTCATCCTTAAACGGAATCTTTGTCGTGTCGCGCACGACAGTCGAATCTGAAAGGGAATCCGCCGGTGCTTCCATGCGTTCCGAAACTTCCTGTTGCGAAACCACATGACCGGTTACCTGTTGCACCTTGAACACATTGAACTTATTGAGCCCGCTCATCTCGCCGATATCGCCCATGCGGTCGGCCAAGGAATCGCTTGCCACGAAGTTGATGGAGGCTTCGCCAATGTCCACAACACCTGCCTCCGCCATTTCGCGAACCTTCTTTGCAATCACGCTAGCGGCAAGTTCGGCACCTCGGGGAGTCCAGTGCGTATCGTCGTTGAGGTACAGTGCTCCAAGGTTTGAATCATCCGCCTTCGCAGCCAACAAAGGCGTGTACAAATCCACCGTATTGAGCCCAAGCGATGCCAGCGAATCAAGAATCTTCTTGCCGTGGCTCGCACTGTTTATAGCAGCACCGGTCAAGCGTTCCGGATACACGCTCGGCTTGCCCGGAGTAATCACCACAAGGAGTTCCACTCCCTTCGCCTTGAGCTGGTCACGGAAGCGGAGAATCGCCTGAATCGGGTTGTCGAGCTTTGCGCTACGCACATCGAGCGGCGATGGTTGCACCAAAAATTCAACGTCTTGTCTATAAAAGAGCCAGCGCCCTTCGCCAGAGCCGAGTACGACCTTTTCGCCTGGGTCGTTAAAGATATTCCACACAGCAAGCTGGTACTGCGGCCTAACCGCGAGCACAAGAGCATTCTCGTCTTCCACCTTCTTTTCGAAGGCTCGCAAATAGCGGCTCGTCCACACGCCGTAATGCTTGACCCCGAGGAATGCACGCCACAGCGAAAAATGCCCGAACTCGCCGACCACCGCCTTGAGCGTGGAATCGGCCGCCTTGAAGTTTTCGGGTTCATCCTCGAGCGTCGAGAGCAATGTATCCGCACGCTTGAGCAACTTGTAATCGGCTTCACCTGTATCCAACGCCGCATAGGCATTGACCGTGAGCACCGAGGCTTCTAAATCAGAAAGCGCACCGACAACCGGTTCAAGAGCTTCGGAAGTTTCCGCCCCACCCGCAATGGATTCCCGAGCCACACGCCAGGCACTATCCAATTTGAGAGCACCAGCGGCGATATTTGATTCACGGACAAACGGGGTATAAACAACATCCTTGAAAATATCGAGGGAAACGAATCGTTTTTCGCCACGAATATCGTCAATTGCCTGCACACCAAAAGGTGTCAAAAGCAAAATTCCAAAAAAAACAACTAAAATGACGTACTTTTTCTGCACATTTGAAAGATAGAATATTATTATTTTTGGCACAAAGGAAGTCTATAGACTGAAACGAGAATTTCCTATGAAAATATTCCTGTGCCAAATGAACGTCGTCCCGGGAAAGCCGGAAACTAACTTCGAAACAATCAAGGCATCCGTAGCCGAGGCCGTCGCCAAGCACGCCGAGCTCGTCGTTTTTCCGTCGTTCTGCCTCTCCGGGGCCATGGCAGGAGACCTTTTCTTGCAACAGTCCTTCCGGGAAAAGTGCAACAAGTACGGTGAAAAAATCATCGCGCTTTCGAAGAATATCGACATCATCTTCGGCAACATCGACCGCGAAAACCGCAACAAGGTCATCCACGCAAGCGCAGGCAAACTCGCCGAGAAGCCCCTGACGCAATGCACAATCCGCATTGACTGTAGTCCCTTCGCCGTCGGGCTATCCGAGACGCGCCTTTCTTCGCTTGGTTCCGATGCGAAACGCACCGCCAAGCCGATTCTCTTTGTAAACGCCGTCGGCACCGAAAACACGGGCAAGCGCATATTCGCCTTTGACGGATGCAGCGCCGCCATCAACGCCGACGGTTCCATCGCCTACCAGTTTCCCGCCTTCGAAGCATTCTCTGCCCTCGTCGACGTCCAGGCGAACAAAGTCACCGCCGAGACCGATTTCGGCATCGCGCTCGGCATGCCGCAACAACTTTCGAGCATTGCCAAAATCCGCACAGCACTGGTCTACATGATCCGCGAGAACCTGAAGCGCATGGGAATCAAGCGCATGGTCATCGGCGCGAGCGGCGGCATCGACAGCGCTGTTTCTGCGGCTCTCTATACCGAAGCCCTCGGCAGCGAAAACGTGTTCCTGGTGAACATGCCGACAAAGTTCAATTCGGACACGACAAAGAATGCGGCACGTGACTTGGCCGAGAACCTGGGTACCCCCTACATGGTTGTCCCCATATCCGACATGCTCGATTCCGTCCGCGAAAGCCTCGGCAAATGTTCTTTTGTCCGCAACGACACCCCGATGAAGGTGGAAGGCATCAACTACGAGAACTTGCAAGCCCGCACCCGTTCTTCTTCCGTGCTCTCGACGGTCGCCTCCGTCCTTGGTGCAGGAGTCACCTGCAACGGGAACAAGAGCGAAGCCATGGTCGGCTACTGCACGCTCTACGGCGATACCTGCGGCGTGATGTGCGCCCTGGGCGACCTCTGGAAAACGCAAGTGTACGCCCTCGCCCACGAGATCAACAAGGACAAGGAAATCATCCCGAGGGCAAGCATCGAAATCCCTGCGAGTGCCGAACTGAGCGAAGCCATGAACGTGGACGAGGGCAAGGGAGATCCAATAATCTACCCCTACCACGACAGGCTCTTTGCCTACTGGGTGGAACGCAACAAGTCCCTGGAAGATTCCCTCGAACTCCTCGGCCGCGGGGCGTCCAGTTTCTGCCGCGAACTCGGTGTCGACGAGGCTCTTTTCCGCAAGCATTTCCCGACAGACGGAGCCGCCTCCGAAGACATGGCCGCATGGCACCGCCGCTACAGGGGAATCGCACTCGCCAAGCGCCTGCAGTTCCCGCCCACGCTCACCATCTCGAGCCATCCCTTCGGCGGCGAGTACTACGAAGCCCAAGCGTAAATTCTACAAGCGAATCGCTAAAATTCTATATTTAGGCTCCAACCCCCATTCTCATGCGGGCCGCTCCCGCATGCCAAAAAAAGGATTCTTATGAAAATAGCCGACAAGACCGTCGTCCAGATGCACTACACCCTCACCTCCGACGAAGGAAAGGTCATCGATTCATCCGAAGGACGCGAGCCCCTACAGTACATCCAAGGAGCCCACATGATCGTGGTCGGCCTCGAAAAGGCCATGGTCGGCCATGAAGTCGGCGACAAGTTCGACGTGAAGGTCATCCCCGCCGAAGGTTACGGGGAATACGACGAGCGCATGACCCAGGAAGTTCCGCTGGACGTTTTCCAGGATGTCCAGAATGTCGAAGCCGGCATGATGTTCTACGCCCAGACGCCCATGGGCCCGATGCCCATCCGCGTGAAGTCCGTCTCGGGCGACAAGGCCGTGATTGACGCGAACCACGAACTGGCTGGCCAGAACCTGAACTTCGCCATCGAAGTCGTGGATGTCCGCGAAGCGACCGAAGAAGAACTGAACCCGCAGGGTCACTGCTGCTGTGGCGGCGACGGTGAATGCAAGTGCGGCGAAGAAGGCCACGAATGCGAATGTGGCGGCGACCCTTCGACAGGCTCAGGGACCGGTAAAAAAGAAAATTGCGACGGCAAGGGTGGCTGCGGCTGCCCCAACCACGACAAGCACCACAACGCATAAAAACCTATGCCATTCTACCCTAACGAAGTCATCCAACAGCTGAAGGCGCAAGCGGACATTTCGCTTGTCATCCAGCAGTTTATCCCGCTCAAGAAAAGCGGGAACGGACGCTTCGTGGGGATGTGTCCCTTCCACGACGACCACTCGCCCAGCATGAGCGTAAACCCGACGCTCGGAATTTACAAGTGCTTTGCCTGTGGTGCCGGTGGGGACGTGTTCAAGTTTGTCCAGGAGCACGAGAAAATCGACTTCAACGGAGCCGTGGAATGGGTCGCCAATTTTGTAGGGTTCCCTCTCCCGAACTTTGCAAGCAAAGAAAGCGCCGAAGTCACCGAAGAACGCACCATGGTCCGCAAGCTGAACGAACTGGCCTGCGAATGGTTCGAGCAGCAGCTCGCCCTGAGCCCCAAGGCACTCGAATACCTGGCCAAGCGCAACATCAGCGAGAGCACGCGACGGGAATTCCACATCGGCTACGCGCCCGACGGACGCGAAGGCTTTATCGGGTATGCCGCGCGCAACGGGTTCTCGCCTAGGGACTGCGTCAAGGCGGGCCTTGCCACCGAAAAGAAGAACGGGGGCATCGCAGACAAGTTCCGCGACCGCCTCATGATTGCCATCCAGAACCAGTCGGGAATCGTCGTCGCGTTCGGCGGGCGCGATTTGGCCCCCAAGCAGGAAGGCTTCGAGCGGCCCAAATACATGAACAGCCCGGACACGGCGCTCTACAACAAGAGCGACATCCTGTTCGGCCTGAACCACAGCCGCGCCTCCATAGCCAAGGAAAACGCGGTCATCATCGTCGAAGGGTACTTCGACCTCATCAGCCTTTACCAAGGTGGCGTCACGAATGTCGTGGCGGCATCGGGCACCGCCCTCACCGAGACGCACGCAAGCATCCTTTCGCGCTACGCCAAGACGGCCTACCTCGTATTCGACGGCGACGCCGCCGGCCGCAAAGCCACGCTCCGCAGCCTCGAAATCGTGCTTCCCAAGGGAATCGCCCCGCGCATCTTCGCACTTTCCCGCCCGGACGGCACCAAGATCGACCCGGACAACTTCGTGAACGAACGCGGCGCCGACGCCTTCCGAGCCGAACTTTCCAAGGCCGAGGACTGGCTCAGCTACTTGAGCCACGAGATGCCCACGACGAGCCTGGAAGACCGCGCGAACTTCATCACCTACGCGAAATCCATCATCAAGAGCATCAACAATCCCGAGCTCAAGAACGAATACCTCAAGCTCGTCTCGGAAAGGTTCAACACGAGCCGTTCGCTCGACCAAATCAAGAGCATCCAGCCCAAGCACAGGGTACAAGCTAAACAACCCCTGCCGCAGCCCAACAACATGGACGCCCCGCCCCCGGCCGACGGCGACCCGATGGGAGCCGCAGAACAAGCCGCCCCCGAAGTCAGCATTCCCTGGTATGCGCTCCCGCCCATCGAGGTGCGCTTCGCCAACCTGCTTTTCAGGAACCCCACCCTGCTCGACCGCGCCAGCGAATACTTCGACATGGAATATGCCGCGAGCGGCATCAGGCTCCTCGAATCCTCCATCGTAGACGAATTTGTCGGTACGATACTTTCCCAGTACGCCGAGACCGGGTACTTTTCGCCGCAGGTCCTCTACGACAGCGTCTCGCCCGAACTCAAGCTGTTCATCGAAGGGCTCCCCGAAGAAAATTGGACTCCGCCCAACGAGATTTACGAGTTCTACGATTCATTGATGTTTTTCACGCTCAGCCTGTGCAACCGCTACAAGAAGGCGATTCCGCTGGACAGCGACGAAGGCGTACAGCAGCGCCTGAAACTGAACGGTTTTACAAACGAAATGGAAAAAATCAACCGCGATTACAAATCGGGGTTCATCACCATCGACACTTTTGCGGACCAAATCATCCGCAGCAAATCAAGTTTAATCCAACTGCAGGCATCCATGCCCATGTAAGGGAGAAACCTTATGCTATCCATTAAAGACCTAAAAGCAAGCATCGAAGACGGGACCCAAATCCTCAAAGGCATCAACCTGGAGGTCAAACCGGGCGAAGTCCACGCCATCATGGGCCCGAACGGATCGGGCAAAAGCACCCTTTCCAAGGTCATCGCCGGGCACCCCGCCTACAAGGTGGACGGAGGCTCCGTCGAACTTGACGGCAAGAACCTGCTTGCAATGGAAATCAACGAACGCGCGAACTCGGGCCTGTTCATCAGCACGCAGTACCCCACCGAAATCCCGGGCGTGAACAACGTGGAATTCCTGAAGATGGCGCTCAACAGCAAGCGTGCCTACCTCGGCCTCCCCGAAATCGGCGAAGACGAATTCAAGAAACTCTGCGAAGAAAAAATGCAGCTGCTCGAAATGGACGAACGTTACCGCGAGCGCGGCGTGAACGACGGCATGAGCGGCGGCGAAAAGAAGCGCAACGAAATTCTCCAGATGGCCATCCTCGACCCGAAAGTGAGTTTCCTCGACGAGACGGACTCCGGCCTGGATATTGACGCGCTCCGCATCGTCGCCAACGGCATCAACCACATCATGAGCCCCGAAAAGGCAGTCATTCTCGTGACGCATTACCAGCGCCTGCTGGACTACATCAAGCCCACCTACGTACACGTGCTGCGCCACGGCAAGATTATCCTGAGCGGAGGCCCGGAACTGGCGCTGAAACTGGAAGAACAGGGCTACGACTGGATCGAGGAATAAAGATGGACGCAGTCACCCGCATACAGCAAATAGGCATGCCCCGCCGCAACAACGAGTTGTGGACATTCTTCCCCGTGGCAAAGATTCCGAACGTACTGAACGCTGATGGAGATTGCCGCCACCACGCTTCGCTCGTGGCAGGCTCCGCTAACGCTCCTCGCAATGACAAACAGGAATCATTAGACTTTTCAAAAGAAAACGACTTCGCGGCGCTTCTCCCGCTCGCAAAGAATGCGCGCACCATGGTGCGGACGATTCCCGAAGGCGCAAACGAAATGGCCATGCTCAAGTGCAACGACGACTTCGGGCACACGGTACTGGACATCGGGAAAGGCGCACACGTGAGCCTGGAAATCCTTGACAACAAAGTCCAGCACGAAATTGTCGCCGAGCGATTCGATATCAGCGTGGGCGAAGGCGCCGACGTGGAAATCTTCTTCGCGAACCCGGCCAGCGCCCTGCCGCTCCGCTTCCGCCATTTCCGCATCACGCAGGCGGCAAACAGCATGGTGCGCTTCTCGAACATCCTGACGGATTCGGGCATCGGGCGCATCAGCATGGACTGCGACCTGAACGGAGAAGGTGCGACGTTTGACTACAGGAGCCTTTCCATACTGGACAACACGGCCAGCATGCACCAACGCCTTACGATACGGCACAACGCCCCGAACACGGTAAGCACGCAGCTCGCGCGCAACCTGCTTTCCGGCAGCGCCTACGCCAGCTACGACGGCATGGTCATTGTCGGGGAAAAATGCACCAAGGTGAACTCCGGCCAGCTCGTGAACACGATTCTCCTTTCGGAAGATGCAAGCGTTTCGGTAAAGCCCGTCCTAAAGATTTATCACGACGACGTGGAATGTACGCACGGCAACACCGTGGGCGAACTCGACGCGGAACAGATGTTCTACCTCGTGAGCCGCGGCATCCCGAAAGAGACCGCGAAAAAGATGCTCATGAAGGCGTTCGCACAAGAGACTTTCTTGCCACTGCCCGAAACTCCGGCCAAGAAGCGTCTGTTGCAGACACTTTCTGTTTAAAAAGGTTAGTTTATTTCCGTATCAACAAGAATCTGCACCAAGACCTTGTAATCCAGATACTGGATGCCATCTTTCCCCTGGTGGACCTTGTCTGCCAACTTGCTGCGATAATACAAGTCCATTGCCTGTTCCAGCGAACAATTCTTCACCTGCGCAAGGTGCGCTATAATGCGCTCTTCCAGGCGTTCCTGATAGACTTTTTCCAAGACATCTTCGTCTACCATTTTATACCTCTTCGCAACCCTTGTATTTCAGGACGGCATCAATAGACTTTTGCGTGATAAAGGCGATCTGGTCGTAAGTCGGATAAGCCTTTATTTCTTTCAACGTCCGCGGCATATCCCAGATACCGGAATGATACATGTCAACGACACGGAAAACCTTGTCATTTGCGACCTTGCCCATAACGATGTCGTATTTGGCATATTCTATGGAACCATCTCGGCATTCACAGACGAAATTTATCCATTCTTCCAAATCATCTGGAAATGTTTTTGTAGAAAGCGAAACCGGAATTTCAGCCATGTCATAGATATTCAGTACCGGTTTTGCCCCCTCAAGAACGTCGGCCTTCCTGTGAGCCCAGCGAACCGCCTGTTCCCGCACAGTCGTCACATAAAAGCCCTTGCCAAAATCCAGCGGCCGGAACGAATGCTCCACATCCGGTTTATCAACGACAATTGTTGATCCATGATAGACAATCATATTGCCACCTTGCGTACTTTCAGGTATTCTTCAATGTCGTTGACAACAAAATCAGTGCTTTGCGTATGCAGAATCTCGTAATTGGGCACAAGGAACTTTTGAATGCAGCCGGAAGCAGCCAGCTTTTGATAGACAAAAGACGGGAAACGGTTCCACTTGTTCGCGCAAGCGTGAATCATATACACTACAAATTCAAAAGATTCTTGGATCATTGCCTATAATATATAAAAAACAGTTTGTAACTACACTCAAATAGCTTGTCGCCCTACTGCAAAGAACAGGGCTTCTCATTCAAACATGCTGGGCAGGTGCCAACCTGCAGGGCACACGTCTCGAACATTGCCTTCACCGAGGTTGCAATATTGTTTTCTGCATTATGCGGCCCTTTTTAAAAGGAGATCCCCGCCTACGCGGGGATGACAAGGGTGCGTGTGGTACAAAAAAAATCGGCATAGGCGTTGCCGCCTATGCCGAACCTCCCCATAAAGAAAGCCTATGCTTCTCTTTAGGAAATCGTAGATAAGAGGAGCAGCGTGACCCCGGAGCACACAACTATAAACTTCACAATAAAGTAATCCGAGACATACACCGTTTCATTGTTGAGTTTCATAGTTATACCCTCCATCCTTACGTTACATAAGATATAAACTATCGAGGGACAATCCAAGTAAGCGAAATCACAATGAGATTTAAGTCACACGCGCTGTATAGCAGAAAGGGCGCGGGATGCGCCCTTCTTACCTCATGACATAAATTTGTAAGAAACTAATTTGAGAAATATCACTTTTTCTCTTCTTCAATCTTACGTACAGGTTCATCGAGCATGCGTTCGGCGATGACTTCAGGAGTTTCTTCGGCAATCGCGGCGTTCGATTCTTCGGGCATCCACGGCTTGTCAAGGCTCTTTTCCCAAGAGACTGTAGGCGCTTGCTGCACTTCGTGCGAAGTATCAACAATGGGGAGGCCCAAGAGTTCGCGAGCACGGTTGAGAGCCGCATCAATATTACCAAGAGCATTCTCTTCGCCGAGCTGTTTCAAAACACCAGCGCGAGTCAGCGCCACCACGGGCTGGGCATGCACGCCGGAAAGCAGCAGCTGCGTGCCTTCGCGGTTGCAGCGGTTGAGCAAGTCTTCAATCATCTGGATACCGGCAGCATCGATACTCGAGACACTGCGCATGCGCAAAATGAGAATCTTCGGCTTGTCGGAGATGCGCGCCATCGTATCCTTGAACTTGTCGACCGCACCGAAGAACAGCGAGCCAGCAAGTTCGTAAACCACCACGCCCTTCGGCACTTGACGGCTGAGTTCGTTGTGGGCTGCTTCTTCGTCGTCTTCCTTGAGGGCCGATGTCACCGTTTCCATTTCGGACACGTCGCTCATGCGTTTGATGAACAGCACAGCAGCCAAAAGCACGCCCACTTCGATTGCAATAGTAAGATCGATAATGACCGTGAGGAAGAATGCGACGAGCATCACAATCACGTCGCTCTTGGGGGCCTTGAACATCTTGATGAAGCTGCGGTAGCCACACATATTGAAGGCCACCTGGAACAGCACGGCGGCAAGGGCTGCCATCGGAATCATTTCAGCATACTTGCCGAGCACAAGCATGATGAGCAAGAGCACAATCGCATGAACAAGGCCCGAAATCGGACTCACGGCACCGTTACGGATATTGGTCGCGGTACGGGCAATGGCGCCCGTAGCAGGAATGCCACCGAACATGGGCGAAAGCACGTTTGCCACACCTTGGCCAAAGAGTTCGGTATTGGAGCGGTGCTTGGTAGAGGTCATACCGTCGGCCACCACAGCCGAAAGCAAAGATTCAATTGCACCGAGAATCGCAATCGTCAAAGCGGGCTGGAAAACCTTCTGCATCATTTCGAGGCTGATGTTCGGCAGGTGCGGCACCGGAAAACCACTCGGGATGTGGTTTTTCATGCCAATCGTCACCACGCCATGACCCGTCACCGGATCGTCCCAGCCGAGCACCTTCACGAGCACGGTCGCAACGACAATCGCAATCAGCGAGCCGGGCACCTTCGTGGTGACTTTCGGCCACAGGATGCAAACGGCAAGCGCCACAAGGCCGACAATGACAGCATATATATTAATGGTATCAAAGGAGGTCACATAAAGCTTGATTTTACCGACCGCATCGGCAGGGTCCTTTGCCAAGAAACGGAGACCGAAGAAATTCGGGACCTGGCCAAGCGCAATGATGATGGCGATACCCGCGGTAAAGCCGACGGTCACCGGATACGGGATGAACTTGATGATAGCACCGAACTTCGCGATGCCGAAGATAATGAGCAAGATGCCCGCCAAGAGGGTCGCCGAGGCAAGGCCGTCGTAACCGTACTGGCTCACGATGCCGTAGACAATCACGATGAAGGCGCCCGTGGGGCCACCAATCTGGAAGCGGGAACCGCCCAAAAGGGAAATTGTGAAGCCCGCGATAATCGCGGTGTAAAGGCCCTGTTCCGGACCCACGCCCGAAGCGATGGCGAAAGCGATGGCGAGCGGGAGCGCGAGGATACCCACGATAAGGCCCGACATGAGGTCGCTCACGAGATTTTTCTTGGTGTAACCCTTGCGGACTGTGCGGAACAGTTCCGGGGTAACAGTCGCTTTTACGCCAGCGAGGAAACTCTTGAACGATTCCTTGGCATGGATATTCTGCATTTAGACACTCCTTCAATCAAGCGCGCCCAAATTTAGAAAACTTTACAAACCCCGTTAAGGGGGAGGAAGAAAAAAGTAATGTGGAATGAGTTATGAGTTATGAGTTATGAGTTTTGAGTTTTGAGTTATGAGTTTTGAGTAACGAGTCGGTGCTACACACCTTTGAGTTTCAATAATCTCGCCCTCAGCACCAAATTATATACTCACAACTCACAACTGACAACTGGCAACTGACAACTGGCAACTGACAACTGACAACTCACAACTGATGACTTTCCACACATTGCACATCACGGCGAAGCCGCTACAGCAGTCCCTTCTTGGCGGAGCGCATGAGGTTCTTCACCTGCTTGTTGCTAAGCTGCGGTACATCGGCATCGCGTTCACGGCGGGACTTGGGGGCGCAATCTTCGCAAAGGTGCTTGATAACCACGCCAAAGCTTGCTGCGCCATCGACGACATCGGTCTGGCGGGAACGATACGACCTGAGCAGCGCCTCCTTATGGCACTTGTCACAAATTCCCATCTTCGGGGCCGCCGGTTCGTGGCGACGCTGGGATGAAGAATTGTCGCGGGCGCGTTCTTCCGAATTCATGGCCCAAGCCCTAGCCTGGGCAGCGTTCTTGGATGCAAAACGATCGTCAAATAAGCTCATGGGGTTATCCTCTTTTTACTTCCTTTAATATACATTCTTGCAGGAACAATGCCATCAGCATATTGCCCAAAGAGGTCGAAGAACCGTCCTCATTGTAAAGGGAACGGGCAAATTTGCCTCTTTCGGCCTGTTTTTCCCTAAATTCGGCGGCATGCCGAGCAAAATCCCATACCGAGACGCGCTGCGGAGAAAGCGAAGCAAAGCCCCGCACGACATCGTTCAAGTAAGCGACCTCAAAACGGGCCTCCGGGAACATGTCTTCCGGGATAGTCAAAAAATGGAGACTCCCCTGCGTCTTGTTCACGAGCCGCTCCACGAGCGCCCCATAAGTCTTGGCCACAGCCTCCCCATTACCACCGGCACGGCGGAGTTCACGGAGCCCGAGCCCCATGACAAGGCGGCCAGCCTTCTTGCCGATGATATCAGAGGCAAGCCGCGCCAGGAACAGCGGAATCGACTGCGGGGCCGGAGCATTGATATAGAACTGGATCGGGAGATTCGCCTCGCGGCACAGGATTATCTCGGCAGCATGGTTCGCCGCCTCGCCCTGTTCGCCCATCAGTTCGTCACCTATAATTAAAATCCTATTTTCCACACTGAAAATCTACTACATGGAACCGCGTTTGACCACCGTAATTTCCCAAAAATTTGCTTTTTTTTCTCGAAAAACGACATTGTGCCCATCCGCGACCAGTGCCTGCGGCACATTCTCGATGGGGGAACCTTCGTCGAGCGCAATCTTGATGCGGAACCCCTCCGGCAACCCCGCGAGAGCAAGACGCGCCCTCACCGCATTGCCCGGGCAAACCACGCCCCTCAGGTCCAAGTACTCCGGAAAATCCACCGAAATAGCCTCGGGCAGGGGTAATTCTTTAGATTTTTCACAAAAATCGGCAATTTTTTCGGCATAATCCTCGGGATGGGTCGCCCACTCCCCCACGTCGTAACCGCAATGCGACGACAAGAAAATGTAAAACGCAGCCTCCTTCGAGAGCACACGCCCCCGGCACCGGCGCAACCATTCGGCACAGGCAAAGCCTAAAAGGTCGACCAAGGACTCACCAAAACCATTTTTTCCTCTATTCGATTCAATCCAGTTGAGCAAAGGCGTTTTCGACATCATTTTCTCGTTTTGTCAAGGGTTTAATTTGTAAAAAAATAAAGGCACTTTAAGCATTTTTATTGCATCATTATTATTTGTACAAAAATTACATCCCGAATGTAGCAAAGTTTGACAATGGTTTCTATATTTGGCCCCAAGCATACAAATGTGCAAAGGTTTTTTATAGAATGAGTACTGTTCTTCTATACGCAATGTTTGTCGTCTACGTTATCGCGGGCGTAGGCTTGGTCATATACGGGTTCAGCTGTTACTACAGCATTTATCTCTTCCTGAAGAATAGCCGTCATACACGACTCAGCGACAAGAAGGCCATTCTCAAGTTCTACCGCGAACACTCCATCAACGAACTTCCGCAAGTCACTACCCAGCTCCCGGTATTCAACGAAGCCAACTGCGTCGAGCGCCTTCTGGACGCCGTGTGCGCCATCGACTACCCCAAAGACAAGCACGAAATCCAGGTGCTGGATGACTCTACCGACGAATGTTACGAAGTAGCCAAGAAGAAGGTCGCCGAACTGGCAGCCAAGGGCTACGACATCAAGCTCATTCACCGCACGAACCGCGCCGAATTCAAGGCCGGTGCCCTCAAAGAAGCCATGGCTATCGCAAAGGGCGAATTCCTCGCTATTTTCGATGCGGACTTCGTCCCCGAGAAGGACTTCCTCCTCAAGACCATCCCCTACCTGGTGATGGACGAAAAGATTGGTTTGGTCCAGGGCCGCTGGGGCCACTTGAACCGCACCGAATCCGGTTTGACGCTCGCCCAGTCCATCGGTATCGACGGACACTTCGTGGTGGAACAGTCCGCCCGTAGCTGGGGCAAGCTCTTCATGAACTTCAACGGTACCGCAGGCGTATGGCGCAAGCAGGCCATCTACGACGGCGGTGGTTGGGAAGGCGACACGCTCACCGAAGACATGGACCTTTCTTACCGTTCCCAGCTTGCCGGTTGGCGCATGAAGTTCGTCTTCGACGTGATCGTCCCGGCCGAACTCCCCAACGACATCAACGCGTTCAAGGCTCAGCAGTTCCGCTGGGCAAAAGGCTCCATTCAGACAGCCATCAAGATTTTGCCGCGCGTGCTCAAGGCCAAGGTTCCTCTCCGTGTCAAGATTGGCGCCATCCTCCACACGACGCACTATTCGATTCACCCCTGCATGTTGTTTACCGCCCTTTGCGCATGGCCGTTGCTTGCCTTCTTTGAACCGGTCGCACACATCCCGGGCTGGGGCTACACCATCGGGTTCAGTTTCATTTTCCTCGCCGCTATCGCTCCTTCTGTTCTTTACTTTGTTGCCCAGCGCTGCTCCGGTTACACCGGTTGGAAGATTCGCCTCTTGAGCCTCCCCATCCTCATGGCTCTGGGTGTCGGCATTGCAGTGAGCAACTCCCGCGCCGTGTTCTCGGCAGTTATCGGTACCAAAGGTAGTTTCGTCCGCACCCCAAAGAGCGGCGGATCCAAGAAGAAGGCCAAGAGCCACTATGCCCAGAAGTTCCCGTGGCAAGCGATTGTCGAATTGGGCGTGGGCGTGTACTGCATCTTCGGTCTTCTCGAATACATCGGCGCCCAGAAGTTCATCATCGGCCCGTTCCTCGCCCTGTATTCTGTCGGCTTCCTTTCTGTGGGCGTGCTGAGTTTCATGCACTTCGTGAGCAACTTGGTCGAGATGCACAAGGCCCGTATCGAGGCCAAGAAAAAGTCCGCCAAGATTTCGACCGAAGAGGTAACCGTCCTCTAATAGGTCGGACCAAGAGGGTCAGTTCGGGCGAGTCATCCGGCTCGCCCTTTTATTTTTCCCGGTTTTGATCAAGCGAATTCCCTGTTGAGACTGCTGTATGCTCCGGACAAGCGCAACCGATTCTTCGCCGTAAGCCTTCACCGATAGATTGAACGTACGAGCGCTCGCCCCCAAAAACGCATAGGCGGACAAGACGACGATGGATGCCGCAGCCATGGCGACCATCATCTCGATTAACGTAAAGCCCGACTTCAACGACAATAGACAAGCCTCCTCAGCCGGACAGGGCCGGGCAACAGACTCACCGGAACCGAGGCGGCCTCCACAGACAGCCACAGCATCCCCACCCTTCCTGGCAGCACGGTCTGCCCCACAGATAAAATAACATTCTGTTCCCGGGCAACCACAAAGTTCGTATCTAGGCACCGAGGGGGCTTTGCAACAGCCATTTCCACGTAGCCCGTAGCGGCGACAAGCGCCATTGCCGCGGCCCGTTCCCGAGCCCGCATTGCATGGAACGCACGGAAAAATTGCCCTGTAGAGGCAACGAAAAAAGAGAACACACACAAGGCGACAAGGACTTCGACCAACGTAAAGCCTCTATCTCGACATTTTCTGTTCAAACGCAACGGGAACCCCCTGCACGTAAATAGGGAAAAGGGCACCCGCAGAATCCCACCGCGCCGTAGATTCTACATCCATGTGCCCGTTGGGAGCGGCCAAGACGCCCTCGATTTTCGCATGGCCTTGTACCAACACATCTGAAATAGAAGAACCCATAGCAAGGATTACACTAGGGAACGATGCTGTCGCCTTCCCGGAAAAAGTCACACCCATGCGACCCCAGACATGCCCGTGCAACGTTGCAGAACCCTCCACCCGCACAATCTCCCCGCTGTAGATTTCGACCCAGTCGGAATTAAAGAGTCCACTCACGGTAACAGGCCCTTCCGCATACACAAGCAGCGTATCCACGTGGAGTTTGCCCTTGAACAAGGCGGAGCCCTCCACGTAAAATGCGGCCCGCCCAACATGCCCATCCGCATCGAACGTAAGGTCCCCCGCCTCGATTCTGTATTCCATGTTCACCTCCGGCCTAAAGAAGCGTCGGTTACCCGAGAGCCGCCGAGCATGTGATTCAATGCGTTCACGCAATCCCTGCCGGTACAGCTCGGCACCGTCGGCCCATTCCGCATAGCGGGGCCACGGAGCCTTCGCACGCGACATCCCGACAAGGAGCGTCATGCGCCCATTCTCTACTGGAGTAGACCACATTCCCCACGGTCCCAGTTCCCCTTGCGATACGGGTGGCAGGCTATCGAAATACCCCGACGGGAACCCTGCGAGGCTCGCCAGCAGGGCTGATTCCGCCCGGTAGACCTCGGCGACGCTTTCCGCCTTGCGGTGCGCATACCGCGAAACAGCAAACGGCATGCGCAGAAGCCCCGACAGCATCAGCGTAACCACCAGCGCGACCCCGAGGACTACCGAAAGCACCATTCCCCGCTTACTCCTCATGTGACACAACCACCCTTTTCCCACCGCATTTGAGGAACACTCCATCGCGACCGACGGAATCCACGATGAACGCCCCGACAGAATCGCCGGGGCGGTACCAACCCAACATTCCCCCGACATCTCCCTGGAAAAGGACGCCCTGTACGACGCTGCGCAACTTGAGCGGCGGAGCGGCACACTTCGCTTTGAAATCAGATTTATAGTGCGGCCCACGATGAAAGCGGGATATTTTGTGCAAGCGAGCCCGATACAATGTATCCCGGACTTCATCTGCGGCAGGCACAAGCGCGGGCGGGTCTGCCAGCGCGATATCATAAGGCTCATTTTGGTCATAGCCCTCTGCAAAAGGACCATTGCAAAACAAGGCCGCAAAAGAGCCCAGCGTACAAGAAATCACCGCCACAATCAAAAATGCGAGTGCGGCCCGCCGGGCAAGCGGGCGCACCCTCGGGGCATTGTCCAAGTCCAGCCCCCGCCAGAACGGATCCCGCGCGGCCCTGCGGAACTCCCCCTGCATCGTTGCCGGGTCCACCCGCTCCCGGAATTCACTGTACGGGCAACCCCGGGCCAAATACTCGTCACGGGCTAGGAATTGCCGGAACCGCTCCATTCGCTCGGCATAGGCTCTACCGCCGAAGCCATCTTCATAGCCTTCCTCTTCGGACCAATGGCAAAGCCTCCCCTCGCAAAGCACGAGTAACACCAAGCGACTTCCACACAAGAACGAAAATAGCGCATTCCCGTGCGTGGCATCGCTACTGCGGATAATGCGGTCGGCCATTCCGTACAGGGCGATTCCCTCGGGCAATACGCGGTCGAACTTCCGACGCATTCCGTCGACAGGCGCAGCCGCCACCGCAACAAGGTAACGCACCTTCCTTCCCGAATCCCCGTTGAAGGCGACCATTTTCCAAAAGCAGGGGCGGCCGCGGCCAGACGACTCCGGAAATTCCCGCGCAAACTCTTCGCGGAGTCGGGCCTCCCCGGGTTCATCGTTGAACGGCACCGACACTTCCCAAGTAAACAAGGAAGCCCCGACACCGCCCACGCGCTCCAGCGCAACGACCAGCCTACGGAACATCGGAGCCTCCCGCAGGTGAGAGCTCCACTTCAGGCGTTATGAAGATAGCCAGTTCGCTCAGTTCGTCTTGCGTGGACGTATAACTGAAAAGCCGCCCCACCAGCGGGAGACTCCCCAAGAACGGCACGGCCGTGCGCACTTCCGACTTGTTCTTGCGCATCAGACCGCCGAGGCAGAGCGTCTCCCCGTTGCGCAACACCACGGATGTCTTGAGGTTCCGCGTACTGATGTCGCGCGGGCCGTCACCGGAGCTCCGCCCGGCCGTCTTGATTTCGGGCGACACCTCCAGCGTGATACTCCCCTCCCGCGTCACGACAGGCGTGAGCTCCAACGAAATCCCGTCGTTGAACGAGCGGTAATCCGTAATCGGATAACCGTCCGCCGAGACTTGGCTCACCAAGTAATAGACCGTATTCGTCACGTTCAGCTCCGCCTTGCTCCCGTTCAGCGTCGTAAGCCTCGGACGCGCCAGCACCTCGGCCATGTTGTTTTCCTCAAGGCTCGCAAGTTCCATCTCGAAGCGGTCCGGCAAGAATCCGACCTTCCCAAACGCCCCCGACTTCGACAAGTCCTTCCCCAAAAAATCAAAGAAACCCCGGAACCCGATATCCCCCGCAGCGGTCTTCCGAGCGTTCCCACCTCGCAAGCCAATCTCGAAATTCTTGCTGCGCTTGATCTCCACGATGATGCACGAGAGCGTCACCTGGAGCGCCGGCAGGTCCACCTGCACCAGGAGCGATTCGGCCATCGCGATTTCTTCTGGCACGCCACCCAGGAGCAGCGCGTTCTGTTCCTTGACCTCGGCGGCAACGAAACTATTCCCAGGCATAAACTTCGAGAGATGCGCAAGCGCCTTCTCCGAATCGATATACTTCAGCGGATAAAGGCGCGTCTGCGAAAGCGCATTGCGCACCCCCGTTTCGGCTACGAACAAATTTGCAGAATCCAGCACATAGGCGTAGCGACTCCCCCGGAATACCGCCCCGACGAGATCCCGCAGCGGAACGCGGTCAAACTTGAGGCGCACCGGCTCCTGCATGTCGCCGTACATCGCGAGGTTCAACCCGGCAGCCGCCGCGATCTCGCGCAGGACGCTCGCCAAGGGGACTGCGGCTAGGTCAACGGAATACAGGGAATCGTCGCGGAACACGGACGCGCTTTCTGGACCCGCCCGGTCGCGGCGTACCGACACCCGCAAGCAACCACCCTCGGAGCGCACAGCAAACCCCTGCGACTCCATCAGCGCCCGGAACGCCGCCACGGCGGGCATGTTCCTCAGCCGCCCCGACACCTTGCCCTGCACATCAGGTTCCACAAGGATATTGAGCCCCGTATTCGCGGCATACTCCGACGTAAACTCAACCACGTCCTTCTCCTTCACGGTCAGCGAAACACCGGAATCCGACACCGCGAACTCAGATTCGCCACGCTCTCGGACGCGGCGGATATACAACACACGGCCGTCCTTGACCACCTCGAGGCCGTGCGCCCCGCAAATCGCGGAAAGCCCCTCCAGCAGCCCCACGCTGTCGAGGTGCAGCGTCACCGGCACCTCGGCCCCCTCGTCAACGACGATGGGCGTATCGTACGCCAGCGAGAGGCTGCGCGCCACGTCCGAAAGCGTGGCATCGACAAAATCAAGCGATACGGTGCCAGTACGCGCAGGAACATCGCGCGACGGTGCACACCAGCCCCCGACGGGGCCGAAGATACATAGGAAAAGAACCACTAATAGAAAACAAGCCGCAGCAAGCGGCGGCGTACACCCAGAACACACAAGGGGCCTCCTAGAAAAAGCATACCCGCCGTGACCGTTGGAGGCCGGCAGCCCCTGCCCGGGATGTACAAATGCACCCGAAAGTGCACAGGACATTCGCCTGATTGGCGATTAATATACAAAAAACGGCGAGAAAGTTCCACTATTTGCGCTATATCACACCCATCTTTTCAAATCTTCCAAAAAACATTCATTTTTGTTAGATTTTAGTTATAAACAACAACCAAAAGAGACACTATGCTAAAGAAAATCATCCTCGCCACCGCTCTCGTGGCAACCGCATCCTTCGCAACCTGGGACAAATTCCCGGTCCTCAACACCCACAATGGACAGGTCAAAATCGGCGAAGTCTACGGCATGCCGAGCGATGACGACAGCATGGACGACATTTACGCTGGCGTACGCTTTACCATCATCCAGAACTTGGAATTGGGAACAATCTTCAAATACAGGGTTTTCACCGACAACAACGGAGTTGACGGCCCCGACGGCATCTACAACCTCCCGATTATGGTCCGCTACCAGTTCATGCCCATTATGAACGCCTTCTTGGATGTGAGCCTCCCCATCGGCGAAGAATCTATTGGCCAGAGTGACGGTTTCGGCTTCCACTTTGGCGCCCAGTTCTCCCAGAAATTCGGCATCTTGAACTTCGGCTCCGAACTCGGCCTTCTGATGGAAACCAGAGGCGACGACAAGACGACTCCGCCCTGGACCCTTAACCTCGGTGTGGAAGGCGATTTCGAAGTGACCCAATTGCTGACCCCGTATATTGGTATCGATCTGCTTATGTACCTCGGCAAGAAAACCATTGACGGCGACAACGTCGGCGAAAACAGGACTGGCGACCTCTCTGTGGCCCCGTACCTCGGCATTGTCTTTACGTTCAGCAAAATGTTCTCTCTTGACTTCTCTGGCAAGTTCCAGTTCGGCGAAGACTTCTATGGTTACGACGACGTCCAGATGTATTACGACCTCCATCTGAACATCAACTTCTAATTCTACTCCCAAAAAGGCATTTTCTAGGCTGTGTTCGCAAGACACAGTCTTTTTTATGTTAAAAATCAGTGAACGTAAGTGCACTAGCTGAAAATTTTCTATATTGTTCCCTGTCCGGGGAAATTGCCGACAGGGCCCTCCCCGCAAAAAGTTTAAAGGATTCCCATGGTAGCGAACAACTATACCGAAGAAAGTATCAAATCCCTCGAATGGCACGAACACATCCGGCTCCGCCCGGGTATGTACATCGGCAAACTGGGCGACGGCAACAGCCCCGACGACGGTATTTACGTTCTGGTCAAGGAAATTATCGACAACTCCATCGACGAATTCGTGATGGGTGCCGGCAAGAAAATCGAAATCGACATCGAAGACCGCTCCGCCAGGGTCCGCGACTACGGGCGCGGCATCCCTCTGGGCAAGGTTATCGACTGCGTTTCCAAGATTAACACCGGCGGTAAGTACGATTCCGAGGCGTTCCAGAAATCCGTCGGCTTGAACGGCGTAGGTACCAAGGCCGTGAACGCACTTTCGACCAAGTTTATCGTAAAGAGCTTCCGCGACGGCCGCATGAAGCAGGCCGAGTTCTGCCGCGGCGTCCTGATCAAGGAATACAGGGAATGCGCCACCAACGAGAAGAACGGCACCGAAATCTATTTTGAGCCGGATGCGGATATCTTCAAGAACTACCGCTACCTCCCGGCCTACATGGAAGAGAAGGTCTGGAACTACGCCTACCTGAACAACGGGCTCACGCTCGTCATGAACGGCAAGCCCTACACGAGCCCGAACGGCCTTCTGGACCTGCTCCAGAAGCACGTGGACGATTCCATCCGCTACCCCGTCATCCACTTCAAGGACAAGGATATCGAATGCGCGTTCACGCACGGTAACCAGTACGGAGAACACTACTACAGTTTCGTGAACGGCCAGCACACCACCCAGGGCGGTACCCACCAGCAGGCATTCCGCGAAGGCATCGTCAAGGGTGCGCGTGACCACTTCAAGAAAGACCTGGACCCCTCCGACGTTCGCAACTGCATCATCGGTGCCATTTCCGTGCGCATCCAGGAACCGGTTTTCGAATCCCAGACCAAGACCAAGCTCGGCTCCACGACGGTCGCCCCCGGCGGCGCGCAGCTGCGTACCTGGGTCGTTGACTACGTCGCAAGCCAATTCGACAACTACCTGCACAAGAACCCCGAAACCGAGAAAGCGCTTCTCAACCGCATCAACCAGAACGAGCGCGAACGCAAGGAAATCGCAGGCATCAAGAAACTCGCGAACGAACGCGCCAAGAAGGCGAACCTGCACAACCGCAAGCTCCGCGACTGCAAGGTCCACCTCACCGACACCAAGAACGCGCTCAACCGCGAATCCATGATCTTCATTACCGAGGGTGACTCTGCATCCGGTTCCATCACCAAGGCAAGGAACGTGCAGACCCAGGCCGTATTCAGCCTGCGCGGTAAGCCTCTCAACAGTTTCGGCATGACAAAGAAGGTCGTGTACGAGAACGAGGAATTCAACCTGTTGCAGCACGCGCTCGACCTCGAAAACGGGCTCGAGAATCTGCGCTACGACAAGGTGATTATCGCGACCGATGCCGATGTGGACGGTATGCACATCCGCCTGCTCCTGATGACCTTCTTCCTGCAGTTCTTCCCGGAACTCGTGGAACAGAAGCACCTCTATATCTTGCAGACCCCGCTATTCCGCGTGAGGAACAAGAAGGAGACCCGCTACTGCTACGACGAATCGGAAAGGGACAAGGCCGCAAGCGACATCGGCAAGACGGACCTCGAGATTACCCGATTCAAAGGTCTCGGTGAAATCAGCCCCGAAGAGTTCGGCCAGTTCATCGGCGAAGACATGCGTCTCGAAACCGTGAACATTCCGCCCGACGCAAGCCTCGGCAAGATGCTCGAATATTACATGGGCAACAACACGCCCGCTCGTCAGGAACACATTGTGCAGAACCTCCACGCGAACGCCGTGGAAGAACTCTAACAAATCATTTCCCGATATTATCCGCCGCCGGGGTTATCGCCCCGCGGCTTTTTTTTCATTTCGTCAACTCATTGTCCATCAAGCCGTTAAGGCAACCAGCGCAAGCAAAAGGTATTTTAGATGCCATTTTCTTCGTTTTTAAGGGCTTTTTTTATTATCTTTGTCATGTATGGTACAAATGAGTCAGACATCGTGGCAAGACTTTTCCCTGGCAGACGTTAAGGAAATCCTCACATTCGCCCCCCTGAACCTGGCTATCGGTGCCAACCCCGTTTTACACTACACCCTCCCCAAAGAACTTGTCGCTGGCGAAAAAATCAAGTACACCATTGTCGCCGGGTTCAAGATTATTTCTTGGACAGGCATCATCGGTGCCGTCACCGGCAATAAGCTGATGGTCCGTCTCGAAAAAGGCCCGTTCCGCGGCTTCACGGCAACGCACTGGTTCGAAGCCGAAGGCGGCTTCACTGCCTGCTGCGACGAGTTCACGTTCCAGGGTTTTACCGACATTTCGGAAAGCGAATTCAAGGACCTGATCGACAAGACGCACGTCATCTACGCACTGAGGTCCCGCAAGGCAGCCCAAGAAATCGAACTCGCTGTCGAAGCGAAAAAGCAGACCCAGTCTTTCGAAAGCCTAGATTCCAGCGCAACCGCGGGGTAGGCCCATGTACACCTCCCTCGAACAGGCCCTGCTGGATCTTGAAAAAGCGGGGATGCTGAAAAGAATCAAGGAAGAGGTAGACCCCAATCTCGAAATGGCAGCCATCGCCCGCGAAGCGTTCGCACGGGGCGACAAGGCTATTCTGTTCGAGAAGGTCAAGGGTTCCCGGTTCCGCGCCGCATGCAACATCTTCGGCACCCAAGAGCGCATGCAATACCTGTTCCGCAAAGAGGTGAAATCGGTAACGGATGCCGTGGCGTTCAAGGCCAACCCGGCAGGCTTTTTCAGGAGCCTCAACCCGTTCCGCTGGTACCGCGCGGCCAAGGCCGGCAAGGCGAGCCTCCCCCTCAAAGCCGGGAGCATCCACGATTTCGAGGAATGCAGTCTCGCGGACCTGCCGCAAATCCAGTGCTGGCCCGAAGACGGCGGTGCGTTCATCACGCTACCGCAGGTCGCCACGCGGCCATCGCCCAAGGCACGCATATTGCAGACAAACGTGGGCATGTACCGTATCCAGATTTCGGGCAACAGCTACATGGTAAACGAATGCGGACTGCACTACCAGTTGGGCAGGGACATTGCAAGGCACCACCAAGCCGCCATAGAAGCAGGCAAGCCACTCAAGGTGAGCATTTTCGTGGGCGGGCCTCCGGCTCACACGATAGCCGCCATCATGCCTATGCCCGAGAACCTCTCGGAACTGGTGTTTGCCGGCATGCTCGGTGGCAAGCGGTTCCGCTACTTTATCCATGATGGCTATATCGTGTCCGCGGATGCAGATTTCTGCATCCTCGGCGAAGTTGCTCCGCAACTTAAGCCGGAGGGCCCCTTCGGCGACCACATCGGCTATTACTCCGCTACGCACCCCTTCCCCTACATCAACGTGAAGAAGGTGCTCTGCAAAAAGAATGCCATCTTCCCCTTCACTGTCGTCGGTCGCCCCCCGCAAGAAGACACCCTGTTCGGCAAGTTCATCCACCAGGTGACAAGGCCGATGGTGCCCGCCTCGGTGCCCGGCGTCCACGCCATCAACGCGGTCGACGATGCCGGAGTCCATTCCCTATGCCTTGCCATCGCAAGCGAAAAGGAATGCCCATACAACAGCGGCAGGGAACCCCTGGGAATCCTGAAGATTGCAAACGCGCTCCTTGGCTTTAACCAGGTGAGCCTTTCCAAATACCTGATTCTTGCGGCCAAGCAGGACAATCCCGAACTGGACGTAAACAACATTCCTGAATTTTTCACGCATGTTCTCGAGCGCATCGACTTCGGTCGCGACTTGCATTTCCAGACATCCACGACCATTGACACGCTGGACTACACGGGCACCAAGCTGAATCACGGATCCAAACTCGTCATTGTCGCTGTCGGCGAACCCCGACGGATTCTCCGCAACAACGCGCACGATTTAGATTCGCTCCCCCTAGCGGACGGTTTCGACAGCCCGAAGGTCATTCTGCCCGGAACCATCGCCATCCACGCAAATGCGGATGCCGACCTGGACGCGTTCCGCAAGGGCATCGAAAACTGGGGCTACCGCGAAAACTATCCCTGGGTGAGCCTTGTCGACACGACGGAAAACATCGACCTGAGAGATTTCCTCTGGATGACATTCACTCGCTCCGACCCGGCGCAGGATGCACACGGCCTGAACGAGGAATTCCGCGATAAGCACTGGAGCATCCAGCCGCCCTTCATCGTCGACGCACGAACCAAGCCGCACCACCAGAAACCCCTCACCGTCCCGGACGCCATCACGAACCGCGCAAGGGCAATTCTCGACAGGGCAAAATGACGCGTCTGACAGCATTAATTCTTGGCATACTCATCGCTTGTACCGGAGCATTCGCTCACGGCAGAAACTGCGCAACGGCAAACCTGTTCCACCATAAGCAGTACAACAGGGGCCCGCTACAGGCACACACACAAAAAGCGGACCTGTTCAAAATTGCAAACTGTCCTGCCGAAAACTATTACAACAAAGTGCTTTCGCAAAAGACGGAGCATTTCCAGATATTCTACACGTTAGAAGGCCCCCACGCCACAAAGAAAGCATTCGTCGACAGTGTAGCTGTAAACCTGGAACGTGCATACACGATGCACACCAAAGAACTAGGCATGAGCCAACCGATTGGCTCGACAAAGACACACCATTTCAACGAAGACGTCGACAAGGGACTCTATCCCGTCGAAATCATTGACGTCGATCTAATCCGTGACGCGTCTTCCATATTTCTCGGACAAACTTGCGGAGGTTGCTTCGGGCTCACCCTTCCCAAAAACAAGATAACGACAGACACGACCCAGCTATTCATTGACAACGACTTCAAATACATAAGCTCAATAGGTAACCGAAAAAGCATGGCGAACAATCCCGAGTGTACCTACATCGAAGCATCCATTCCGCTCACGCAGCAAACAACAGGTGAAGATTTCAGCAAGAACTGGGACAAGGCCATTCGAATAACCACATTCCACGAGATGTACCATGCAAGCCAACTCCGCTACCTGAACATGTTTAATTATTGGACATTCTGGTTCGAAGCCTCGGCCACAGGGGTCGAAGAATTGGGCGACCCCAACGTAAACGACTATTTTGGATATATCGCCAACACATTCAAACAGATAGGCACCCCCATCAATTCCCTTGCCGATTCAGACGCTTACGGAATGAGCACCCTCTACCTTTACCTTTTCAACAATGTCGAGAAAAAATTCGACAAAGAAATCTGGAACGGGTTCAAGCAAAATCACGAGCAAAGTTTCGACATCCATCTCGCAAAGTACTTGAGCAAGAAAAAGCTCAATGCCGACTCCGTATTCCATGATTACGCTGTACGCCTTTCTTTCTCGGGCAGCCGCAGTTCCGCAATCAACAAAACGGATTGGGTCTACGCCGACGAGGGCAACTGGACAACTATCCGCTACGCAAACGTTCCCTCCTTTGAGCCCGATACTACAAGGTTCCTGTTTTCGTACTATGCCGGAGGGTATCCTGACTTCACCCGCTACAAAGGGGATGCAAGTGCGGCCATCTACCGCAAAGGCAAAGCAAGCATCGTTCCCATCAAATCGACAAACACGGCAGACTCCATCTACAGCACCATGTCTAGCGCAGATTCCACAATCTGGATTTTCAGCAGGCTTGGAGAAAGCGACTTTGTCAAGACGCTTTACACCAACGGCAAGCTCAGGGCATACCCTACCCCCTGGCGCGAAGGCTCTCTCTGCTTTACGCCGCTCCCGCGAGACAAGGACTACGTTGAAATCCGCAACCGCCGTGGAGCCATCGTCATGCACGAAAAATACCAAGGCACGCTTCTCTGCATCGAAGAAAACAAAGTCCGTGAAAAAATGGCCCCTGGAGTCTACTGGTTCCGTGCGGGCAACAGCGGCAAAGCCGAAAAGTTCATGATTGTCTACTAGAGACAATCCTTGAAAATGCAATCTTCGGATTCGAGTTTCGTCAAGACAGAAGTATCGAACTGGTCAAGGCTCTTGCAATCCTTGAAATCGTCTAACACCATGCAGGCTTCACCATACAGCGATTCGGCCCGCAGGTAATGCGATTCCAGCCGGTGTTTCGCATACTCTTCTGTAGAATGGTTGTGAATCATGAACGCCCAGTCCGACGACTGGAACAGCATCAGTTCGCGTTCCATCTGGTGGACAAAGCGCTGCATCAGCGCCGCGACTTCGGCATCATCCACCTTAGAAGACGTGCGTTTCAGGGAATCTATCCTCGCCCGAATACGGTACGATAGCGGGTAATATTTCTCTGTCTCGGGATTGATCCACACCGAAGCAAATCCCCCCTCGCCCCACGAAGAGAAAGCCGGTTCATGGGCATCCGGGTCGGCAGAGGATACCATCACATCGTCGGCACCCGTGAAGTCCAAGATAGAGCTCGCTGCGGCACGTTCCAACAACGCTTCCAAGAAAAGCGGGCCTTCGAACCACCAATGCCCAAAAAGTTCGGCATCGTATGGGCAAAGGAGTGCGGCCTTGTTTCCGCCCATCTTGGGAATGATATCCGAAAGGGTCGCCTCCCTGTTCGCCACGAACAGTCGCGCATGGTCTTGAACAAGGCGCATCGCATTCCACGGGCGATAGAATTCCTTCTGCTCGCTCCCCGTAATACGGTAATACTTGAAACCAGAATCGATCGGAGTATCGCCCGAGAAGAAATACTCGCCTAGGTAAGAGCGTTCGCGCTCCCTTGCGATATCCTTGAAGAATTCACGGTATTCAGGATGCCCCGGATAACCCGTGCGGCGGCTCCACACTTCCATGGAACTGGCCTGCTCGCGGCCCATGCAATAGAGCCCCGACGGCGTAAGGAGCGGCGTGAACACGCCGTACTTGGGCGGCGGAGACGCCAACAGGATTCCGTGCGTTTCCAGGAAAAAATACTTCAGGCCAAATTCGGCCAAATAACGTTCCAGCCCAGGGAAATAGCCACATTCCGGGAGCCAAACGCCTTTGGGCCTGCGCCCGAATGCCTGCTCAAAACAAGATACCGTCGCGGCCAGGTGCATACGGATAGAAGCAGGGTCGCTCTGGTATGCAGGCAAGAAGGGGTGCGTCCCGACACACGTGAGCAAGTTCAGTTTCCCTGCAACTTCCAGGGCCTTGAATTCCTTTAACAAATCCCGGCCAATCCGGTTTTCCCACGTATCAATCAGCGCACGCTGACGGTCCAAGTAAAAACGGGCAAGATGCGCCTGAGGGCCGTCCTTGAAACGGGCGACCTCTTTTTCGGCAAGTTCAAGTTGGCGCTGCAGATGGCCGGATATCTTTGAAATCAGGCTCTCGTCGCGGAGCATCTCGATCAGCGGCGGGGACACGCTCAAATTGAGTTTGCCCGGCACGCCCTTTTCGAGCAGGCGCCGCATGGACTGCACCAGAGGCAGGTACGATTCCGTAACCGCCTCAAAAAGCCAGTTTTCCTCAAAAAAGCGTTCACATTCTGGATGACGCACAAAAGGCAAGTGCGCATGCAACAGAAAAAGGATTTGGCCTGGTGCAGACAAGCTAACAACACCCGAAAAACTGAATTATTCCGTGCGCTTGACAACGATAGGAACGATTGTCGTCGGGAAATCGCCATCCTTGTCGGTGGCGAACACGGGGATAATCTTCGTGGAATCCGGGAGATCTTCTTCGAAGCTGAACGTGCCATCCGGGTTCAACGGGAACGGTTCACCGCGCACCTGCAAATGGGCATCGGGACGGGTTCCGCCGTACACAATCAAGCGCGTCTTGACCCACAAGAAGAAATCCTTGCCATAGTTGACAGAATCCTTCGGAGCGGCAATTTCGTTGCTCTTGAGCGCCGCACTGGAAAGTGCGCCGGAGAACATGGATTCGGAGGAACTGCCCAAACGCAGGCTGTTGAGCCAGGATTCGGCCGTCGTGCTGGAGAAGCCTGAACTCATGAAGTTCCCTTGCACGCTGCCACCCAAGGAAGCGCGGACAAATTCGTCGTCGAAAGACGGGACTGTAGCATTCTTGTCGAACGTGAGCACCGGGGACGATTCAAGAATCGGCATGAACTGATTCCCGTCAACGGAACCGAGGACAGCCATGCAGCTATTACCGACAGGATTCTCGACATACCAGCTGCGAGCGTCGGCAGGGACTTCCACATCGTGGAACTTGCGCTTTTTGCTACGCTGTACGGTCAAGTCGTCCGTGATGTCGAACAAGCGCAACACAAGCTTGCCCTTGCCATTCTTGGAGCGTTTCACTCTCTCTTCAGAAACTTCCCAGAAGGCATGCAGCCAGTTCGGATCTTTCTGCATGAGCACAAGGTATTCGGCGTCGAAGGGCTGATCCAGCTTGGCAGCCGGAGTCTTTGCTGCAGGTTTTGTTACAGGTTTAGCGACGGGCTTCGCAACAGGCTTCGGTGCGGGTTTAACAACCGGCTTGGCGGCCGGTTTGGCAACAACAGCCTTTGCAACAGGTTTCACTGCTGGCTTGGCGGGAGCCTTGACTGCAACCTTGGCAGCAGGCTTTGCGGCGGGCTTGGCAACAGGCTTCGGTGCAGGTTTAGCAGCCGGCTTGGCGGCCGGTTTGGCAACAACGGCCTTTGCAACGGGTTTCGTCGCAGGTTTGGCAGGAGCCTTAGCGGCAACCTTGGCGGGAGCCTTGGCAACAGGTTTAGCAGCGGCCTTCGCAGGAGCCTTCACAGCAGGCTTGGCGGCGGGCTTGGCCGCCGGCTTCGGCGCAGGTTTAGCAGCCGGCTTGGCAGCAACCTTTTTCACACTCTTTGTCTCTGTTTTCGTATCCTTAGCATTCTTCTTAACAGCCATTTTCGAACCTCCTTCTCTTTAAATCATCCAGATTCGCGGTTACCTTGCGCGGGACTGTCCCCAAGTGCCAACGCCCATCAGGCCAACACGAATTCCGAAGAACAATTCTTCCCAGTCTCCATGCCCACCTGTAGTGCGTTTTCCCCCTTGCAAGGCCAAATCAATTGTTGTTCCCTTTTTACCCATGGGGAGCCCGGCTCCGATAGAGCCACCATATTCATAGACATCCTTCACGTACCAGCTTTTCATCCAGCCGCCAAAACGGAATGTCGTCCTTTCCAAATACGAATCATAGAACAACGGGCTGCCATCACGCTGATAACCCAGAGAAACCATGAAATCGTTCTGTGTTTCGGTCACCTTGGACATTTCCCAGCCACCTGCGATATTTTCGACATCGCTGTCCCAAGCGCGCCATTGCAAATCCATCATCACGTTATGGCGTTTGTACAGGCGATAGTTCACGCCCGTTGCCAAAAGGGCCGGAATCTCGATTTCGCGACTACTGCGAGTAGGAATCAAAGTATCCAGTTGGCTAAAACGCAAATTGTAGGTCAAATCGTTCTGCAACGTATACGGAGTCGTATAAGAGAAGTAGTACGACGACTGGCGACCACGGAACTGCGTAGACAACGTATAGTAGGCCGGATGGTTCTTGATTTCCCAGGTTCCACTTACAAAGTCGTTCACCTTGGATTCATTTGTCGCCCAATAATCGCGTTCACTGACTTCACTTTTATCCGGGCCCAAAGTCAAGCTGCGTTCCACATTGCCCATCACAAAATGAGCCGATGCACCCAACGACATCATGCGGAAGAACGGCAGGCGCACCGCATAAGCCGGGACGATTTCGTAGACACTGCCCTGGTACTTGACCTCTGCATCCATTTTCAACGCGGAATCTTGAATATCCTCGTCCATATTGGATGCATAGTGCTGCCAAAGGGAAAGTCCCATTGCACCGAACGACCCCATCGGGAACGAGAAATTGAACGACGGCAAAGAGATATTCGTCGTAGAATACGTGGAATTATCGTTTTCCGCAGTCGTCATGTCAATGAAGAAATTCAAGTTGAACACGACCTTAGTATCAAAAGCCATACGCGCCGGGTTCACGACGGACACGCCTTCGGCATCACCTGTCTTAGCACCACCCGCAAAGCCACGACCCGCAGTATTCGCCATTCCACCAAGTGAATTTTCTTCCCCAAGAGCTTCTATACCCAATATAGAAGCCGAGGCAAAGCATGCAGCAAAAAGGATAAGACACAACAGCCTATTCATCATCACCTCCACGCTTGGTGGCAAGCCACAACTTGAGTGTCGCCGGTTTCTGCATCATGGTGGAGAAATCATAGCGGGCGTAATCGTAATAGCTGAGGAACTTATAAACGGTATCGCCTTTAGCATATTTCATTTCAATCGTGTCCCCATTAAAGACTCTCTTCTTGATCAATTCTTCTTCGACAATCCTTGTCTGGAAAGAGGAATCATTATCTAGCAATTGTGGGTAGGACAGATTTATCATGAACTTCAGTTTTGCACCATTGCTTGCACGATTGAGGAAATTACGCAAGCCCTGCGTAACCTGGAGCGTCAGAGAATCCCCACCATAAAACACAATGTTCTGGTGGCCGTTCGCTACGACATATTTCTTGTCAAATCGGGTATAAGGTTCCGAGATGCGATATTCCTTACCCGAAGCACTATCGGCAAAGGAACTGGCCGCAACCAAAATCGGCAAACCAAGATAATTCTCGCTCTCGGAATCGTCGCGAGCAAAAGTCAACTGCGCAAGGACGACCGCCTGGCGTACATCGTAGCCATCTCCTTCCTTATACGGGAACTCGTCCCCATAAAATTCAGCCAAAGCATTAAGAACCGGTTCTGCAGGATACTCAAAGACAATCGAATCCTTGACACCACCATGCAAGACAAGACAATCCGAGCAATCGTTACTGATAACGACGTTCGCCATACGGCAGGGAGGATACTGCTTGAAATAATTAAGGGTATCGCCCTCTTTCACCGCCCTCATACGGAACACGGGGTCTTTCTTATTTTCTTTTGCATAGAAGCGATACAAATTTTCGGTCTCAGGAGCAGCGAAACGCACTTCCAGGTGGCAAGCCTTATCGCAAGTCTTGATACTATCCAAGAAGGCTTCCGGCATATCAAAATAGACCAACGTGTCCGCCTTCTTCACCTTGATGGAATAGGTCGTGTCGACGACGAGATCCGGCTCCCAGTTTTGCATTCCTCTCTGCCATGCAGAATCAGAAACAGAAGCAAGACTATCCACAAAAGCCTTGCTTTTGCCTTTACGGAGCGTCCAGCTAACTTGGACCTTCAGTTTTTCCTTAATAGGCAAACGTTCAACAGGGATGTTCTTATCCTTATAGAACGGGGCGTACATATTGAAAGAAATATATGCGCCAATCGTGTCGGCATTTTTGAAGCGGTTCAAAAAAGAGGTATCTGCCACATAAAGGAATTCAAGAGCCATCTCATGCGACATGTTGGCAGAATTACCAAAGGCAATACGGCTATTCATGATAAGCGGAGTAGAATCCCTATAGGCCCCCACCTCCGACGGGACAAGACCATTGATGCTTACCGTCTGAACCTTGTAGCTATTCGGCAGCCCTTGGTCCGAAAGCCAGTTACCGAGACCATCCTCATCGGAATCGAATAGGCAAGCAGAAAGGGCCAAAGCACCTATGAGCAAAAAAGACAATAAAACAAATTTTTTCTTCACACAGTTCTCCGAATCGTGTTGAACTTTTTTCGAGCTATAATATAGAAAATCCCCCCTATTCTAACCCAAATAGCATCCAAAAAATGGAGCCATACCGAGGCAGGCCGTCCATAGACAAAAAATCAACCGAAAGATTTATCAATAAAAATCATTCAAAACACAAAAACATATATTAACCATAGACAATCAACAACATCCCGAGGCCGCCATGAAATTCAGATCTTTCTTAAGAAAATCCATTTTGATTATCACGGGATTCTTCTGGGCCAGCTGCGGCGAAGACAACACGCAACCCATCAACATCAACGAACCCGCCTCGGAATCAAGCAGTTCCAGAGACGCCCTGCTACAATCGAGCAGCACAAACGGTTCCGACCCTGCCAAAGGGATATCTAGCAGTTCTCCCGAATCGTCATCCTCGGCTCCGACTGGGGACGTTTCCAGCAGCAGCGGCGAGCAATTCAAGCTCGCCAGCGACACAAGCGTAACCTGTACGAGAGAACAAAGATTTCTCGGCACCCATTGCGTGGACAAGCCCAAGTCCACAGACATCTTGTGCTCCTCCCAAGAAACCAAGTTGCAATCCAACACAACACTGTCAATCGAAGAACTGATTCAAATCGAAGACACTCTGGACTATTGCACAGATGTTGCCTTTGCTCCCCTTTACGGAATTGGTTATTCCTGTGTGAACTACTGGCCAGATTACGAATATACATATGAGTGTTCCAACGGCAATAGTTATATAAATTTAAAGACAAAGGACGGGTTAGTTTATACAAACGACGAGTACGACAGTTTATTCAATAGCAGTTCCAGCGAGGCATCCAGCAGTTCAGCGGCGCCCTCTCCGCTTTGTCAAAAAACAGATTTCATATCCAAGAACAGAGTGATTCTGCGCAGCAAGGAAGAGAAACTGGACAGCCTTGTGGCAGCAGGTGAAACCCTTACCAGCAACCTGCGAAACTGTGTAAAACGTTCGTTCCCGTACAACAACGAGGGGAAATACGCGATGACCCAGATTTGCGACGGTGACACGACCGTAAACCCGCGTTACCAGACAAAGCTGGACTCCATCCGCGAAGAAGTCGACAAGGCCATCAAGGACTGCAAAGCCGCCGAAGTCCAGGCCGACAGCACAAAAACACCGGCGGACAGCACAGCGGCTCCGGCAGACTCCACCAGCACACCAGCAGACACGACAAATACCCCGGCATAGGCTCTAAAAACTAGCCTCTAGCCCCTAGTCTCTAGCCCCTAAAATACTATCTTTACCCTCGTAAAAATCAAGAGGAAACTATGGCCCAATTTAACGCGCATTTTAGGAACATCAACGGGGACGATACCTACCCGCTGACCGACGTCATTTACCGCAGCAAGGTGGACGGCAGCCTGCTCGAAGTCGAACACGACCGTGCAGCACTCGCCAGCAAGAGCCCCGACGAATGGAAGAAACTCTTCGCCGAACGCCGCATGAGCTTCGAACCCGCCGACATGAGCGGTATCTGGAGCAAGCGCGAAATGGTGCTCCCCGACATGCCCATCGAAGACATCGTGACGATGCGCGAAGGCTGGAGCCCGCTCTTTGACGCCGCCCCGCTCGCCAAGGAAATGGGCATCAAGAGCCTCAAGGTCAAGCTTTGCGGCAACTCCCACACGGGTAGCTTCAAGGACCTCGGCATGACGGTTCTCGTGAGCCAGGTGAACCATATCATCAAGAAGAGGATTCACGAAATTGACGCCGTGGCCTGCGCCTCTACCGGCGACACCTCCGCCGCTTTGAGCGCCTACTGCGCCAAGGCCGGCATCCCGAGCATCGTCTTTTTGCCCGCCGGCAAGACGAGCGTTGCCCAGCTGATCCAGCCGATTTCCAACGGCAGCATCGTGCTCGCCCTCGACACCGACTTTGACGGTTGCATGAAGATTGTTCAGCAGGTCACCGCCGACAACCGCATCTACCTCGCCAACTCCATGAACAGCCTCCGCGTAGAAGGCCAGAAGACGATTTCTCCGGAAATCTGCCAGGAATTGGGCTGGAAGGTTCCCGACACCGTGATTATCCCGGGCGGCAACCTCGGTAACGTCAGTGCTTTGGCCAAGGGTTTCGAAGACTGCAAGGCCATGGGCCTTATCGACCGCATCCCGCGCATCATCGTCGCCCAGGCCGAGAACGCGAACCCGTTCTTCCAGGCCTACGAACGCGGCTTCGACAAGCTCGTCCCGGTGCAGGCGAAGAAGACTCTCGCTTCTGCCATCCAGATCGGTAACCCGGTCAGCTACCCGAAGGCAGTACGCGCCATCCAGAAGACGAACGGCATGGTCGTGAGCGTCTCCGAAGAAGAACTCGCCAACGCCGCCCACCGCGGCGACCGCATCGGCCTCTACTGCTGCCCGCATACGGGTGTCGCTCTCGGCGCCCTCGAAAAGCTCGTTGCCGCAGGCAAGATCGACAAGGAAGAAAACGTGGTCGTCATCAGCACGGCACACGGCCTCAAGTTCACCGAATTCAAGGTTGGCTACCACGAAAAGAAGCTCGAGAACATCTGCTCCAAGTTCGCGAACCCCGTGTTCAAGGCTCCGGCAGACCTCGGCGCTGTCATGGACATCTTGAAGAAAGAGATGGCGGAGAGAAGGAGATAAGGGGCTAGAATCTAGGATCTAGAGGCTAGAGTGTTTAAAGGCTCCGCGCTATGCGCGGAGCTTTTTGTTTGCAGGCATTTGCGGCATCGCGCGAAACTACATACAAAAGAAGAACTAAAAGAAAGGGCCCTCTTGCGAGAGCCCTTTCCTAAGAAGGAGAAAATATGAGAGATTACAGAACCTTGAACTTATCAGGAGGGGAGCAACGATAAAGTTGTATAAGGATTTACCTTTCACCTGCTCACGACCTAGAATATAGCCAAAAAACAAATTGACGGATATTTTATTTTACTTATTTGAAACAACGATTTTAAATACGTCAATTTTTGTTTTCAAAGTTCGTTTTTTTTCACTATTCTTCACGGAAAACAATCTTGCATTTCGGAACAAAACGGAAGCCGCCGCGGCGGTGACGTTCGATTTCGAAGTACTTCTTCACGCCTTCGTTTTCCTTGCCGTCCTTGTCGTCGGTGCCGTTAATGTGGGCAATGACGCGGTTCAAGCGGCTTTCGAAATTCGGGCGGAGCGGATCCATGCAGATAGCCGAGTCGCGCTTGAATTCGCGGTTCTCGTATTCTTCACGACCGGTCGCAGTGTATTCGCGAAGCAGGTTGCGAAGGATTCGAGCCGGAACGTTGCGCATGAGGTGCTTGCTGTTCACAGAGATGGAATCATCGCTCTTGTAATAAACAATGGTCACGGAATCGTTCATGGCGTCGAGGAGCTGTTCCTGCGCCTTCTGGATGGGCTGCCAAGCCTCGAACTCCTGCTTGACGACAGAGTTCATCAACTTGATGAACGGTTCGACACAACTGATATTCGCCTTGAACTTCACATCGAGGATGTTTGCCGGAGCACCGTAGAAGCAGCCTTCCTTGGCAAGGACCGTTTTCGTTTTCGGGTCAATGACATCCTTGGTTGCCAGTACGCAACCGATTTCCAATTCTCTTTCATCTTCCCACTTGATGCCGCACTTTTTCACGCACTCACCAAAGAGGGTGCTTTTGCCGACGACTTCGCCGTTGACATAGACATCACCATCCCTCATTTCAACAGGCAGGCGGTTTTCCATGGCTTCGATAAACGAGGTCTGCGAGGCGAGGAAGTTCATGTGTTCGTAGGTCGGAGTCCCCAAAAGAAGCGGGCCGACGCGGAACATACCGATAATCCAGCGCATCGGGTTGGACACCAGAGCACTCGGAGTATCGAACTTATAAGTGAAAAGCATCTCGCGATTTTCAGCCACGACCTCGTTACGTAGTACGGCCGCCTGTTTAAGAAATTGGTAACGTTTCGGTATGATTTCCAGGCAGAGTTCGCGGACATCCTTGCAAGAATAGAAGGATGAAATATAAGGCAGGTAGGTACGCAGGACGCACCGAGACGGGATTGCCTCGAAATCCGAACAACGCTTGACGATGCGTTCGATGAACTCATCCGGATTCTCCCCTCGCTCATACAACCACGAAACGACATTGTTCGCGATGAAACGGTGGGTTTCTTCATCGATAACGGAATCTCCAAAGTAGAGATCGTTCAGAAGTTTCACATTAAAGCGAGGATCTCTCTTCACCAACGTCAGAATTTCCTTGACGGAATAGGAAAGGAGAAGTTCAATGTGAATCAATTGAAGAAACAGATTGGATACCATAATTGTACCTCGTACCTAGAACTTTTGTTTGGCAAAATGTAGCAAAACTTTGTAGAAACAACCGATTTTGTCTATATTTTTGTCATGAAAATGGCCGAAATACACCAATTACCCGACGAAATCATCAATAAAATTGCCGCCGGAGAGGTTATTGAGCGCCCTGCATCCGCCGTAAAGGAACTTATTGAAAACGCCATAGATGCGGGAGCGACCCGTATTCAAGTCCAGATTGAGCAGGGCGGGAAGGCAAAAATTCTCGTTTCGGACAACGGGAAAGGCATGGGACAAGCCGACCTCGACATTTGCTACCTCCGCCACACGACATCCAAACTGCATAGTGCAGACGACCTTTTCCACCTGCACACGAACGGTTTCCGTGGCGAAGCCGTGGCATCGATTGCCGCCATATCCAAAATGACGATTACCAGCGCCACCGACGATGGCGAAAGCGGCAGAATCATATTGAAAGGCGGAGAAGTCGTCGAAAAGCAAGACATCCAGGCAAGCCGGGGGACGACGTTCCTCATCGAAGACCTATTCTTCAACACGCCTGTCCGCAGGACATTCCTCGGCAGCGACACCTCCGAAGGGACCCGCGTCTTGGACGTGGTCATCCGAGCAGCCGTCGCGCACCCCGAAATCCGCTTTGACTACAAGGTAGGAGACAAGTCCGTATTCATCGGAGTCCCGGGAGAACTCAAGAACCGCCTCGCCGAAGCCATCGGTTCGGGCGTTGCCAAAAACCTCTTGCCTGTCGACTACACCGAAGCGCAGATCCACGTTTCCGGTTATATCTCCCCTGTCACCGAGACTAACGGCAAGCGCCACCACCAGTTCCTGTTCATGCGGAACCGCCCCTTCGAAAGCAAGCTGATTGGCAAAGCCGTCTCGCAGGCATACGAGCCCTACGGAGCGCAATGCAAGCCGGTCACGGTGCTGTTCCTCGACATGCCCGACATGGAATTCGACGTGAACGTCCACCCGGCCAAGCGCGAGATCCGGTTCGCCAACCAGAACCTGGTATTCCTCGTCGTGACGCATGCCATCCGCGAAACATTCAAGGCCGCCATGGAGGCATCCTCCCCCATCATCGACCTGTCCGACGAAAAATACGAGACCTTCACCAATCACTCTACCGGGGCTTCCCCAGAAAGTTTTCACACCGACGTTGGCTTCATGAGCCAGAAGATGCCCTCGCAAGACAGCTTCAAACTCGCCGAACGCAAGCCGCCCAAATACACCGCAGAAGATGACACCGTACAAGACCTTTTCTCGCAGCCGGAACTCGGGAAAATCATCTCGCTGGAACCAGGGCAGCAGGCTGTACAAACCGCAGTACCCCAACAAGAACAGCCCTGGGCGCCGCCCACATTTTTCCAGGTGGCAAACACCTACATCGCAGGCGAAGATGCCGAAGGCCTGCTCATCATCGATCAGCATGCAGCGCATTCACGCATTCTCTACGAGCAAGCACTGGAGACTCTTGCTTCGGGAGCGGCACTGGAAAGCCAGGAGCTCCTGTTCCCCGAACTCATCGAGTTCTCGAAATTGGAGCAGGAACTTTTCCATTCCGTAGAGGCAGACCTCAAGCACCTTGGGTTCTACATCGAGCATTTCGGTGGCGACACATTCCAAATCCGCGCCATCCCGAGTGCGCTATCGCTTTCTAGGGCAACCAAGGCCGTCCACGAATTTTTGGATAGTGTCAGCGGCGGGGACCGCAACGACATGGTCAAAATTCAGGACACCATCGCGAAGTCTTGGGCCAAGACGAACGCTTACCAAGCAGGCGACAAGCTCAAGCCCGAAGAAATGGCGATGCTCGTAAGCCAGCTCATGACAATGGACGACCCGCTCAAATCGCCCTACGGCACACCGACGTTAATGCGACTTTCCCTCGACGAACTGTCCAAGAAATTCAAGCATTAACTCGCGGGCAGCGATGCCCCCAGAAAGTTTCGACCTTATCGTCCGTATAACAACGTCTAATGGTTGTAATACAGCCTTTTGGCATGCGTCTAGGACGCGCTTTGCCACATCGTTTGAATTCGCAAAAGGCGGTGCAATAAATTCTTCGTAAAAAGGCTCTCCAGCAATCAGGTTCGGGAGGCCAAAGTTTTTGGAACGGACGAGTATCTTCCCAAGCGCATAGGTCAACAAATCTGGCTTCGTGCAAATGACCATCGGAGTCGCCGCCAAAGCCACCTCAAGCGTAGCCGTTCCAGGGCAAACCAAGGCGAGCGAAGCCCGCGAATACCGCTCGAGCCGTTCCTCCGTACTGGCGGGAATCACTTCTATTTTCACTTCACACGGCGTTTTTTTTAGGGCAAGATTGTCGACTATTTCTGTAAACGGGCGACACAGCGATTCCCTCGCGGCAAGAATCGTCACGCTTTTACCCCCGCCTATATGATACGCCGAGTCTAAAGCCGGTTTCAGGAAAGTGCGGATATTCCGCCTTGCCTGAGCAAGACGGCTCCCCGGCAAAAGGAGCACTTCGCCCGCACTGTTAGCCGGTTGCCTTGCAAGTTGCGGTGCAAGAGCCAAGGGATGCCGCATCAGCCGAGCCTCACAGCCATGCTTGCGGTAGGCATCGACCTCGAAATCAAAAAAGACAGCCAGAGGAATCCCACGGAGTTGTTTCGCCCGACCAGGTTTCCAGGCCCAAATTTGCGGCGGCGCGACATACAGCATGGGCTTCCCCAGTCGTTTTGCTAGGCGCACCAGTTTCATGTTGAATCCGGGATAATCAATAGCCACAAACGCAAGGCATTGCGGACTGCAAAGGGCAGAGCGGAGCACTTCGAAATCCTTGCGCAAAGTTCCGCAACTTGCCAATACGTCGCCAAAACCAGATACAGGGAGGTGTTCAAAATTGACGAGCGGATTAAGCCCTGCACTTTCCATGCGGCGGCCGCCCGCTCCAAAAGCGCCCCAGTCGGCCTCTACAGCCTCACGGACAAACGATTCTCCCAGGATATCCCCGGAATCCTCGCCCGCACAAAAAAGGACAAAAGGCTTTCCACCGGGGGCATCCATAAAACCTACCGGACCTTGTTCGAAACCCAGAACTTGACGACGCCCAAATCTTGCTTGAGCCACTTCAGCAATTCTGGGCTGTATTCCACCTTGGACTTTTTCAGCGTCAGGGCGTGTTCATAGCGCGATTCCGTTTCGATATGGCAAACGATTTCGCAGCCGGTCCCTTCGACAAACGGTTCGAAGCGCGCAAGGCCTTCTTCCATTTTCGCAAGGAAATCATCCGTAAGCATCATGGAATAGAGCGTTATATGCACGTACTTCACCATGCTTTCGCGGACGCGGTCGAGCTGCACCACCTTGTCGACAATCACCTGGAATTCATCGGTGAGGTTCTTTTCGCGGTCCCGCTTCTGCTCCAGCTGGCCCTGGACAAGCACGCGGTCGTCTTCCGAGACGCTGTCGCGGAGGTCTTGCCAAATGTCCTTCTTGAAGAACAGTTCGATGTCGCCGTGGAAATCCTGGATTTTGCCGACACCGATGGTATCGCCCTTCTTTGTTTCGATAGAGCGCATCATCGTGACGACACCGCCAACGCAAACACCGTGGCCAATTTTCTTTTTCAGTTCATCCTCGGCAAGGCTACACGTGGTAAAGCCGGAAAGCTCCGGGCGGAACTCGTCGAGCGGGTGCCCCGAAAGGAACAGGCCCAGCACATCGCGTTCCTTGTTGAGCATTTCCATCGCAGTCCATTCTTCCGCTTCTTCGAGCGTCTCCGCCATATTCTGGATAGTCTCGGGGCCGCCCAAGTCGAACAGCGAAACCTGCCCCTTGGCCTTGTCTTCTTGGCAGTGGGCAGCCACTTCGAGCGCACGGTCCACAGTCGCAAACTGCACGGCGCGGCTCCCCGGCAAATCGTCCAAGGCGCCCGCCATGATAAGGCATTCCATCACCTTCTTGTTGAGCGGTGGACGTTTTTCCTTCTGCATGCCCTGGTATTCCACGACGCGCTTGCAGAAGTCAAAAATATCCTTGTACTTGCCGCGACGGTCGCGCTCGGCCACCACGTCTTCGACAACGGCGAGGCCCACATTACGGATACCGGCAAGCCCGTACAAAATCCGTCCATCCTCGTTCGCCGTGAACACGCCGTACGAGGAGTTGATGTTCGGCGACACGACCTCGATTCCCAAGCGTTTGCATTCCTGGATGATGGTCACAATGTCTTCTGTCTTGCCCATCTTCGATGTCATCGAAGCGGCCATGTATTCGGGGCCGTAATTAGCCTTCAAATAAGCCGTCTGGTAAGCCACGTATGCGTAGGCCGCCGCATGGCTCTTGTTGAATGCGTAACCGCAGAACGGGAGCACCGCATCCCAGACCTTCTGGATCATGGCACGGTCGTAGCCCTTCGCAAGGCACTTCTCGAAAAATTCCGGTTCGAGCTTTGCCATCTTCTCGGGCATCTTTTTGGCCATGATACGGCGAATATTGTCAGCGCCGCCCAGCGTGTAGCCGCCCAGAATCTGGGCCAGCTTCATCACCTGTTCCTGGTACACAATCACGCCGTACGTTTCGCCCAAAACCTGTTCCAGGTCAGGATGGTAACAGTCGATTTCTTCTTTGCCGTTCTTACGCGCAATGAAGTGCGGAATCTGTTCAATGGGCCCCGGACGGTACAAGGCGTTCATAGCGATCAAGTCAAAGATTCGCGTCGGTTTCAGTTCGCGCAGATACTTCTGCATACCCGGCGATTCGAACTGGAACACCGTAGTCGTCATGCCCTTGCCGAGCAGGTCAAAGGTTTTCTTGTCATCGAGCGGAATATGGCCCATGTCCAGGTCAATCTTGCGATTCTTCTTGACCATGTTCACCGTGTCCTGGATGATGGACAAGTTGATGAGGCCAAGGAAGTCCATTTTCAAAAGCCCGATGTCTTCGGCGTAATGCTTGTCGTACATCACCACCGGCGTATCAGCGGGAGCGGCTCGGTAAAGCGGAGCCAAGTTATAAATCGGGGTCGGCGTAATCACCACGCCGCAAGCGTGCACGCCCGTCTGGCGCGGCAAATCTTCGAGCGTAAGCGCGATATTCCAAAGGTTCTGGTAGCTCGCACGGCTGTTAATCATCGCCTGCAAAGGTTCAGGGCTATAACCGTCTTCGAGATTGTTGCCCTTCTTGTCTTTGCCGGTCCAAGCCTGTTTGAGGCTAAAGTTCAGCGTGCGCTGCGGGAACAGCTTGGTGATGATTTTCGCCTCTGCAGGCGGGAGCCCCAGCACGCGGGCCACGTCAGTAATCACCGCCTTCGACTTGAGCATGCCATAAGTAATAATCTGGCCCACGCAATCGCGGCCGTACTTGTCCGTCACGTACTGGATGACGCGGCCACGGTCCCTATCTGCGATGTCGGTATCGATATCCGGCATGCTCACGCGTTCCGGGTTCAAGAAACGTTCAAAGAGCAAATCGAACTTGAGCGGGTCAATGTCGGTAATGCCGATAATGTAAGTGACAAGCGAGCCTGCCGCAGAACCACGTCCCGGCCCCACCGGAATTCCATGTTCGCGGGACCAGTTGATAAAGTCCCACACAATCAGGAGGTAGCCCGCCACGTTCATGTTGCGGATACAGTTCAGTTCCTTGTACATGCGCTTGGCCACATCGGTCTCGTGCGCGGGGAACTTGAAATCTTCGTCGGGGAAACGCCACTTGAGGCGCTCGTTACAAAGGTGCGTTATATATATATCCGCATCGCCACCCGGTTTACACCAACGATGCGTATTCTTGTCCCAAGCCTTGTTGTCGTCGTCGTTGAAAAATTCCGGCGAAGAGAGTCGTTCAATTTCCGCCTTGTCTTCGTCGGTAAGCGCATCGGGTTCAATACCCTTCTCGGCACAATATTGCTCCGTGACCTTTTTCTTTTTGTCCTTGATGACGCCCTTCAGTTCGCGTTCGCGGATGACCGGGTACTCGGCATCGTATTCGGCCTTCATGTACCCCTTGATTGTCTGGTATTCCTCAGAAGCGAGAAACTCGTCGGGAATCTTGAATCGCGGCCAGAACTCGTCGCCGATACCCGTCTTCACGGTAAAATTGCAACGTTCCGCAATCTTCACCGTATTCTCGATGGCACCCGGGATGTGACCGAACAGTTTGACCATTTCCTCTTCGCTGCGGAAATAGAACTGGTCTGTGGGAAAACGCTTATCCGTGAAATCGTTCAGGGTGGACTTGAGCGAGATGCAACGCAACACCTTGTGGGCCATGGCATCTTCGGACTTGATGTAATGGACATCAGCCACGGCCACAACCTCGCGCCCCATTTCCTGAGCCAGTTGCACATTGAAATCGTTAACCAGCTTTTGCTGGGGAACCCCGTTGTCGCATACAGACAAATACAGATGTTCGCGGTCGAAAATCTTGTCCAGGGAATCCATGTATTCGCGCGCCATAGCGTTGCGGCCCGCAGCCACGTTCTGCCCGTAACGGCTAAAGAAATCGCCAGCAATGGCAATCAAGCCTTCCTTGAACTGCTTTACCACCTCCAAAGGCACCGAGGGAATTTCCGCCCAACGTTCGCTCTCTTCGTAGCGGTAGCTCACGATGCGCAGCAGATTGTAATAACCCTTTTCGTTTTCGACAAGCAGCGTCAATCGTTCAAAAGTCGTCGGATCCTTCTGGCTTGCACTCGAGGAATCAATGTAGACATGGCAACCGTAAATCGTCTTTACCGGCGGGAGCCCCTGTTCCTTGCGTTTTTTGTTCAAGTCCTTGCCACGGGTCTGGATTTCCAGGATGCCAAACATAGCACCATGGTCAGTGAGGGCGACAGCAGGTGCATTGTCGGCAGCGGCGGCGGCAAGAATGTCGTCTAGACGCGCAGACGACTGCAAAACAGAAAATTCAGAATGGACTTGCAGGTGAACAAAGGGCATGACTGCAATTTAGTAAATAGTAGTTAGGGGCTAGGGACTAGAATCTAGGGGCTAGGGGGTATGAGGTCGGCGCGTTGCGCCTTTGAGGTATGGGGTCGCGACCTTCGGTCGCTTTGAGGCGCGAGGAAGTAGGAAATAGACAGTAGGAAGTGATTAGGGTCTAGAGGCTAGTATCTAGGGAGAAATATCACGGCTTCGCCGTCTTATATTGACGCACGAAGTGCGTGATTCTTTTCACTAGCCCCTAGTCTCTATTCTCTAGTCTCTCAAAGACTCATCGCTCACTGCTCGTGCCTTGCGCCTAACCCCTTACTTATCAACGGGATACGTCTTAAGTATATTGCTGACGACTGCGCTGACTTTACCAAATTGACGACGGTATTTCATGCGAATCAATAATTCCTTTGGCAACATCACGAAGGCCTGGAACCACGCTTTGAATAGAGCCGTGCATATAGAAACTTTCGAAAGTTTTTTCCCGTCACCGGATTGGCCTGGGACACCTCCCTTTGCCATTTTTAGGTAACGAACGAATCCGAGGAACGGCAACTTGAACACATCACTCCAAGGCAACAGGCGAACTGCCGTACGCAAGCGATTCCGTTCCGAATAGAACAGTTTCCGCGGAGAATAGCGCACCGTCGTCATGGAACGTTCGTGATAGACTTTCGCATCGGGGCAAAAGACCGTCTTGAAACCGGCCAGGTTATGGCGGAAATACCATTCCGTCTCTTCAAAGAACAAAAAGAAACTCGCATCCATCTTGCCCGCAGCCACGGCAGCCTCTTTCCTGAAACTCATCACGGCACCATAGCAACCGAACACCTCTTTTTCGCGCACATCCGCTTCGGCGATATTCAAACCACTCGCCTCGTTTTTCGCAAAAAGGTCTGGCCCAAACTGGACCCCTACCGCATTCACGACACCGCTCTTTTCCATGACAAGGCTTGCAACAGAGCCCGCTTCTGGGTGGCGTTCAAAACACTTCAGCAAATTCGAAGCCCATGCGGGATCAAATTCCAAATCCATGTTGCAAAGCACCTGAATGTCGGCATCCATATTTTCAAGGAGCCCGTTACAGGCGCCCGCATAGCCCAAATTTTTGCCGCTTTCGATTATTTTGCAATCAAGTCCCTGGGCCCTTAAAGTATGAATGGAATCGTCCATTGAAGCATTGTCAAAAACAAAAACACGTACAGGTTCCGACTGCACCAATAGACTCTTGACGCATGCTGTCAGTTCAGCACCGCCATTATAATTGATTATACCGACATCAATTTTCATAATCACTCAAAAATAAAAGGGACCGATAAGGTCCCTTAAATATAGCTTAAACGCTTAGCCGGATGTTACAGGCCATAGTAGCGGATATAGTCGATTTCGCCGACAAAGTAGCGATCGTTAATAGCCTGCTTCATCGCATCGTATCCGATGCCAATGTTATAGCCCAACTGAGAAACGTCGCCTACAGCAGCGGCACTCGCAGTGAGATTGCCATCCTGGAACACCTTGATCGAATCGGCAGTACGTTCGACACGGATTGTAGTCCATTCATCCAGATCAAGCTTTGCACCCTTCAGGACGTTCCAAGTCGTATCGTCAACTTCTTCGTCACGGAAATGCACCGTCAAGGCACCAGAATCCAGGCGGACAATCCAGCCGTCGCCATAGCGTCCGGGAGGTTCGGCCACCACGATATTCTGCATGCCGCCGAACTGAGTCGGCTTTACGCGAGCTTCAACGGCAAAGGTATTGCGCATGAACACCTTAGAAAGCGGAACCTGCAAGCCGGAATTACCATCAAGAATAACGGCAGTATCGGTAATACCAGCGGAACCGACAACGTAATGCGTAGAATTGTTCGCCATGCGGTCGAGCCCGACAAACGTGGGTTCATTGAATTCCCAAGCCGCCAACAGTCTTTCAGAGCTAGCGGCCACAGAGCCAGCGCTAAAGCTAGTGAACTTGCCAAAGCGGACGTAATCCATTTCGCCAATGAAATAGCGGTTATGGAAGGCCTGCTGCATACCATCGTAACCGATGCTCCAATCGTAGCTCATCTGCGTCAAGTCACCCACATAAGCAACGGCAACCGTAAGTTCGCCATCCTGGAACAGCTTGACACTGTCGGCATTGCGTTCGAGGCGAATTTCGCTCCACTCGCCAAGAGCCATTCTCTTGCCCGGGAAAATGCTCCAGTCATCGCCATCCTTGTCGGTATCACGCAGATGAACCGTCAAGACACCTTCGTCAATGCGAAGCTGCCAGCCATCGACGCCCCTTCCAGGAGGCTCGGCAACGATAATGTTCTGCATCGTCCCGAACTGGGTCGGCTTCACACGGGCTTCAACGACAAACTCATTGATATTGAGATCTTCGGCAAGATCCACCATAAATCCAGAACGTCCGTTAAAGCTGGCAATACCATCTACAGACGGCACAGAGCCTTCGCCAATGGCAGCATCATGGCCGTTACCGGTTGCATCCAAGCCGACAGCAGCGGAATCATTGAAATTCCATTCTGCGATCCACTCGTCAGCAGGCTTTTCCGTGGAATCCACCACCTGGGGTTCAACAACAATGTCGGTGGTATCGATGACGAGTTCTTCATCCATTTCGTCAACGGTTTCTACGCCAATCTGTTCCACGTGGCCGTTTTCGCAATGGCATTTGCCCTCTTCTTTCGTGTCGAAACCAATCGTGAGCGTACCTTTAACCTTGAAGGAGCCCTTGACTTCATCATCGAAAGCAGCGACAATTTCACCGTTCACAAATACAACGACCATCGTTTCGGCACGTTCCACACGGACATTGTTGACGCCGTTCTTTTTGCAGAACTTTTCGGTTTTGAACTTGTGCCATTCCTTGCCTGCGTCTTCGCGCCAGGAGTAAACGACCGCACCTTCTTCAACTTGGATAATCCATGCAAAGGCATCGTCTTCGACACCAGCAGAAGCAACCGTGTAAGTCGAATCATCTTCGACCGTCACATCTGCATCAACCGCAAAATTTCCATTTTGAAGCGAAGAGTCAATTTCAATAGTTGCATTTTCGGTTTCTTCGGACGTTGAAGCCTTAAAGCGCCTGGAATCAACCACAGAACGCCTAAACTTAGCCAAATGGGCCTTTGCTTCAAGTTTGTTTACCGAAAGAATTTCGTCAGACAGGACTTCGTCCGAAAGAACATCGTCCGAAAGGACCTCGCCTGGCAGTTGTGTTTTTACCGTTGTAGCCAGAGGCGATGTAGAACTTTCCGTCTCTGAAGAGCAACCAAACAATCCAGCTATTGCAACAGAAGCTATAGCAAAAATCGCAGTTTGTTTTCTCATAAATTCGCTCCTTTACCTTAATGAGCTCCCCAACTGTGAATATATATATTATATTAGGTCCATGCAAGACGTCAACCAAAAAAAATGGGTAAAAATGCTGTTCACAGCAGTAAAAATTGCTGTTACAGTCGGTGGAATCACCTACATATTCATGAAAATCCCGTTTTTTGACGCCATTAGCCACTGGAAAGCCACTACACTCCCCTGGTTGCTCCTTATTTTATTCTTGACAGTCATTCTAATGGCAATTCAAGCCAACCGCTGGCGCGGGCTCCTGCTCGAAAAAGGGGAAAAAGTCAAATTTCGGACATTTTACGCATATATTGCACTAGGATACTTTTTCAACAACCTTCTTCCTAGCGGTTTTGGAGGGGATGCCGTCAAAACAATCGCTTTTGGCCGTAAATTCGGGGACACGGCAAATTCTGTAGCCGCCATAGCCATTTCGCGTGTCATGGGGCTTCTCGCCATGTTCCTTAGCTTTTTCATCGCGTTTCCCTTCGTGATGATTCAATACAACATCCCCAAATCGTACACGATTACCGTAAGCATTATCGCAATTATTGCCACAGGAATCATCTTCGGTGGCCTGTTTTCAGACAAGATAAAGATACCCGAAATCGTATCAAACAAGGTTCCATTCCTGCTCAAACTGCAACAAGCTTTCGCCATCTACAGGAAATACCCCAAGGCGTTCCTCCTATCGGGGTTAGATTCCATTTGGCTTCAAATTGTCACCATCATCATCCACTATGCCTATTTCCGCGCAGTAGGAGTCGATGTGGACATCGCTGTCATTACGGTTTTCACCACCATCATGGTGACCTTTACCATGCTCCCCATTTCAATCAACGGAATTGGCATTCGCGAAAACGTGCAGGTAAGCCTATACACCGGGTTGCTCGGCATCCCAGCCGACATCGTTCTCGCATCGACGTTGCTCAGCTACTTGCCCCTGCTGTTCCAAGCATCGCAAGGCGCAGTGGTGATGGCAGTAGGAGGTAGGAGGTAGGACAGTTTACTGTCTACTTCCTACAGTCTACTTCCTACTCACTCTCACTATCCCCAGACTTCTTCCTTGAGTTCGCGGCCCCACATGGCCTTGATAACGTCGTCCACATTCTTGCCCTCGAAGAGGAGCGCATGGACGGCATTCACGATAGGCATCTCGACACCGAGCTTGTCGGCAAGTGCCTTGGTGCTCTTGCAGGTGGGCACGCCTTCAGCCACCATCTTCATGCCAGCGAGAACTTGTTCGATGGTTTCGCCCTTGCCGATGTGTTCGCCCACGTAGCGGTTACGGCTATGCTGCGAAAGGCAGGTCACGATAAGGTCGCCCATACCGGCAAGGCCAGCAAACGTTTCGGGATTTGCACCGAGCGCTTTGCCCAGACGGCACATTTCGGCCTGGCCGCGAGTCAAAATAGCGGCACGGGAATTATCGCCAATCTTGTACTTGCCGCTCGCCTCGAGGCCGTAGAGCACGCCAGAAGCAATCGCAATCACGTTCTTCACAGAACCGCAGAGTTCCACACCCACGATGTCGGTAGAACTATAAACGCGCAGGTAAGAGCAGCTCATCACCTTCTGCACGAATTTTGCAGATTCCTCGTTCACGCTTGCCGCCACGATGGCCGTAAGGATATGACGGCTAACTTCCTCGGCATGAGACGGACCGCTGAAAGCGACCATCTTGTCGTCGGTAAGCCAAGGCACGTTTTCGAGGAGCACTTCGCTCATCAGCTGGTTCGTGCCTTCGAGAATGCCCTTCGTCGCGCACACGACCACGGGCTCCTTGCCCTTGGCCGGGGTCCACTTGCCCAAATTTTTGGCGACACCGCCCATGAACTGGGACGGCACCACGATAAGCACCATGTCGCAGCCTTCAAGAGCCGCGTTCATGTCGGTCGTGTACTTGAAATCCGCCGGGAAAATCACGCCAGGGAGTTTGTCCTTGTACTGGTGCTCCGTCGAAAGCAGATCGACTTCGGCCTGCGAGTTCGTCCAGAAGGAGACATCGCACTTATTCTCATAAACCACCTGACCAAGAGTCAGGCCCCATCCACCAGTTCCAAGTACAGTTACTTTCATAATATCGTTCCTAAAAAGTGGTTAGTGGTTAGTGACTAGTGGTTAGGGCGACTTCGTCGCAATTGGCAATCTACTGTCTACTAACCACTGTTTACTAATCACTGTTTTTATACAATCTACAATATTTACGCCTTCGGGGTTTTCCTTTTGCTGCCAAATCCATTCTCGGTGCCGTTCAAAAGGCGCTTGATGTTGGATTTGTGCTTCACAATCACGAAAACGGCCACAAGAAGGCACGTAATCCAAAGGCCTTCGTTAATCTTTTCCGGCGGGAACGGCATTTCAAAATAGCCGAGCGTCGAAATGACGGCAAGAGCTATACAAGCACCGATACTCCCGACAGAAACGTACTTCGTCGAGGCCGTCAGCACGACCCACACGCCAAAGCAAGTGAGGGCTGTGATCGGGCAAAGAGCCAGGAACACGCCTAGCGCGGCAAGCACGCCCTTGCCACCACGGAACCCGGCAAAGCACGTGAAGCTGTGCCCGAGAATCACGAGAATGCCCGCCACCAGCGGAACCCAGTGCGAATAGTCAGCGCCACCGGCGGCCACCTGCATTTCGCACAACTTCATGGCAATCCAAGGGCCCAGGAAACCCTTGACCAAATCCAAGAACACCACAGGAAGTGCCGGCTTCCAGCCCAACACGCGGAACGTATTAGTGAGCCCCGCATTCTTGGAGCCGTAGTCCCTAATGTCGAACGCGCGGCCTTTTGCGAGTTTTGCTATCCAGATCGCGCTGGGGATCGACCCCAGCAAGTACGCTATTGGAAGACTCAGTAAACTGTGCAAGTTCTTCATCCTTTCTGAGGGTTAACTTCTGGTCGAAATTCAAGCGGAGGGGAGCGCCCTGCAGCTGGAATTCCTCATAAAACTTCTTGAGCAAGTAACGCTTGTACGACTCGTCCACCAGTTCCGGGGTACGGGTCTCGATAGCGATGACGGGCGGCTCCACCATAATCTGGCAGGCGCGGGTCAGCGCAACTACGCGGGCATTGTGGCTCGGGGGAGCCTTTTCCTGCAAGAAATTCGCAAAACTTTCGGCAACGCGGTCGCGGCCCAGCACGCGGCGGCAGTTGGCATAGACCGTCTGGATGGCCTGAATGACGCGGTTCACGCGCTGACCTTCCTTGGCGCTTATCGAAATGATGGGCACGTATTCGAGCATCGGCTCGCGTTCAAGGAAATCTTTCACCATGTGGTCGAAGGACTTGTCGTTCTTGTTCGGAAGGATGTCCCACTTGTTCAAGACGACCACAAGACCCTTGCCCGCCTTGCGGATTTCGGTAATGATGCGGTAATCCTGGATTTCCATGCCACGGGTGCAATCCACCATCAGCACAGACACGTCGGAACGGCGGATACTTTCGAGCGTGCGCATGTTGCTGAACGTTTCCACCTCGTCTTCGACCTTGGCCTTCTTGCGGAGCCCGGCCGTATCGGTCACCACGAACTTCTGCCCGTCCACCACGAAATCGCAATCGATGGAGTCGCGGGTCGTTCCGGGAATATCGGAAACCACAGCGCGTTCCTCGCGCATGAGGCAATTCAGCAGAGTGCTCTTGCCGGCATTCGGGCGGCCAAGGATGGCAAAGCGGATGGGGCGTTCTTCGCGGCGTTCGCCGAGCACAGGCGTCGGCAGCACGGCGATGACCTCGTCCAAAAGGCTCAGGCAGGCGTAACCCGTCAGCGCACTGATAGTGCGGGGCTGGCCAAAGCCGAGCTTCAAGAATTCATAGCTTTCCTGACGGTCACGCTGGTTTTCGCTCTTGTTCGCGACCAGGATGACCTTCTTGTCGAGCTTGCGGACAAGGCGGGCGAACTGCTGGTCGAGCTTGGTGATGCCCACGCGGACATCCACCATGAAAAGAACCAGGTCCGATTCGTTTACGGCATTAAAAATCTGCTTACGGACACTATCCGCAAGGACGTCGATGGAATCATCCGGCAGGAATCCGCCGGTATCCACGACGACAAACTCATGGCCCTTGTAGTTCGCATTCTGGTAATGGCGGTCGCGGGTCACACCGTCGCGGTCGCTCACCACGGCGGCCCTGCGGCCAAGGATGCGGTTAAACAAGGAGGACTTCCCTACGTTCGGACGTCCGATAATGCAAACTACGGGTAATTTCATCGCCCCCAAATATAGAAATTGTGGCTAGTGGTCAATGAATAGTGGTTAGTGGTTGGTGGTTAGTGGTTAGGGGTATCCTCTTCATTCAAGAATAATATATCTTTGTAATGGATTTATTTAGAGTTTTTCCCCAGGTGGGAAAGACATAGTGAGGATATATTGGCTTTCATAAACGGAAAGACTGAAACGCTTTGCATCTTCGGGCACCCGGTCGCTCACAGCAAATCGCCCGCCATGCACAACGCCTTATTTGGCGCTCTCGGCATCAATGCGGCTTATTTACCCTACGCCCCCGAACCAGAAAATTTCGCAGACGCCATAAAAGGCTTCCGCGCCATGAAGTTTCGCGGCGCAAACGTTACCATACCGTACAAGACTCAATTCGTCGATGCAGAGACGGGGGAACCTCGACTCGTCGACGAACTCTCCCCGATTAGCCGCTTCACGGGCAGCGTGAACACGCTCTACTGGAAAGACGGAATTGTCGGTGGCACCCTTTGCGGAACGACAACCGACCCGTACGGCTGCATTCGTAACTTAGAAGAACAAGGCGTAGAACCAAGCAACACGACAGTCGCCCTGCTCGGGAACGGCGGTGCCGCCAAAGCCATCGCCTACACACTCATAGAACAGCATAACAAGCTCACCATCGTCTGTCGCAGCAGAGAAAAGGGCCAAGCGCTGGCCAAGGGGCTTGGCGATGGAGTCCAAGTGGTCACCTTCTCCGAATTTGCCGACGTGTCTGCCAACAACAAGATCATTATCAACGCGACATCGGTGGGCATGAGCCCCAACATCGACGAAAGCCCGCTCCCGGCAGAATGCCTGCACAGTAGCCAAGTGGTCTGCGACATCGTCTACACGCCTCCGCGTACAAAACTTTTGCAAATGGCCGAAGCCAAGGGATGCAAGGTTGTCACCGGCGAGGGCATGCTGGTCCACCAGGGCCTCGAAAGTTTCAAAAAGTGGTTTCCCGCAGAGACCGCAAACCAAACAACAAGTTTCCTCGTGAACATCATGCGCAAGGGATTACAGGATTAAGATGAAAAAGCATTTATTCTTCACCGGATTCATGGCCAGCGGCAAGAGCCGTACCGGCCGATCCCTGGCCGAACGTCTGGGTCGCCCGTTTATCGACACGGACAACGTCATTGTGGAACGCGCAGGAAAGTCCATCAACGAAATTTTTGAACAGGACGGCGAAGCCGCATTCCGCAAACTGGAGCACGATGTTATCGCCGAGATTGTCGAAAGCAACAATCCGCACGTAATATCCCTTGGTGGCGGGGCGCTCACACAACCTGAAAACCTCAAGATTATCCGCGAAAACGGCACAATCATTCGCCTGTGGGCCAAACCCGAAGTCCTTTCGGAGCGCATCGGACGCAAGAACACCCGCCCGCTGCTCGCGAACCTGGGCGACGAGGAACGCCTTGCAAAAATCAAGGTGATGCTCAAGGAAAGGGAAAAGAACTACGCCTGTGCCGACTTCAGCGTTGAAAGTTCCAACGAAAGCAGTGAAGGGCTTGTCATCGAGCATATCCTGCACATGCTGCGCTTCTGGGAAAACCACGCACTGGATGTCTACCCCAGCGAAGGCGGGCGCTACCCCATCTTTATCGGCAGGAACATCATCCCCGCAGCAGGTGCCATGCTCGAAGGCCTCCACCTTTCGGACGAATACGAATTCCTCATCTGCACGGACACTTCTATCGCGAAGGCCCAGCACCAGAAGCTCGCCGAACTGCGCGGGCAAGCCAGACACTGCCCCATTTTCAAGTTCCAGGCCGGCGAGCGCAACAAGACTTTGCACAACCTGAACCAACTGTTCAGTTTTATGCTGCACAGGGGCTACACACGCAAGAGTTGCCTTTTGCAAATGAGCGGTGGCGTCGTGGGCGACATGGCCGGTTTCGGTGCAGCTACCTACCAGCGCGGCATCCCGTTTATCCAATTCCCGACAACGCTCCTTTCGATGGTCGACAGTTCCGTGGGCGGTAAAGTCGCCGTGAACCACCCCGAAGGCAAGAACATGATCGGGGCATTCTACCAGCCCAAAGCCGTTGTCTGCGATATTGCCGTCTTGAGCACGCTGCCCGAAAACGAATATTTGGCAGGCCTTGCCGAAATCGTCAAATACGGCGTGATTTACGACGAAGATTTCTTTGCCTACATGGAAAATAACGTAGACCAGATAAAGGCTCACGATTTCGAAACGCTCAAACACCTGATTTTCCGCAGTTGCCAAATCAAGGCAGAAGTCGTCGGCATCGACGAAAAGGAAAACGGGCTGAGAGCCATCCTGAATTACGGCCACACCTTCGGCCACGCTATCGAAAAACTGACCCACTACGAAAAGTTCAGCCACGGCATCGCCGTCAGCCTCGGCATGCGCGTCGCGGCAAGGGCCGCCGTATTGCTGGGCAAGCTGGATGGCGCCGCCGAAGCAAGGCAAAATGCCCTTTTGGACGCTCTTGGATTCCCGAAACAATTCGCTATCGATACCGAAGCCGCATGGGAAGCCATGTCCATCGACAAAAAAGCCTCCAAGGGCAAACGAGTTTATATTTTACCCACAAAAATTGGGACCGTCGAAAAGGTGGTCAACATCGACAAAGCGATTGTCGAAAAATCCTGGAAAGCAATCCAGGGGAGTTGCAGTGTATGAGTATTTTAGTCACAGGCGGAACAGGAGCCCTCGGCTTCCACATATTGTCCAGCCTAAACGGAACATGCGAACTTTTTAGCTTTAGCGACGAACAGCCGCAACCTTGGCAAAAAGTCGACGGAGTGGAATACCTTACGGGCAATCTACTCAACTTCAAAGAAGTTCTCGAGATGATGCAGGCAGTACAGCCCACGCACATCTACCATCTGGCAAGCCAGTCCTCGGTAGGGCTCAGCTACAAGAAGCCTTACGAAACATTAAACATCAACCTGCTCGGCACGCAGACGCTCTTGGAAGCCGCTCGCCAAATCGTCCCCAGAGCAAAAATCATGCTCTTGAGCAGTAGCGAAATTTATGGCCGGACAGACCAGCAGTTAACTTATCTGCATAAAGAGACCGACCTTCCCAACCCGCTTACGCCTTATGCGACATCCAAGGCCTGCATGGAACTGCTTGGGAACCAGTTCCGCAACGCCCACGGGCTCCACATCGTATTCGTGCGTCCGTTCCACTTCACAGGGCCGCACCATAGCCGCCGTTTTGCCATTCCCTCCATTACCTACCAGCTCGTAAAAATCAAGTATTACGGAGCCGAGCCGGTCGTGTACAGTGGCAGCCTCGACATCAGCCGCGACGTGGTCGACGTACGCGATGTTGCCCGCGGAATGATCCAAATCCTGGACACCGCCCCCTCCGGGGAAGTGTACAACATTTGCTGTGGAAAATCGTACACGTTCCGTGAACTCGTCGAAATGCTGGTAGACATCGCCGGTGTCAGCGTCGATTTCCGGTTCGACCCGATTTTCGAGCGCACCAACGACATTCCGCTCTTGATTGGCGACCCGACAAAAATTTCGAGCATCGGTTGGAAACCCATGATTACCATAGAGGACAGCCTGACAGACCTATTTAACGAGATGGTCGTCCGTCGCCGTACGGAGCTCAAAATGGGCTACGGCAAAGACCTTCGCCTCTAAAAAAACGATAAATAACAATGTGAGCGGATAAACGGAATGTTTTTGTCCGCTCACTTTTTTATTTTTGTAGTTGATGAGTTTTTTTGGAAAGAGGATTTCGCTTTTCTTGGCTATTGTATTTGCCCAGGCGTGTTTCGCCATGGACGTTACCGCCCCTGCAGGGCAATCCAGGCCGACCTCTACCGACGATTTCATGCCCCACCCCACCCTGACCGAAGATTTCAACGAAACATGGTCTTACCAGTTCGTCTTTGACAACGGGACCCGCGCTTTCGTCAATTACACGCTCATGGTCGTCCCTGGCTCAGGGAGAAAAATCGGCTGCGACATGACCTTCTGGAATTTCAAGGGCAAAACCTACACCATCGGCAGGCAGTATCCCCCGGAAAGGCTCAAAAAAGACAAGGCCACCTCGACCATCGACATCAAGGGCGAATACCTGATGCAGAACAAGCCGGGCAAAGGCCATCGCGTTCTCTTCAGTGCCGACAAGAACGGCAAATACCTGCTCGATGTCACCTTCGACTCCGCAGAACCCGGCATGGTTATCGGGGATGGAGTCTGGAAAATCGGCAAAGAGCGGTTCGGGCAATATGTCCACATTCCCTACGGGCGTTTTACCGGCAAGATAGCCTACAACGAAGACACCCTGGACGTAAAAGGCTACGCCTACATGGACCAAACCTGGCAAACCGTGCAGGCCACGAAGATTGTCGACCGCACCATAAATTTCAACCCGGCAGCAAGCGGTGCCCTGTACGCAGGCCGCATCAACATCACGCCTGACGGTAAGACATTCGGTTACGCCATCCACAAGAACGGGAACAAGATAAATACGCTGACGGCAAAGTCGATTACCGACGCCGGCAAGGAATACAAGGGCGAAAAATTCCCCAAGGGAGACCTCAAGTTTTCTTGGAACGAAGACAGCGAATCCTTTGGATTCCCCGCAACAAAGACTTACCAAAAAGCAAGCATCCTAGATAAAGTCGAGGGATGGCTCGCCAAGAAGGCTTTCAAAATAGCTGTAGGTGAAATTCTGTTCTACCGCGGGAAAAGCACAGCAACCAACGGCAAAACCGTAGACTGGTGCATAACGGGAGGTAAAGACTGATGACGAAGTTTAGACCGTGCATAGACCTCCACGATGGCAAGGTAAAGCAGATTGTAGGCAGTTCGCTTTCCGATAGCGGGAGCGGCCTCAAGACGAATTTCGAAACAGACATGTCCGCAGCATCATTCGCCGAGATGTACAAGCGCGACGGAGTCAAGGGTGGCCATGTCATCATGCTCGGCAAGGGCAACGAAGCCGCAGCCAAGGCGGCCCTTGCAGCCTACGAAGGCGGCCTTCAAGTCGGAGGCGGCATCACGGCCGTCAACGCGAAGGAATACCTCGACGCCGGAGCAAGCCACGTGATCGTCACGAGCTGGATATTCCCCAACGGCGAACTGGACAACGAACGGTTGCGCCTGCTGACAAACACAATCGGGCGCTCGCGACTCGTCTTGGACTTGAGTTGCAAAAGCACCTCCCGCGGAGAACGCCCCAGCTGGAACGTCGCCATAAACCGCTGGCAGACGCTCACGAATGTAGAGATATCGGAGCAGACGCTCCAAAGCCTCTCCGGCTTTTGCGATGAATTTTTAATCCACGCCGCAGACGTGGAAGGCAAGCAGCAGGGAATGGACGACGAACTCATCCGATTCCTAGCCGAGTTCAGCCCGATTCCGGTCACCTACGCCGGTGGAGCCAAGAACCTCGACGACCTGAAACACTGCAAAGAAATTTCAAAAGACAAAGTAGACCTCACTATCGGAAGTGCCTTGGACATTTTCGGTGGGAAAGGAGTCAAATATGACGACTGTATTGCGTTCAACAAAGGTCAACGCTAAGACCGACGTGGTGGACACTCGCCCGCCCATATTCGGCAGGACGGTCACCAGCACATTCCGCAAATACTGGGGAATGAAGCACAAGCCCCCCGGAAACATCCGCACATGCTGGATTCCGCCCATCGTGTTCGGCACATGCATCTTGAACATTCCCAAGTTGCTCAAACTTCGCTGGTACATGAACAAGGAACGCAAGAAACGCGATCCCGACGACGTGAGCGTCATCTTCTACAGCGACCTGCTCGACGAAACAAACGGCATTGCGAACAACCTGCGTCATATCGTTCCCTACATGCGCGCCCACGGTATGAAGGCTAGCCTTGCCGGCATTGCCTTCAACACAAGGCCCTGCGGCGTGGTCGAGAACGGCTACTGCTTTTTGCTGCCGCGCATATTCAGTATGGAGCTGCTCGGCTATGCAAACAGCGAACTTGACATCATGCGCATCGGCCCCGTACTTAGACTACTGAAGCGCTACCCGGTCGACATCATTGAACTTGAAACCCCGAGCCCTGGCGCTTGGCTGGTTCGCTTCTGCGCCTTCTTTGCTGGAGTGAAAGTACTCAGTCACTACCGCACCGACGTGCCCACCTACACGAAGACCCTCGTGAAGGCCAAGTGGATGCATGTGTACGTCCTTTGGCTCATGCGCATTTTCTACGCCATGTCCCGCCCGGTCATCAGCCCCTGCGACGACTACGTGGAAATTCTCAAGAAGCAACTGAAGGTCCCGGCAGACAAGATCGTGATGCTCCCCCGCGGCCTCCCGCTCGACCAGTTCAATCCGAGTTGGGCAAACAAGGGCACCTGGGAAAAATTCGGCGAGAAAAAAGCCGTACGCTTCCTGTTCTGCGGCCGCATTTCCAAAGAAAAGAACATCCCCTTCTTGAACGAAGTCTGGAAAGAATTCGCAAAACGCCACGACGACGTGCAACTCATGTTCGTGGGCTACGGCTGGTACCTCGAAGAACTCAAGGTCATCTACAAGGATAATCCGGAAGTCCTATTTGCCGGAGAACAGGGCGGAGAAATGCTCGCCGGCCTGTACGCCGACGCAGACTACCTCGTGTTCCCGAGTACAACAGACACCTTCGGCAATGTGGTCGTAGAAGCGATGGCCAGCGGCACTCCCGCTGTGGTCAGCGATTTCGGCGGGCCCAAGAGCATTGTCAAGGAAGAATCCTGCGGGTTCATCCGTCCGCTCGACAAGGAAGCTTGGCTCGAAGCCCTCGAGAAGTGCTACGACCTCAAGAAAAACCACCCGGACGAATACGAAGCCATGAGCAAGCGCGTATTTGACAAGAGCCGCATCTACACTCTCGAAAATGCAGCCAAGGCTCAGTTCAAGTACTTCCGCCAGCTCAAGAAGGAAGCCTACGGCATCTAAGGTTTCAAAGGCCGCCCCAGAAGAAGCCCTACGCACCTGGTTCAGGAAAAATGCGACAGGGCTTCCTTGGCGCAATGCCGATTTAGATTCTAAACGCGACCCTTATGCTGTCTGGATCAGCGAGACCATGCTGCAACAGACGCAGGTATCCACCGTGCGGGATTATTTTGTCCGCTGGATGGAGCGTTTCCCGACGGTCGAGGCATTAGCCAAAGCCGACGAAGCCGAAGCGTTCCGCTACTGGCAAGGGCTTGGCTATTACAGCCGCGCCAGGAACATCCTCAAGACCGCAAAACTCATCGCCAACGCGGGGGGCAAATTCCCGGAAACACGCAAGGGGCTCGAAGCTCTCCCCGGTATCGGCGCATATACGGCAGGAGCTATCCTAAGCCTTGCATTCCACAAACGCGAAGCCATCCTGGACGGGAACTTGGTCAGGATCTTCAGCAGGCTATACGAACTCGCCTTCTTGCCCACGAGCAAGAAAGAAAGCGAAACGTACTGGGACTATGCAAAAAAATGGGCGGACGCACCCAAAGGCTACATGCACAACGAAGCCCTCATGGAGTTGGGACGCACTACCTGCAAGCCGCGGAATCCGCAATGCGCCTCGTGCCCGCTCGCGGGCACATGCCGTTCCTACAGGAACGGCCGGGTCGCCGAGTTTCCGCCGACCCGGAGGCGCCTCCAGAAAGACTGGCACGGCACAGTCCTTGTCATCGAAAGCACCGACGGGAAAATTCTTGCGGTCAGCAGCGGGCAAGCGTTCCTCGAAGGGCAGCTATCACTCCCCCATTTTGAAAGCGCCAAAACAGCGACCGCAGGCCTCCCGGCCAAAGCGGAGGCTTACATCAACGCAGACGATGTCGAAAGCATTACCGATTGCGGAAGCTTCCGCCACAATATCACCGTCCACAAAATGGAATGCGACGTGTTGCATGTCTTGCTGAAGAAATCCAGCAAATCTCAAAAACTTCCCAGCACGTATTCTTGGGTTCCCAAAGCAAAAGCCTCAGAAACGTTCGCCAACAGTTTCAGTTTGAAGGCACTAGAACGTCTTGCGGACCGTGCAGACAAAGCGTAACCGGTCGTAGCTCCCGTTCGGAGTCTGTATCGCATCGTCCGTAAGGACATGCAACAAAGTCCCGGTCAAGAAAATTCCGTACTTCGGGAAGCGCTGTTCAAATGTGGCGTCCCAATACCAGTCACCCTTAAAAACCATCGGGTCGGAGGAGCGCAAGTTCCAACGCGCATCGCTGCGGTAGCGCAAGGAATGGGCAATGCGGAAAGTCCCGTTCAAGAGCCAATCCCCTTCGAACGCAGCATAATATTCAACCGGAGAAACCTCGAATTCACGGCTCGGTCCCCAGATGTGTTCATAACCGCCGAGCGCTGTAAAACTGAACATCTTGCCATAATCTAGGCCAAGCCAGACTTCACCTGAGAGGCCCTGAATCCATTCGTGAATACGGTCCACATCGCCATGACGGTAGATGAGGTTCTCAGCTTTCACGAAGCCCGTCGTATCGAAAGTTTCGGCACCATATTCAATCCAGCCCGCGACACGCGCCCCCAGGCGGAACACCGACAGAGAATCTTCGGCACGCACATAAAGTTCATGCACCTGCATACTGCCATCGGCAGCGAGGCTAATCGTATCCCCGTCAAAATATTCTTCCGTATCGGCAATCGGGTTTAAACGCGTTCCGGCGATATTCTTTTCGCCAAAAATCAATCCCAGACGAGGCAGGGGATCAACCTTGTACTCCACGCTATCTTGCAAGAGCCAATCGCGATTGTTCACGCCAAACATCACTTCCAAAGTCAACGCATTCAGCGGCATCACGCGCAACTGGGCAAATGGCCACACGACAAAGTCATCTTCTAACCCGGTATAGACAGTGCCATCGTCTTCCACGGTACGGAATTGCAAACCTGTACCGAACCAGAACATTCCATCCTTACAAAGTTTGCCACAATGGTAGTAGACGGAGCCATTCCATTCTGTGCGGGTTCCCGTCTCTTTTTTCTTGTGATTCTGATATTCAGCATTTTCGTAAGCAAGCGTAAGCGAGATGTCCATGAAATCGGCACGCGCTTCGACCCTCGGAGAATAATGCACCGGAATCCAGCGAGAACTTTCCCCGAACACCCACAGATATTCCTCGCCCGCAATTACAGAAGCATCTAAACCATGACCGGTATAACCCAGCCCGCCGTAAGCCGTACTGAACATGGGCCAGTTTTCGCCAAACCAAGAGAATTCATCGTTTACCTGCTTTTTACGCACCTTCATGGATTCGTCAGAATAAACATCCACCTGAAAGAGTCGCGCAGTAGCCCACAAACCCATAAACGCGGGAGAACGGAAACCACCTTCTAGAATCGGAGTTCTGTTACTCGGGCGGTCTTCTTTTTTGTAAAGGGCATCCTGATAAATCATGTCGCCCAGTTCATTGCCCGTCCGTAACCACAAAGCCGGTTCACGCGGAGTCCAGTTCGGCGTTCCAGACAAACGATTGAACAGCAGACGCATTCTCAATTTTTCGGGAGTCCAGAGTTCGCTTTCGGAATGGATGCCACCTGCACCATTTTCGCGATCAAAGCTATACGTCGGTGCACCCACCAAGAATGTACCGTCGTCACGGGTAACGGCATCCATCCCCTCTGTTTCAGGTTCAATCAAAGCAAACGCAGGCAAGGCAGCAAACAGCACAAGCGCAAAAAATTTAAAAACGATTTTATGCGAGGTCGATACGTACATTACCACAACCTCCATTCAGCATAAAATCCGGCAGACAGCATATCCGAACGTTTCGGCAACGTCCAAAGTTCTTCCCAAAGCATGTCAAAGCCGATTCGCAAACGTTCGTATTTCAAGAACGGCACATTTAAATGGATAAAATAACCGAACTCGGTCTCGTTATCGACAAGCGTCCCGCCAGGCAAATCATAGTCTTTATCGTCACCGCCATCGGAGCGGTTCCAGTTGCAAGTGAATCCTGCACCAACCATGACCGGGCTAATCCAGCGACCATGCCAATCCAAGCCGAGGCGACCCATCGCCTGATGGACACCGGGATACGGGACTTCTTTTATACGACTTTTGAAATACGTATAATCGAAATGCAAAATCCCATCAAAATTTTCCCAATAAGAATAGCGGAGCCCCACGCCCACATAAGCGGAGTTTTCAACAGCATCAAGCAAATCGCCCCACGGGTAAATTTCACCACCTTGAATAGAAATAGACACATGGGAGAAAGCAATGTCCGATGGAGACAAGGCAGCGGAATCCTGCGCAGGAGTCTCCGCAGCAAAACTACACACGGCAAAAACAAGAAGAATCGCCAAGAGCCGCACTAAACGCATTAGCCCTCCCCGACCTTTTCAAGCGCTTGAGCAAAGAACCCATCGAAACGGGCATCTTTCTTTCCGGGGAGTACCGGCTCGCCCACCTTCGCAAATTCAGGATGTCCCTTGAGGAATTTCGAGACGACTTGAGTCGTTTCCATAGGATCCGGGCTGCACGTGGCATACACGAGACGGCCACCAGGTTTCAAGAAACGGGCCGCGCTTTCCAAAATGCGGAGCTGCAAACCGGCCAATTCCTTGAGCGATTCCTGCGTAAGGCGATACACCGATTCCGGACGGCGCGCGACAACGCCCATGTTGCTGCACGGAACGTCGAGAAGGATACGGTCAAATAGGTATGAGCTGTGAGGTCGGTCGCCTTCGGCTCCCTTTGAGGTATGAGGAACGAAAGAAGGCGAGATGGCGTCAGCGCAATCAATTTTGACGTTTGTAAGGCCGAGGCGGTCCATCAAGTCCTTCATCTTTTCGAGGCGGTGTTCCGAAGAATCCGTTGCAAGGATGTCGAGCGAAGGATCCATTTCGGCAAGGAGTGCAGTCTTCCCGCCGGGGGCCGCACAGGCATCCCACACACTCATTCCCGGCTTTGCATCCAGAAGTTTCACGACCTCGTAAGCAGACGGGTTTTGGAAACTGATTTTTCCTTCGACAAATTCGGGAGAGGCAAGAATCGCCTTGACACCCGCATCATGCGGCAGTTCGACAAAGCGGTCGTAAAGGATCGAAGCCCCCGGAATTCCCAAGCGCTGCACAATCACGGGAGCGCTCGCCTTCTGCAAATTCACGCGGAGCCATTCGGTCGGGCGTTCCAGAGTGGCGCGGGCCATCGCTTCGGCTTCGTCGCCACCGTAAATATCGAACCAACGGCGCACAATCCATTCGGGCACCGAATTTTCTATCGAGACTCGACGCACGCGCTGCGGAGGAAGTTCAGGAGCACCCGCTTTGCGGGCAGCCCTGAGCACAGCATTCACAAGACTTGCAGCACCATTCCCGAGGTTAGCGGAACGGGCAAGTTCAACACTCGAGTTGATGGCCGCATAGTCGGGCACATCCATGAAGAAAAGCTGGAACAGCCCCATCTCGAGGACAATCCTCACCTCGAGTGCGGGCATCCTCTTGGTCAGCGTCTTGATAAAATATTCCAGATACAAGTGCCTACGGCACACGCCGAGCGCAATCTCCATGGCAAACGGGGAAAGCCCGCTTTCCTTGATAAACGCGCCGTCCTTCTGCCAAAGCAACAGGACTCGATAAGCCTCTTCACGTTCCGTCAGCAAAATGCAAGTTCCTCACGCTTCTGGATTCCACGCATGAAGTCGGCAACGGGCATCGGCTTCTTGCCCTCGGCCTGGATTTCAAGCACTTCAAGCACACCGTCGCCAGTCCCAACAAAGAAACGTTTACCGTCAAATGCGACTTCTCCCGGAACAAGTTTCGGGCCGTTTTCAGGAGTGTCGGTCTTGCGGAGGTACACCATGCGTCCACCGAGTTTGCCGTAACCGCCCGGCCACGGATTGAACGCACGGATGCGATTGTGAATCACCTTTGCCGGCAACGAGAAATCGATCAGGCCTTCTTCCTTCTTGATTTTCGGAGCACCGGAAGCCTGCGCATGGTCCTGCGTCAAATCCTTTTCGCAGCCATTGTTCAATTGGGCAATCGCATCGTCCAAAGCTTCGCAGCCGGGAGCAACCATCTTTTCGAGCAAAGACGCCGTCGTATCCTGATGGTCGATAACCACCATACGCTGCGCAAGAATTGGGCCATGGTCCATTTTCTCGTCCAGGCGGAAAACCGTCACGCCCGTTTCGGCAAGCCCATCGGCAATAGCCCTTTGGACAGGAGCCGCACCGCGATACTTCGGGAGCAAACTGCCGTGAACGTTCACAGCGCCAAAGCGCGCCACGCCGAGAATGTTCTTCGGCAAGATGGAGTAAGCGACAACGACAAAAAGGTCGGCATCGAACTTGCGGAGATCCGCCTCGAATTCCGGGGAATGCAAGTCCAACGGCTGCAACACCGGCAGCCCGTGATTCTGGGCGGCCACCTTCACAGGAGGGGCTGTCAACACGCGCCCACGACCGGCCGGCCTATCCGGCTGAGTCACAACAGCAAGAACTTCGTTATCGGATGCAACAAGATGCTCCAAGAAATGTGCCGCAAAATCCGGCGTACCCATAAAAACAATCTTCATGAAACGAAATATAGGAAATGCACGGCTCCAAACGGATAATTGCTAAATTTGCGCCATGCCCATTCTCGTTCAATTGATTGTCATATTGGGAATCTGCCTCGCAGGCGACCTTCTGCATCGGCATGCAGGAATCCCCATTCCCGGGAACATCCTCGGGATGCTCATCTTGCTGCTGTTGCTCTGCTTCAAAGTCATCAAGGTCGACCACATCAAGGAAACCAGCGATTTCTTCCTCAAAAGGCTCCCCTTTTTCTTCTTGCCGCCAAGTATCGGCATCATGGTCGCGGGTGACGAAGTCCTAAGCCAGTGGCCGCTTCTACTCATCCTTTGCATTGCGCTCACCATCGTCACGATGGCCGCCACCGGCTGGACTGTACAGATTCTCTCGCGAAAGCGTAAACCGCAAGAGAAAACAAGGTAAGGAGAATCCGCCATGTCCACACCACTTTTCGGCATACTCCTTACCCTCATCGCATTTGAATGTGGAGTCGCAATCCATAAGAAATTCAGCCACACGCTGGTCAACCCGCTGTTGATTGCAAACGTCCTCATCATCGGATTTCTCTGCGCGACAGGCATCAGCTACGACACGTACAAAGTCGGCGGCGACTACATCTCGTTTTTCCTCGGCCCCGTCACCGTCGTGCTTGCCGTACCGCTTTACAAACAAATTCAACATCTTAAAAAGCATTGGCTTCCCATCCTCACCGGAATCTGTGTCGGTAGCCTCACGAGCATTCTCTGCGTCATTGCGACAAGCAAGCTCTTTCACTTGAGCGAAACCCTGATGCTCTCCATCGTTCCCAAATCCATCACCATCCCGATGGGCTCCGTCGTTTCCGAACAAATCGGCGGCATTCCGAGCATCACCATCATCGCCATCACCGTCACGGGGATCACCGGAGCCGTCACGGCGCCAATCGTCTGCAAGTACTGCCGTATAAAAGATCCCGTAGCGCAAGGTGTCGGCATCGGGACAGCGAGTCACGCACTTGGCACATCCACCGCAATGACCATGGGCGAAATCCAGGGAGCCATGAGCAGCCTATCCATCGGCGTCGCCGGCGTCTTCACGGCATTTGTCGCGCCTATATTGCTATAAAAAATTGCAACGCAAATAATTAAAAAAGAACTTAATTTTTCTTTTGCCGTTCTTTAATCAGTTTCAACTGTTCCTCGGTGCAGAAGCCGGAAATATAGACTTTGGTGGAACCGGAATGATGAAGCCGAACGTAATTCGAGTCGTAGGTGATTTCCCAATCTAGATCATAATAAGTATTTTTGATTTTGGTTAATTTAGATTGTTCTGCCTCTGTTGACTTTTGTATCTCATCCAAAGAAATATATTCTCTGTCAAAATTTTCCTTTAAACATCCTGATGCTTTTTTCTCATTATAGTTTGAATTATTACTCATTTGCCCAAATAATCCGCCATTTGCAATGCCATCGTCAGGGGAAAAAGAATATTTATACTTATAAACACATGGAATATAAGAAAATAGATAAGACTGATTACCCTTATATTTTTTCCATTTCCATATAGTCCCCTCTTTAGACTTTTCTTTAGCAAAACAATATTCACCAAATACATCTTCTGATGAAGAAGACATTGGTTCTTGCGCATTGGCAAAAGCCAAAAGAGCAACAAACCATAAACTAATCCGTTGGACATGTGTAATAATCACTATACCCTCCTAGACCGTAACAAACAAGTTTTCACTTTCCTTGTTTTCCATCAGAACAACGACCACTTACTTTCGCCCTAAATAGTTTTTCGAATTTATATGAATGAATCTCTGAGAATATCCTCACCGGATTTTTCTTTATTTCAAGAATAAACCTCGCTTCAAGCATTCGCCCATCAATCTGTTTTTCACTGATTTCACAATTATGAGAAACATTTTGCGACAGTTTAGTTATTTTCTTGTTGCTAAAATAATCTTGAAGTTCTTTGCATGTTCTAATATACCAAAGAGGGACAAGGGTATTGCAATTCCATTCTTCAGGGAAATCGACTTCATAGACTTCATCCAAGTCCATTTGTGGGTGCCATTTGTCTTCACATACTACAAATTTATCAACTTCAAGCAATGGCAACTCAATGTCTATATTGCGCTTGATTTTTAAATCAAGGGAACCATCTTTTGCAACTTGAAAGCAAAATTCCGCAATATCTTCTTTTGACGACAATGTTTGTGCCCAGCTAACGGCCCAGATACTCGCCGGTAAAAGTAAAATCAAAATGAATGTGAATATTTTCATCTCGCCTTCCTTAATGCTCTTCTTTTATTCATCAACCAATTCCGTAGAATCACATTCACCTATATAATGTCCCTTAAATTCAATAGAGCCGTTTAAATCCTTAGGATAATCACTCACATTTTCTGAAGGTTTTCGCGACTGCTGAAACCGAGTTGTCGAAATGTTCGCCTTGATTCTAAACAATCGATCTTTCGCGTTCACAAGTTCGTTCTCTATCTTTTTCTCATCACAATACACTATTAAATTTTTTAATGCAGAAGTTTTCACTAATTTCAAAATCTTAGTAGACTGACAATTATCAGATAAGATGCCTCCACCGAATGATTGACAACCCATTTCCTGAAAATCGGGATACTCTAGACTAACGGACCACATGAAAGAAGTGCTAAATTGTTGAGAACAGTCAACAGTGAACTCAGACAAACGTTCAACTTGTGGTTCTATTTTCGCAAAATTAGCAAGTTTCAATCCAATCTGACGCATTTCTCTTTGATCCGTGCAACGATCTTCCCTAGGAAAAGAGCAAAAATCTACAACAAAACCTAATGGCTCCGCTAGCAAAGGGCAATAGAAAATGAGAAAAATAAATAATGCTATTCTTTTCATTTGTTTAACTAGCATCCACTTAAACTAAGCTCTCAGTAAAAAATATCGCAGATTAGTTGCCGTTAGCTTTTTTCCGTTTTCTGATAATTTTCAACTGTTCCTCGGTACAGAAACCGGAAATGTAAATGATGTTATCTCCAGATATTTTTTGTTTCTGTTTGCCCATATCAAGATGGTAATCCCATTCCAACCGGTTCTTTGTCCCAAGAAGCGATTTTACGAACAAGGAGTCTTTTGGAAGTATATAAAAGTCAATTAGGTCATAAGGAGATACGGTCCTATTATCTGAATATTTTCGACCTCGATAAAATCCAGCGCCACTTCCTTGTGTACCTCGAACAGGATTTATGATAATTTTATTTCTATCAAGATCCGGAAGACTTACCCAAAAAAATGAATAATCTGTAGTACTCTTAAAATTGATTGAAATTGTGATTTCGTTCTTCATTTTATAATAAGTTAGAACGTAAACACTATCCTCTCCATGAATCCAAGAAATTGAATCCTTATAAAAGCAAAAATCGGCAAAGATAGGATCATCATCAGATTTTTCATCTAGATAATCGGCAGCATTGCAAAATGCGAACGCACATGCGATAAAGATGCAAAGTTTATAAATCACCCATCTATTGCTCAATTGTCTAAAAGCAAGCATTCACTTTCCCTGTTTTTATCAAGACAACGATTACTTATTTTTCGCACGCCATAAAATGCCTATTCCTTGCAAGGACCACTTACACGAACGTTTACATCATAATAATCTTTGCGATGCGTATTATCACTTTGAATTTCGGCTTCTATTCTCATTAGAAATGTCTTGCCGTAAAGCGATTTTTCTTTTTTTATGCTTTGGGGCAACGGAAACGACTCTTTCAAAGAATAATCCTCACAACTTTTATACAGCATTTCTTCAATAGGAGTAAATTTGCTTTTTTTGAAAGCTATGCTTGCGGAAATTTTTTCTCTGTAATTTTTGTTACAGAAATGGCATTCGGTTGCTGGAGCAAAAATATAGCGAGGGATGTAATCATACTCTTGTTCTAAAACAAGCCTATGAAATTGATCAACACAATAATCTGCTATAATTTTTTTCTTCATATTGCAGGGCCCAGTTATAACAGCTTCAAATTGTTTTCCATATACGTAGGATGTTCCTGAAAGTCTTGCACTCCAATAACCTTTAAATTTTTTTCCATAATAAAATGACAGTGATTCTTCCGCATTCTTTTTATGAATATGAAGTACATCACGATCTACGGGATTAAGATTTATTATGACTACTTTAGGTTTCAAACAAAGAGTGTTGCTTGATGGAGTTGCGTCTAAAGCCACACAACCACCGAAAAGTTCTACTTCTGAAGAATCATGTGGAACATTAAGACTATATTCTATTTCCCAAATTGGTTCTCCGTTATATACATCACATAAAACACTATCAGGAAACACCCAATTAGAGTCCGGTTTCAAATTTAAGTTCTTTACCAAATGAAGGCTGTATTCATTAGAATCTTTATTAAATTGCGCACAAAATTCAGCAATCCCATTGCCGTGACAAGCGGATGCAAAAATGAAAGAGCATGCAATCAGAAAGGAAAAATCGTAATTTTTCATAAAATCAAAAAATTATTTGCACCTATTATAGAAAGAATTTTTATGTTTTCGCATTTTATCGCTAATATTGATCCGTTCATGACTAACGTTATTAGTATCCTTATCGTCCCAATTATTATGCCTTGTATACATATTAAATAAAGCATCTCTCACATAAGGCCACGCTTTTTCTGCTTTAAAATTACACTCATCTTTAGTTTTTAAATTTTTAGGAATAGTTACCGCTAGTGAATCTCTTACATTATTTTTCTCATCATCCCAAATTTTTTTGTGTTCTGTCTCATGAGCTATTAAACGTTCATCATCACATTCTTTATGAATTGAATCAGATTTAATATGCATCGAAACCTCAATGTATACAACTTCAAAATCACCGTTCGAATCCTTGTTTATTTCACACCAGGTAATATAGGGAACGCCTTTGACATAGCCGTTACAAACGTTATCTTTTTTTAGCGCATGGTAAAATTGATTGTGTTCAGAAACAAACATGTCTACCTTTGTATAATAAGATCCGTATTTGCTCATTTTGTTTTTTGCTACAATGCGGCCTAGTGCGTCATAATTATAAATTTTATTAATAAAATTCACCTTATCGTTATCATTGAACGGTACATAAACAGTTTCAACATCATCTGACCGCTGTTTTAAAAGAGAAAGCCCATCATCATCTAAAATAATTTCATAGCAAACTTCTGTTTTTTCCCCTTCAAACGGGTCGTAGCAATCAACCTGTTTAAACCAACTGTGAGTGGGGAAATTGTAATTCCATAGCCAATCTGCATTGCAATCTATGTAGTCCTTGCTGTTATCGCACACATAACAAGACCCATTGTGCGCATAACAGGCAGAAACTTTGTCTGGTTTAGAACCCGGAAACGCAGCGCAAAAGCCAATCCCTTTCTCGACCGGCTTTTTGCCTGTTTCACAGTCCACTTTGCGCCACCACCATGAATCGCTTGCATTGTAGCTGATGTTCCAGCCGTAAATAGTGCCTCGGTCAGGATTCAGAGAATAGCAGACGCCCGGTTCCATGTTCTGAAGTCCCGAACTGAAAATCTGGTCGGGAGTATATACCTGGTCGGCTCCGGCAACAAATGGTTCATCAACTGGCATAACAGAACTACTTTCAACAATAATCTCTTCGGACGATGAACTAGATTCTTCACTGCTAGAACTTAATGAAGACGAAGAAGGCAGTTCTGAACTAGACGACTCCTCGCTACTACTGCTTTTTTCAAAAGAGGACGAAGATTCTGAACTGGACGACTCCTCTGCAGAGGAACTGGAAGATTTCGGAGGAGCGCAATAATAAAGGGTTAAATATTTTTTACTGATTTGAGAAGTTTCCTCATCGTAATATTTCTCATAAAGCAGAGAATCCGACTGATAAAACACAGCATTTTCACCCTCATAGAACCGGCAATAGTCTTCATATGACGAAATTCCTAGAGATCGGTAATATTCACCAGATATATCCACCTGCAAATTCCAAAAAACATATGGGCTATATAAATCCCATGGGTTTTCTTCTTGCTTCACACTACCACCTTTTTCCTTTATCATTGAAAAGAAGTCAACCTTCGTCTTCACAGCTCTTTTGCATTCGTTGAAAGAACGAACACTTCCGGCTCATTGAATAAGTCCACCCTAGAATAATTTGACGGAAACCAATCATAATAAGAACTATCAAAACCAGGTCTAGCATAATCATCTTGCAAGTAGTAGGCATCTCCCATAGTTTCTATTCTCGCGCCCGATACAGAAGAGGCATAATAGATATCGTATAAGTTCGCAGACAGAGTCCTATAATAGATAGTGTATAAATCCTCTGACAGAGTAATCACTCGTTCGTCGCCGTAAACTGATTCTGCTGTTGGGCAACCTTCAATACTAGATTTTTCCACATCAGGGCATGTATACATGACAGGAATGTCAGGAACATTTAAAAATCTCATTTCTTCGGTTTTCGGATTATAACATTCAATATGCAAAAAATTTGAGAATACCTGGGGTATATTCGTCCTAATTTCCATTGTGCCACCAGAACACGTGAATAGAAACTTTTTGGGACCAACGAAGCCCGGTTTTCGCATATAATGCTTTCCTGTACCATACGATATATAATAAAAACCATATACACCCATGTGTTCATTCCTATTACAAAGACCGTCATAGCTATAAACTAAATCATACCGCCCATACATAGAAGAAGACGATACATCTTCGCTGGAAGAGGGTTCCTCAAAACTAGAGGACGAATCATCACCCTCACTTGAGGAAGATTCCGGTTCCTCGGAAGAGGAGGATTCTACGCTTTCAGATGAACTGGATTCGGAGCAATTAGGAAGAAGGTCACCGCAAGCACCTCCGTTAGAATTTTTCTTTACAATGTCACCACCCCACTGTTCTGGAAACGACGGAGGTCGACAGACATAATTACTTGTACGACAATCTTCACGACAAGCATTTTCATTTTCTTCAAGTTCATCATGAGCCCATTGTCCGGTACAAATATTGCATGTTGCTGTCGATTTAACATACCCATTTTTTGAGCCACTCATCCCACTACAAGTTGAAGCAAATTCCCATGAATATGTAAAATGAGAACCAGCATCACCTTCCGCAAGGCATTCACTTTCATAATGACTTTCTCGGTCTATTGCTATAGCAGATATTACTTCATTTTTATTGTAGCCACTTTCTATATAGGGATCCAAATCGTCACAAAATACAATCGCTCTAGGAAGCGTCCACATGAACGCGATAAGAATCAAAAACAACTTATTCATGAGGGCAATCTCCTCTTTCCTTACACTTAATCATAAGATTTCTCAAAACACCCTCTGGGCCCGGTTGCCTTGGGCCAGTTCTTTCACCCAATCGCGCTAATGAATCGTTGTATCTATTCTGCTCTTTTTTCAAATTTTTAAACGCTTCTTTTTCCATTTCCTTTTCTATTTTCATTTCAACATCAGGATCAACCTTTTCTTCTCCCGCAAATTTCAAATTTGGATACTTCGCCTTGACGCAATCCTTGTACGCTTCACTTCCTTCGGGATACTTGGCTTTACATTCGCTAAAGTCATAGAGCCCTTTAGTTGCTGGTTTCGGAGGCGCATAGAGCTTACCCGGCTTCGGAGGGACACCCTTGCCTTCCGCCTGATTTTGCACAGTATTTTCATTTTCCGCAGGGAGACTCGCTTCAACGGATTGCATTCCGTCCACATTCGACAAGTCCACTTTTTTCTCGGAACGAGATTCGTCCTTCGAGCAAGAAATGGCAAAAAGCGCCATCAAAAACAATAGTGAAATTTTTTTCATTTTCTCCTTCCCTAATAAACATTTTAAAATCTACATACAAATATAAGCCCTTGCACTCTCACAACGCAAGTAAAAAAGCATTAACTTACACGAAACAGTAGTCGCCTAGCCCAGTGGCTCCGGGCCATCGACACCTTGAACCGTGATGCCGATTTCAGCGAATTTGCAAACGATCCCGTATTCAAGCTATTGCAAAACGAGGTGAAATTATGTAATTTCAGTTCGAGGTATCTTATGACAGTGGACATGAGCGACTTTGACCGAGCCGTGGCTGAGTATACAACAAAGCTGGAAATCGCGAAGAAAATGCGCGACGCGAACATGCCGATGGAGAAAATCATCGAGTTCACGGGCCTTTCAGAAAAGAAAATTCGCAATCTGTAATTTGCATATTCACCGCCCTGTCCCAAAGACAGGGCTTTTTGCATCATGGAAACGTTTTTATCAGGTCTCTTCCCTTCCGACAACGATTTCAGAAAGGATGCTTTCGCTTTCGGGAATATTACACAGCGTCTTCAGTTCTTTTTCGAAATAGAAATGCTCCGCATGGGAGACTTTGTTCAAAATACGTGAAGAAACGTGAACGGACTCGGCAATGTAACCCGCATTCATATTCAGGTAACGGTAAGCGCGATCCCCGAGAATGTTGCAGCACTCGTTCAAGTCGGCAGTCAGAATTATCGCAAACGTCGCGTTCTGGGCCTGCTCCGGGGCGGAGTGGCAACGGGCGAACTTTTTGTCGGACACTTGCGATGACTGCATGTAAATGGACTTTTGTATCGGGACGTACCTATAAACACCTGGATACACGAACATGACGTTGAACACGACCACCCATATCTTGAGCAAGCCTGCACCGAACATATCAATTTGCCCGAGTTCCAGCCAGCGCAAGATACTCGAAAAATCATCCAAATCCAGATTATACGGTTTGAAGGGGGTTATCCGCAAAGGCTTTTGCGGGAGCAGTTCCGCTTCTCTGTAGTAATAATCGTTCGTGAACTTCGCCGGGGTCAGCGGGAATTCATCGCCCGGCAAGGACTGCGCCTGCAAGCGGCACACACGGATGCAGCGCGACAAATCGTCAATGCACTCGCAGCGGTTCTGGAGCATAAAACGCGAAGCGTACCGGTTGCCCGCCCCCGCCGATTCCACGGCATAAACTTTTTCCAAAGATTCATTGCGGTTCGAATACGAAAAGCGCCCGGCACCTTCGTCCAAAGAAAGGGCGTTCACGTTCAGCGAATCTGGATACACGGCCAACGCAGACAAGGGAATTTCTGTCGAAGCCAACTTAAGTACGTTCGCAACGGAATCGTCAACAAAGCCACCTAAAACCGTTGTCCTGAAGCCACGACCATTCGAGAACAGCATTTGGTTGCCGATAACGGCCCCCGCATCCTTCTCTATTTCGCGATAAGCGGCCTCCTTGAGTCTCCACACAGTCCGGCTAACGGAGCCGGCATACAAAAAGAGCATGGGGACATTCCGAATAAACTCGCTATCCGTAAAGCTATTCGCAAGTGTTTCCATTTCGGCACCCGCCCCAATCCGCACCAGCTGATGGCGGGCCACATCGCAGTAAAAAACTCCATCGGGCACACCGTACTTCCGGAGAACCACATAGATATTTATGGAATCGAGCCCGTCAAATGTCGCAGCGGGCAAAGGTGGCAACATGTGCCTCGGCATGGCGATGCGTTCACACCCAGGGTAGCGTTTGTCCGGAATCGGCTCGTTTTCCCAATGCAGCGAAAGCGGGTCCCCCGACAATCGGGGAGCATATTGGGTGGATTCGTGGTAAGATTCCGTATAAAAACGCATAAGGGTTCACTTCCAAATTAGTAATTATCGTCAATTTCTACTTTTAGCCCCCTTCTTTTTTCTAGATTATGGCCGTATTTTTAATCAGGACTGAACTTTACGATGCCCTTAAACGAACGTCACAGAACTATCCCGAACTTTTTAGCCTCTGGCCTCCTTTGTACAATGTGTTTCATCCCCCTGGTTCCAACCGGGGCTCAGGCTATCGGTTTTTACGGGAACCAAAGTGATGTCCAGTGGAAAACAGCCGGCACGGAACACTTCCAGTACATCTATCCGACAGAATACAGTGAACACGCGGCCGCCGTTTCGGCATACGCCGAAGCCGTCTACGACTCGGTCGTCAGCCGTTACCGTATCGATTTGCCGGGCCGAGTAAGCGTCACTTTGAACAACGCCCTCTACAGCAACGGCAGCGCAGTCCCCAGCGAAAACGGCATCCACCTTTGGCTCACCAACTGGGATTTCAAGGTCCGCAGCAGCCACGGCTGGATTTCCGACGTTGTCACGCACGAGTTCAGCCACTTGGTCAGCATCGAAAGCGGTAGCAAGATTCTCCCGAACATCTACGGATTCCAAGCCGGATATTCGGACTACTACAACGAACGCACCACTACAGATTTCCTCTCGCTTTTCCCGTTCACGTTGCAACCGCTCTGGCTTGCCGAAGGTACTGCGCAATACGAATCGAGCCGCATGGGCTTTGACTCTTGGGACACGCACCGCGACATGCTCCTCCGCGTTGCCGCACTGAACGACGACCTGCTCTCGCTGGAATACATGCACGACTTCTCGTCGAATTCATTTTACGCCGAGCTCGGGCCGTACAACCAGGGTTTCTCCTTGGTGCGCTACATCAGCAAGCACTATGGAGAATCGGCCGTACCGAAAATCTGGTCGGAATTGTCGCGTTTCCACAGGGTCACACTTGACGCCGCTATCGAAAAGGTTCTCGGCATCAGCGAACAGGAACTCTACGATGCCTGGAAAAAGGAAATCACGGAACAGTACCAAGCCCAGAAGGATTCCCTTGGCACGCTCGTCGAAGGTACAAAGCTCACGGAGGACGCCTTCTGGCAGGACTTCCCGGTTGTCGCAGGCAAATACGTTTACGGTATTTCGAACTTCGGCGGGGACTGGTTCGACGGCGGTATTTTCAAGATGCCGCTTGGTGATGAGACGAGAGACGAGAGACGAGAGACGAGAGACACCGCCGAGGTCGTTGACGGCGTGAAAATCGGGGAAGCCACCATCGAAAACGAAAGCACGACCATCGACATCACGGAATATGCGAAGTCTGGTTTCAAGGCAAAGAAGGCTTGGTTCGACAAAGGCATAGATGTTTACGAAGACAGCCTCCGCGGCCCCATCCTCGCCTACATCAGCTACCAGAACCGCGACAAGAACGGGCACGCCCATTTCGATGTTGTCGTCAGCGACACGAACAAGAACCAAGTTTCGCTCACCTACCTCACTGACGCCGTCTACCCCGCAATTGACAAGCAGGGGACTATGGTCGCCTTCGCAAGGCGCGAAAACGCAAGCACCCGGTTCGTGTTGAGCAAGGCTCCCTTCCCGAAAGACTTTGACGAATACGTCGCCGAAGATCCTATCGACCTATTCGTTCCCGATGCAAAATACCGTTACTACAACATCTACAGTCCCAAGTTCAGCCCCGACGGCAAGCGCATCGCCTTCAGTTTCTTCGACGACACGACCCGCGGAATCGCCATCATCGACAGCGACGGCAAGAATCACAAGATTGTGAGCAACGCCGATTACGACGAACGTGACGTCGAATGGCTCGACAACGACAAGATCATCTTCGCAAGCAACAGGAACGGCATCTTCAACCTGTTCGAAAAATCGCTTTCCACAAATGCAGAACGCCCCCTCACCAACGTCGTGGGCGGTGCATTCACTCCGGTTCTTTCTGGCGACACGATATTCTTCACACAGTACGACAAAGACGGGTTCTCCCTGTACAAGATTGCCTACAAGAATAGCGCTGCAAGCGCACCCGCCGCGACCAAAGACAGCATCGTCGTCACGTTCCGCGACAGCGTCGTGAAAGTGGCCGACACCACCTGGAGCACCTGCCCCGAAGTCAAAGATTCTACGCAAGCCGACTCGGCCAAGTGCGTCCCGCAAGCCACCGTCGCTACACGCGACAGCACTATAAAGATTGAAGTCCGCGACACAGTGAAAGTCGCAGTCAAAGACTCTACATCGAAGGACGCTCCCATTGTTTTGCACGGGAGTTTGCCCAAGCGCATCCAGAAGCCTCTGGAACTCGAGAACCGCGAATTCGCCGGCGCCGAGAAAAACTACAAGCCCATTCCCTTCCAGCCCTTGTTTGTCCCGATGCTCATGTTCAGCGAGAACGCCCCCGACCTGACCGTATTTGGCGAAGGCGAACTCAAGACCAAGGCGGGGCTAGCCATGATCCTTACCGACCCGCTCAAGAAAAACACCATCCAGCTTGGCTTGTTGCTTGAACTCGGGAATGGTTACGACTACATCAACGGCGATGGGCTCAACCCGCGTCAAGAAAAGGAATTCTTCGCCTCGTGGCAGAACGCCAGCACACCGCTTGACCTCGGCCTCGCCTACTCCTACGCAAACTTCACAAGCAAAGATACTGTCCGCAACGATGATGTTCGCTCAAACAACGGCGACTCGCTCTCGTACAGCAACTACGCCATGTCGCTCCAGAGCATCACGGGGCTTGCCGGTTACAGCATATTCAAGTCCATCGACACGTTGCAATTCGCACTGAGCTACGGCTGGTCCGACTTCAACTTCTACGACCTGGATGAATACGATGACAGTTTCACCTGGACCTACCAAAAACAAATTAGCGCCATTCTCGGGTTCGGCCTGTACGGCGACCACGAAGACGAAGAAGGCACCGGAATCAGCGGGCAGGGCAACGGGGTGTTTGCCTACTACCAATACACCAACAGCGACCTCTACCGCCCTGGAACATTCTCCGAAAGTTTCTACGTGACCGAAAGCGGATTTGCCAAACCCAGATACAGGAACTTCAATATAAACGAAGTCGGGTTGAACCTTTACGGGAGCCTGCAACTCCCAGTTATCGGCACACGCGTCGCCGCGGGGGGTAAAACAACCGTCATCGCCAAATGGAGCACCGACGCCAAGCAAGACACGCTGGATTCCTACTACTACAACCCCATTTTCTTGGAAGGTTACCCGTACCTGCGCAGTTCCGAGAGCTACACGCTCGCCGGTACAAAAACCGCCATGGCGGAACTCCACCTGTTGCAGCCCATCTACGACGACTGGCGCAAGTCCTTCTGGATTTTCGAGACTCGTGATTTCTATGTCGACCTGTTCGCACAAATCGGTTCTGCTTGGAACAACAAGTGGTTCGACATGGACAAGTTCAAGGACCACGACTTCTGGGACCGTTCCGTCGGATTTAGTTTCCGCATGAGCAACAAGATTTTCTACAACGTTCCGCTAGACATTTCGCTGACGCTGGCACGTGGTCTGAGCCGCATCGGAGAAGGCGAGAACGGGGATCGCAGCACCAGCCGCAAACTGAATCCGATAGATACGCCTATCATTCCTGAATCCGTTGCACCGACTCGCATCAAGCTGAACATCGGCATGGGATTCGCGAACACTTGGCAATAAAATTACTGGAATCCATCCCTCTTAGATGAATGGATTTCACCGGGAAGGAGTTGCCCGGGGCTCGTTCTTAAAGCATCCTTCCCTGTAAAGTTCGGATTGGGCCGCCCAGCCTTATCTTGCTTGGCCTCATCCTTCATTTCGATCAGGTACTTTTCCCACTCCTGAACAGCGTTGTCCAGTTCTGTGCGGGCGTTCAGCATCATTTCTCTCAACTGCACCAGTTCCATCATCTGATCGCGCTTCATCGACCAAAGTTCTTCTTCGTCGGGCATGCGCTCGATGTTGAACAGGAGGTTCAAATAACGTTCTTCAGCTTCCATGTAAGCCTTGTACATGCCCTCATAAGCGCGGGCACGGTCCATGGTCATGGTCTGTGCAGCAGAACCTCCCGAAAGGGAACAAGCAGAAAATAACATAGACCCGGCCGCAAAGGCTGTAAGCAAAAAGCGTTTCATCATTCTTCAGCCGGTTTCCTGATATTGTAAAGGCGTTCTAGAGTGACTTGGCTCTTGAAAGTCGCAGTATCGTTTGTAGCGGGGTTCACCATCGTATGTTTGCCGACTTTCACCTCGCGTTCCTGGCACGGGACGCCGTTCGTGGGGTCCAAGGTAACCCAGAACTCGGTATCGTATTCACCCTTGAGCCCCTTCTGGTAAGCTTTGTACTTGTCGGGCACGATGTTGCTACCCACATGCTGTTCCCAGATGTAATACGGGAAACTTTCCGTTTCGTGCAAGTAAATCTTGTAGCCCAAGCACTTGCGCTTGTCGAGCTTGTGGTACCCGTCCATCACCACGGAATCAATGCCGATAAGGGCGAAGTTCAAGCGTCCGCGTTCCTTGAGGAGCTCGGTCACGTTGCCCTTAGTGGGCACAGGGCCCTTGAGCAAGTGGGACATTTCCCAGCGATGCTTTTCAAGGCGTTTCAAGTGCGGCTTGTAATCGGGATTGAGCAACTGCGTACGCCAGCGCGACGGCATCGGCGTTTCGGCAAGCAGAGTGTCGTAGCCATCCTCTAGCCCCTCTATCGAAAGCACATCGCGATCGACAGCGGACATCTTCACGTTCTTGATACGCCAGACCAATTCCGACGGCATGAAGTTCTTGAGGTAACCACGAGAACGATTGATAACGTAATCCCTGTTGACCAGCACCGTATCGCCCTTGGACTCGTAAGTGATGTTGTTGAACGCGCCTGTAATTGTCCCGACACGTTCCTGCCCTTCGAGATCGTATGTGGAAAAATATCCTTCGCAGAACAATTCCATTTCAACAGGCGAATCAATTTTATAATTCACTTCGACCATATCGTCACCGCAAGCAGCGACAACAAGAGCACAAGCACCGATTAACAGTTCTTTTTTCATAAACGCAACGTAAAGGGGATAATTCCCCATAGATTTTTATTGTTCTTTCTGCAACCTGTTGTGGGTCAGGTTGATTTCTTTTGCAGCGAGGACTTTGCCGTTAGCGCTGAACTCAAACACAACCGGCCCCGGTTCGTGGACACGAGCCAGCTCGCGAGCATCCATGTAACCGCCACGGTGGGCACGCCCGACAAGGGTATAAGCCCCCATCTTCTCGGTCACAGCCACCTCGTGGTCCCAGATTTTTTCGCCCCTCTTGGCGATAGTCCCGTGATAGACCGTAGTCGTGAGTTTCGGGAAATCAAAGTTCTTGCCATAGCGGAACTGTACAAACAGCTGGTCGTTCATGGCAAACTCGGCTCCTGTATCTGCGACTACCTGATGAGCGGGATTCCATTCACGGCCACATACAACATGTGGGTCCTCCGTCGAGCAGCCGGTAAAGAGCATACCTGCGGCCAGGGCCAATCCCATCACGATTGTTTTTTTGTTTGTAGAGTTCATGTTTTTTTCTCCAGTTTAAGTCCTTTAGAACCAGAAACGGAGACCGATTCTGAAGTAGACGTCCGGCAATTTCCATTTGGTATCGTCGTCGTCATAGCTGTCATCATCGTCTTTCCCGTCATAATCCCACCACATAAAGTGGACTTCACCCACAGGGCTCAACTCCAAATAAAGCTGCAACGGAACAACCGGGAATTCCCACTGGTAACCGCCGACCACACCAAGGCGAATGGCAAGCCCCGTTTCTTCCCAGTTGCCGCCCTTGTCGACATCCCACCAGCCAATACCGCCGGTAGGGCCAACATAGAAGCCCATACGGCCCAGTTCTTTGGGCACATTCAGGTAGTAGTTCCAGTAGTAGCCCACATAGCCACCCAAAGCATTATCGCCCGTATAGAAACAGAAATGCAGGTAAAGGTCAAGCGTGATGTCCTTGCCCAGACGATTTTCTACATCAATACCGGCATGTTCACCCGGGTTTCCGGCCTGTAGCCATCCGCCAACAGCCCAGTTTTTGTCTTCGGCACCCGTGGCCGCCAAGGCCAGTACCGCCGACACCAAAATTGCAACTAAAGTTCTTTTCATTTTTGAAGCTCCTGTCACCTCAAACCATCCCTAATGAAACTATATGTAAAGTAGCAAAAAGCCATGTAAAAAAGCGGTTTACACCCGCTTTTCCATGAAAAAAGACCTTTTTTTAGGAAAAAAGAATTAAAAAATTTTTTTCATCGTTTATTTCAACATTTTTTATTCTTAAATGCAGTCATGCTATAGCGTTCTTGCTTAAAAACGGATGGACAAAGAGCGCTACCTAGAAAGGATAAATAACATTTCCAGATGCGGTGTCTGGGGGTAAAAGGCGAACCCCTCCGCATGGTCCAACTTGAACCCTGCCGTCGCCAATTTCGCATAGTCGCGAGCCAGCGTCACCGGATCGCACGACACGTAAATCAACCGCTTGACAGAACTCCGCACGATGGCATCTAGCGCCTCCCCCGGCAACCCCGTACGTGGCGGGTCCACAATGAGCGTAGCCGGAATATCCACGACATGGCGGGCAAGCCATTCTTCCGCTGGGGCCGAAACATTCTCGACAGTAGTTGTTGCCGGGCTAATTACAGACAAATTCTTTTCAGCGTGTTTGAGGCAGCCCTCGTCGCGTTCCACGGTCGTGATGCGTTTAAACTTGTCTTGCAAAAGAGCGGCAAAAAAGCCGACACCACTGAACAAGTCTATAAGCCAATCGTTACAGGCATTCCCATTCGACAAGCCCTCGTCAACGGCATGGCGCACGGACTTCACCAGTTCCGGCAACAGGCCCAAGTTACTCTGGAAAAACACCGAAGCGTCCGCTTCTATCTTGCGGCCTTCAATTTCAACGACACTCACGGCATTCTTTTGAAATTCTTCGCGAGACATGCCTCGATAAAAGTAGCTCACCTCGCCCTTGCCGTTGTCGAACACGTTCAGCGAAACTTCGTCGGGCCGAGCAAAGCGCCCAGGGTGCGACAACACTCCCGATGCAAAAAGCTTCCGGGCGGGTCCCTGCAAAAATTCGTTCAAAGCAGGAGTCAGCACAGGGCAATTTTCAAAAGGAATCAAGGCATTGCTTTCTTGCTCGCGGAAGGCAAAACCGCCGCAACCACCATCACGAACAAACTGTGGAACCACACGCGCACGATTGCGGTAGCCCCACGGATTCCCGGTATGGATAACGAAATCCTCCGGCAATTCGGCATGGGCAAGTCGCCTGAAATTTTCGCGTTCCACCTGTTCCATATATTCAGTTTGCTTGGAACTCTCCAGATGCTGCAGGCTGCAACCGCCACACTTGCCGTAAAGCGGGCACTTGGGCACCACGCGATCGGGACTCGGTTCAACGACGCTAACAACACGCCCCCGCGTAAAGTCCTTTTTCTGGAAAGTCAGTTCAACTTCGCACAATTCTCCCGGCAGGGCTCCCTGCACAAAACATACCCGGCCATCCGGCAAATGGGCCATGCCATTACCCCCCTGCACCATCTTTATAATACGCAACTGCACTGGAGCCAAAGAGGGGCGCGACAAAGCGCACATCCCTTTTTTGCGGGAAAAATTCTTTTTTTGCGAAATCATTTTTTTTGGGGGAAAACTGGACATACGACAAAATAATAGCAATTTGTCATTTCACGATGTTTTATGATATATTAAAAGAACAAGACGCCTCAAAAAAAGAAAAAAACACAATAAAAGAGCTCAATAGGACTACGATTCTAATAGGAATTTACTATATTTATGCATGTATTAGAATATTTGCATAAACCAAGGCTGGCAGTCCGGCCTCTCACATAAGAGTTTAGAACCCGCGAGGTGATATGAAAATTGTCGATATCCTGAAGCAAGACAAGATGAGTCTTTCGTTCGAAGTGTTCCCGCCCAAGAAGGAAACGAGCTTCGAAAGCGTGAAAGCCGCCACCGAATCCATTGCGGCCCTTGGCCCCGCCTTCATGAGTGTCACCTACGGTGCAGGCGGCGGTGTTAGCCAGTACACGCTCGAAATTGCAAAGAACCTCAAGTCGAAATTCGGCATCCCGATGTTGGCCCACCTCACCTGCGTTTCGAGCAGCAAAGAAACCATTCACCAGCGCATCGAAGACATGAAGACTGCGGGCATCAAGAACGTGATGGCGCTCCGCGGCGACTTGACTCCGGAACTCATCGCGAACGGCCGCGACAAATGCGACTACCATTACGCCGTAGAACTCATCCGCGAACTCAAGGAAAGTGATTCCGACTTCTGTATCGGTGCAGCATGCTACCCCGAGAAGCACCCCGAAAGCGCAAACCAGGCCGAAGATATCAAGCACCTCAAAGAAAAAGTTGACGCTGGCGCAGATTTTCTCACCACGCAGATGGTGTTCGACAACAACCTCTTCTTCAGTTTCCTCTACAAGTTGCGCGATGCGGGTGTCACTTGCCCCGTGCTCCCCGGCATCATGCCCATCACGAACGCAAACCAGGTGGAACGCGCTATCAAGCTTTCCGGTTCGTTCATGCCGCAGCGCTTCAAGTCGCTCGTCGACAAGTTCGGCAGCGACCCCGACGCAATGAAACAGGCGGGCATCATCTACGCAACCGACCAGATTATTGACCTGTACGCCAACGGCATCACGAACGTACACGTGTACTCCATGAACAAGCCCGACGTGGCCGAAGGCATTCTCCGGAATGTTTCCGCCATTCTCGGAAAGAATTTTTCCGCATAACGCTCAAACAGAAAGAATCCGGGACTAATCCCACTAGGCAAACAAGATGACGCTACGCGAAGCTTTCGAAAGTAAAATGATGCTGCTGGACGGAGGTATGGGTTCTGTTATCCAGACTTACGGCATCAAGGGCGCGAACAACGACATGCTCTCCATCGAGAAGCCGGAAATCATCCTCGATATCCAGCGCCGTTACGTGGATGCAGGCGTGGATTGCCTCACCACAAATACTTTCTCGAGCCAGCGCGTAAGCCAGCACGAATACCACCAAGAACACCGCATTGCCGAAATGAACCGCGCCGCCGTGAAAATCGCGAAGCAGGCCGCCGAAGAAGGGTTCAAGAAGTACGGACGCCAGGTGTACATTCTGGGCGACGTAGGTCCCACGAGCAAGATGCTCTCGATGAGCGAAGACGTGAACGACCCCGCGAGCCGTAGCATTACATTTGACGAGCTGGAAGATGCCTACCTGGAACAGATCCAAGTGCTGGTGGAAGAAGGCGTTGATGCGATTCTGATTGAAACGATTTTTGACACCTTGAATGCAAAGGCCGCCGCAAGCGCATTCACCAAGGTGATGGAAGCTCGCAAGGCCGCAGCCAAGGTCCCTGAGCTTGCCGAAGGGCCCGCGGCTGCTGACTTAAAGCCCATAGAAGTCATGTTCTCGATGACGGTGAGCGACGCCTCGGGCCGTACGCTTTCGGGCCAGACAGTCGAAGCATTCGCCGTGAGCGTGATGCACATGCATCCGCTTTCTATCGGTTTGAACTGCGGTCTCGGTGCCGACGGCATGGTGCCGTACTTGCGCCGCATGGGCAAGGTCGCTCCCTGCTACATTTCTTGTCACCCGAATGCGGGCCTCCCGAACCAGTTCGGCGGTTACGACGACACGCCCGAAGACATGGTGCGCCTCATGGGCGTGTACCTGGACGACAAGCTCGTGAACATGATTGGCGGTTGCTGCGGTACGACTCCGGAACACATCGCCGCCATGCGCAAGATGCTCGATGCCCTGCCCGCCGATTACGAACGCCGCAAGCCCGCGCCCAAGTACGCCACGAGCCCGCTGCTCCGCCTCGCCGGTTTGGAACCGCTGTTCAAGGAACAGGTGCGCCCGAGCAACGGTGCCGACAGCTGCAACGCCGAAGATTTTGTAAAGGTGGGCGAACGCTGCAACGTGGCAGGTTCCAAGAAGTTCCTCCGCCTTATCAACGAAAAAAATTACGAAGAAGCACTCGATATCGCCCGCAAGCAAGTGGAAGACGGCGCCGACGTGATCGACGTGAACATGGACGATGGCTTGCTCGACGCTACCACCGAAATGCAGACCTTCCTGAACTTGCTCGCATCGGACCCGGCCATCAGTCGCGTGCCCATCATGGTGGACTCTTCCCGCTTCGAAGTGATTGAAGCAGGCCTCAAGTGCGCCCAGGGCAAGTGCATTGTGAATTCCATCTCCTTGAAGATGGGCGAACAAGCATTTATCGAACATGCGCTCACCATCAAGCGCCTCGGCGGTGCCGTCATCGTGATGCTCTTTGACGAAGAAGGCCAGGCCACCAACTACGAGCGCCGTGTGGAGATTGCCGCCCGCGCTTACGACATCATGGTCAAAAAGCTCGGCTTCGACCCCTCCGACATCATTTACGATCCGAACGTTTTGACAGTCGCTACGGGCATGGCCGAACACAACGCCTACGCCATCGACTTTATCCGCGCCGTCCGCTGGATTATGGACAACCTGCCCGGCGTGCGCATTTCGGGCGGTCTCTCGAACCTTTCCTTCGCTTTCCGCGGCAACAACTACCTGCGCGAAGCGATGCACACCACGTTCCTGCATTACGCAATTCCGAACGGCATGGGCATGGCCATCATGAACCCCAGCGCGATTATCGAATACAAGACGATTCCGCTGGAACTCCGCATGGCCATTACCGAAGTCATCTACAATACGGAACCGGATGCGAGCGAAGCGCTCATCGAAATTGCAAGCCGCATGACCGCAGCCGCCGCTGCCGCCAAGGAAGCGGGCACCAAGTACGACCCGAAGGCGATTTTCGCCATGAGCACAGGTGCCAGCAGCTCTTCTGACGACAACACGAACGCCGCCGCTGACGCCAAGCCCACGACACCCGAAGAACGTTTGCAAGAAGCGCTCCTCAAGGGAACTTCCACAACGCTTCAGCCCGACCTGATGGAACTCATCAACCGCGGCGATAGCCCGGTGGGAATTATTTCAGGCCCGCTCATGGACGGCATGAACGAAGTCGGCCGCCGCTTCGGCGAAGGCAAGATGTTCTTGCCGCAGGTGGTGAAGACTGCACGCACCATGAAGAAGGCCGTGGAAATTTTGCAGCCTTACATCGAAGCGGGCAAGGATGCCAACGCATCGAGCCGCGGCAAGATCGTGATTGCGACCGTGAAAGGCGACGTGCACGACATCGGCAAGAACATCGTCTCCGTGATTATGGCCTGTAACGGCTATGAAATGGTGGACCTCGGCGTGATGGTTCCCGAAGACGTCATCGTGAAGGCTGTCATCGAGAACAAGGCCGACATCTTGAGCCTCTCCGGACTGATTACGCCCTCGCTCGAAGAAATGTGTACCGTGGCAAAGGCCATGCAAGACGCAGGCCAGCGCATTCCGATTATTGTCGGCGGCGCAACGACCTCGCCCACGCACACCGCCGTAAAGATTGCCCCGTGCTACGACGGCCCCGTATTTCACGTGCGCGATGCCGCGAGCAACCCAGGCCTTGTGCAAAAGCTCTTGGACCCCGCGACAAGCGAACAGACCATCCAGGAAAACCGCGAAGAGCAGCAGCGCATTCGCGACAAGCAGAACGGCATCCAGACTGAAGCCGCAAGCGCCATGGCCGCAGCCGAAAAGACGCCTGAAGAACGCCGCTACCTTTGCGACTGGACCAAGTACCAGCCTGTCGAGCCTCCGTTCATGGGCGAAAGCAAGCTCCCGCCGATTCCGCTCGAAAAAGTCATCCCGCTTATCAGCTGGGAATACTTCTTCTTCACTTGGAAAATCAAGCCCGAAGAGGAAGAAGCCAAGAAGCTCAAGGCCGACGCCGAAGCGCTCATCAAGTCGCTCACAAAGCCCGAATATGCACTGCGTGCCGTGCAGGCGTTCTACCCTGCAGCCGGTACGGAAAAGTCGGTAATTTTCAACACGGGCCGTACCGGCACCGACGTGGACCTTGTCGAAGTCGCCACGGCACGCCAGCAAAATCCCGAAGGCACATGTCTCGCGCTTTGCGACTACGTTGCGCCAGCAAATGCGAACACCGCAAGCGTCTTCGCCGCTCCCGCCGGTAAGGACGTATTCCGCGACATCGTGGGTGCCTTCGCCGTCACCGTGAGCGACGCCTTCGTCAAGCGCCTTGAAAAGCTGAAAGCCGAACAAGGTGGCAGCGACTACGACGTGCTCCTGATGCAGACCGTCGCCGATCGCCTCGCCGAAGCCGGCGCCGAATACCTGAGCCAGGAACTCGCCCACAACAACGGCTGGAAAGGCATCCGCCCGGCCGTCGGCTACCCCGTGCTCCCGAACATCAAGGAAATCTTCAACGTTGCGCGTCTCATCGACTTCGGCAGCGTAGGCATCAGCCTCACCGAGAACGGCGCCATGTACCCGCAGGCCTCCGTGAGCGGCCTCTACATCAGCCACCCCGAAATCGACTACTTCCACGTGAAGGTGTAAGTGCAAACTGCGGCTAGTCATAGCCGCTATTGAACAGTCGCTACAATCAGCCCCTTCTGATGGTGGGCACGCTCGCAAGCAGTTTCTTGGTGTACTCGTGCTGCGGATTTGTGAGGACAATATCGGCGTCCCCGCGTTCCACGACCTTCCCGAAATACATGACCAGGACTTCGTCGCTCAGTGCGCGCACCACCTGCATGTCATGACTGATGAACAAGATGCTCAAGCCGAGGTCGTTGCGCAAATCGTCAAGCAAATGCAATATCTGCGCCTGCACCGACACGTCCAGTGCGCTCGTGACCTCGTCGCAAAGCAACACCTTCGGTTCGACCATCAAGCTACGGGCAATGCAAAGCCTCTGGCGTTGCCCACCAGAAAACTCGTGCGGGAACTTGTCAAGCGCCCCATTCGGGATAGACACGCGGTCCAGGAGGCGCCTCGCACGGCCTTGAGCCTCGTCAAACGACACGCCTCTCGCCACAAGCGGGGCCGTCAAGATTTCAACCACAGTCTGTCTCGGGTTCAAACTGCTGAAGGGGTCCTGGAACACCATCTGGACCAGGTCGCAAATTCTTTTCACCCCAGAAAATTTTCCGTCGACAACCGGAGCACCGAACAATTTATAGTCAACAAACACCGCCGGGACCAGTCCGACAAGCGATTTCACAAGCGTAGACTTTCCACAGCCGGATTCACCCACAATACTCAGGATTTTACCTTGTGGCAGAACAAAAGAAACGTTGTCTACTGCAGTAAAGTAATCTCTGACCTTGCCCAACACACCCCCACGGACCGGAAACCGGACCGTAAGTCCGTTCACCTCGATGGCGGGAACATCCTGCCCCTGCGGCAGTTTTTCTGTACTATTCATCCGCTTCACCGTCCAGGCTCGCCAATGCCTCCTGCACGTTTTTCTCGGTCGCAAGCAGGATCTGGCGACACTTGCGCAGCAGTTCCGTAGCCTCTTGCACCTGCCCGGCCAATTCGTCTATTTCCATTTCGGAATTGTCGATTTTTGATAAAATCTCCTCTAGACGTGCCATTGCGTTTTTATATTCAAAATTTTCGGTACTCATGTTTAAGAATATAGTTACATTTATATACGATGTTATTTAACAGAATTCGTATATCAAGCATTCTTTCATCTTTGGCGGTGCTATCTGCTGGCATTGCGCTTTCCGCGTGTTTCGAAATTCCAAGCAAACCCAACGAGGGCTCGAGCGTAAACGTCATTTCCATCTACGTAAAGCAAGATGGCAAAATTGACTCTACCTTGCTAAAGATTCATCCACAAGATTCCGCCGAAATTCTCGTCAACATTCTCCCGGCTGCGCTCGCCCCAAAACTGCATTTTAAGTGGATCAGGGTCAACGAAGAAAACGACGACATCCTCCTTGGGACCGGCGATACCTTTAAAATTCGAAAAAACGCAACCATTGGCATAATCCCCAACAAACTGATTGCAATAGACACCGAAGGGAATACGCTCGTTACGCATTTCAACATCATCACCAACACGCCACCAGAAATCGACCAGATTACCAGGCCCCAGCAATCAGACACGCTTTACGGCAACCAAAAGACATCCTTCCTGTTTGAGTGGAATTCCCATGACAACGACAACGAGGAATTCTCGCACACTATCCTAATAGACAAAGTTCCCTACGTCGTAGGTGAATTCAACAGCATCCGACAATCCGGATTTGAGGAAGGCAAACACACGTTCCAAGTCATAGTAACGGACAAATATGGTGACACCGATTCATCGGCTGTCATCAAATTCTACGTGAAATCCAAGTAGAGTGAGGAAGAATGACTAACCGTTTGAAAATATTCTCACTTGCCTTCACCCTTGCCATCGCATCAATCTTCTTTGACGCATGTACCGATTCGGACAACCTCGTCTTTGACGCAAACAACACAAATTCAATTGCAGTCAACGTCTACATGGCCAAGTCCTTTGATTCTACGGCAGCAAGGGTCAAATCAGATACAATTATCCATGGCGACTCCATGTTGTTCATTGCAAACGTGCTACCATCAAAATCCATCCGGATTCGCGACAGCTACTGGCTTCTGGACAACAAGTATTACGCCTCCGAATTCAACATTCACGACGCCATCCCCTTCCCCGGCCCTCACGAAATCGTATTTATCCTCATCACCTATTTCGGGGATACGCTGAGCGACACCCTGCACTTGTGGATTTCCTCACCGCCAATTCTAGACAACAACAAATTCATCCCCGCCGACCAATCGCAAAGCATTCCACCACGGGACGAAATCCAGTTTGCCTGGAATGCCTACGACATAGATTCTATCTGCTCCCTATATTACCACTTCAGACTCACCAACCTTATTGACGAAGAAAAAGGCGAGCCCGACCTCATCGACACGATTATCAACACTCCGTATTTCAACATGAACCGGGAACTCAAACCGTTGTCGCAATACCGTTGGACAGTCCAAGCCTATAATGAATACAATGTTCCGTCTGCAACCACTATCAGCAGCACCTTCGCCACAAGCGGAATCGGAGACGAAGGCGCAATATCGGGAACGTTGAAAATGTCCAACGAGAACCTGTACACAGACATTGAGTTCATCATCCTTGACGCACACAACAAGGAAACCAAGATCAAGCAATCTTTTGAAAAGACTCCATCAACAGGATTTTTCGAAATCAAGCCGCTACAACCTGGGAAATACAATATTTTTGCCAGGAGTGAAAAGGCCGTTGATTTTGTCTCCGACACCGTGAGTACCACGGTCCTAGCAGGGCAAATTTCCTCCATCGACGGCCATTTGTTCATGCAAGACCTGACCCCCCCGACAATCCAGTCCACCAGTGGAAAAGACACCCTTGATTTTGCGGATTCACTCAGTTTCATCATTACGGATGGGAGCTCCGAAAACGTTCTCTCCGATGCTGTAGTCTATATCGGCAGTCGTAAGATTACCCAATATTTTCAAGCAGGTAACACCTTGACTGTCCACACCATCGAAAGCGACCGTTCGTGGATACCGCAATTCGTCACCGTCTTAGCGAAAGACGGCAGCGGCAACACCACCTCGAAATCATTCGTCCTGCGGCCAAGCGTTTTCTGGTTCGAGACCAATCACGACACAATCATATCAAGGCAAGCTCCGATCACCCTTTTCTTTAAAGACCACAACCCAAACAGTTTCATTCCCACCCTATACAAAATCAACCCCAATGGGGACGTGAAGGGGACCATAAGCATAAGGGCAGAGGGCAGGACATCCCTTGAAATTGAAGCGAGCGGAGAATCGTTCGCCCGAAATGAGCAAAACGTATCCATGAGCATCGTCTACACCAACGGGATAAGCCAGACCAGAACGTGGAAGATTACAATAAACGAGCCTCCCTTCATGAGTTACGAATCCCACTGCATAACTCCCTGCGAATCGTATATAACCAACTCCGCTATATTTAAATGGCATGAAGCCGAAGACCCAGAAAATGACCATATCTGGTACAGGCTCAACGTCCTCGTCGGGTCCGACACCATCACAGACACAACGCAGTTCTACTACAGATCCGATTACATCCAAGGGACCCAGACCCTTTTAAGAGACCTCCCGGAAGGCCCCCTTTACTGGTGGGTCGAGGCAACAGACTCTTATGGCGGGGTGTCTCCTGTTTGGGAAACAAAAGCCTATGCCATAGTCCTGCCGCAAGACAACATTGATTCACTTGAAAAATCGAACAACAGCACCGACACGACCAGCACAGCAGGAGGCGAAGATGAATAGGTTATTCTACCAAGCCCTCGCCGTCGCCCTGGCACTGTGCGCATTAGCCCTGACTTCATGCGGGAACGACGTCCGTTTTGAACAAGCAGACGAAAACGTCTTTGAGCAGAACATCTATATCGTCCCAGAGGTAACCGTCCACTCATTTTACACCACGCGCAAAGAGGTTTACATCGGCGTCAACGAGCCGATCAAGATCCAGGCCATATTCCGCTTGAATAAAGATGTCCTGGACGCAGACATTGCCGCATCGTATTACCAGAGCGTTCTCTGGATATTGGACGGGAAAAAGATTAACATTCCCAATTTCCGTCACACGTTCCAAAAATCAGGCCAATACGATTGCATTCTGCAAACGATAACCCGTTTCGGCGACACCTTGATAGACACAACCCATATTTTTGTGGACACGCCATCAAGCATTGCACTGACTAGCCCTCGCAACGGGTACAACCAGGCAGAGCCGTTCTCCGAAGAGGACATCCGCCTCCGGTGGGATATAACGGGAATTGACCCGTGGGAAACCACAATATGCGACGTCTACGGTTCTAACAAGTTGGGCGAACTTTGGAAAAAATCCCTAAAGACCGTTCCTTGCGACGAAAAGATTTCCATCACGGGTCATCTTCTCCCCGACGAAGACGTGTTGGCAGAATACGGCATCAACCCGACAGACACATCCATAACGTTCTACTGGGGAGTCATCATGACCGTGATGAATTTCAGTGGAGTTCAAGAAATGGACACTTCTGATATTTTCAAGTTCTCCACGAAGCTCATCAATACCGATTCCTCTATACTCAACATTCCTATCGCCTACAAGCATTTCCGCAACCAGTTGCCTCCCGACACAAGGATAACCATCGTCAATAGCAAGGGAGATACGTTGAAGCAAATCAATCGTTCCAGCATTGTATCGACCGAATCCATAAAGCTCCCCGCTCAGACAGGCCTCACCGTGTACATGGAAGAAGCTTATTTCAGCGAATACAAGGCAGACGCGTTCACTGTAGACATTCCCGAATATAGCGTCATCACTATGGATTCCGTATTTTTCGACGACAACATTCCTCCAACAGTATGGCCAACCAAGACAGAATTCGTAGAGGGAACAGACATCACATTCTCTCTCTTAGACAAAGGGAGCGGAATTTCCCGTTCAAGGATTAACGTCCATTTCGACGACATCTTTGAGACAACATACGATTATGTGGAACCGATTCTCAGCGTATCCGTCCCCAGTTACAAACAGATGCGCGTCTACATTAGAGTTAGCGACAACGCCGGGAACCAAAGCCCGCCTGTATTCTGGAATGTCACTCCGAAAAATGACATGCTGTATCTCGATGGCCCTTACATGAATGCGGAGGAACTGGAATGATGATTAAATTCTTGATTTTCCTCGTCATTGTTCTCTGTGGGAACTCATTTGCCGACAACGCACCACAAAGCGCTGCATCGACAACCCCGCCCAAGGCTCAGGATCGTTACCTGCAAATTTCAACAAACCCCACAACGACAGACATTTTCGTCAATCGGTCTAATATTGACTTTTCTGCGACGCCAGACTATATCAGTCCGAGTTTCATAAAATTGTCGTCCAAAGACACAAGCGTAAAGGTCACCTTATTCCAAATTGGCTACGCCGACACAACCATCAACGTTTCTCTCCCTGAAAAAGACACGTCTTATCTCATCGTGTCGTTGCGTCAGAGCTACGACGAAGAACTTGCCGACATGCAGCATAAGGTGGTCGCTCACAGGAACAGAAAAGCTTTGGGACGTAAACTCATCTGGGCCTCGTTCGTACCACTGGTCACCAGCGCAGTCGCAGCCATCGTCACGCAAAAATACATTCAAGACGCAAGGGACGACCGCGACGCCATCCAGAACAGTGTTATCCACAATGGCGACAACTATCAAAAGAAACAAGATAGTTTCAAAGACAACCAAAGCAAGGCCAAAACGGCAAAGACCATCGGCGGCACCACTCTAGGCGTGGGAGTCGTCGTCTTTTCCGCAGGATTAATTCTTTCATTCTAGGAGAAATATGAAAAAGGGTTTCTACATTCCGCTCCTACTTTTAACAGCTCTACTCCATGCAGCCGAATCCAAGGGGATTGAGGCACAGGTGGAACTCATTTCTGGAACAACGCAAAAAGCGCAATTTCTAGGCATCGAAAGAGATACCGTCAATCTTGGCGGCTACATCAAAGACCAGTTCACCATCGTGCGCATACCCAAGAGCCACTTCAAAAGCATCGTAGACAAGCAAGGCAACGATCTCTTGAATCCGACAAGCAACACCGCAAAAGCCGATTCCTCAGAACAAAGCCAAGCCAGTGCGCCAGCAACAGCAGCAAGTGATTCAACTGTAGCCTCTCCGGACAGTGCAAGCACAGTTGCCGTCGCAGATTCCGCCGATTCCACTGCGACACCGGCCGATTCTTCCACCGTTGCTCCTGCCGTTTCGAACACGAAAATATTCGTCGGCTTTGAGGCCGAAGGCTTCGAGCCACAAAAGGTCGAACTGTTTTCCAACCTCACAGCAACGTTGTTGAGCGAAGCCGACAGCACCTACACCTACAACAAGGAAAATCCTTTTGAGGGGTGCAACGACAACGCATGCCTCCAGGACAACTATTCCAAGCAAGGCATAAAGGAAATCCTCTTCGGCAAGATATCCAAAGGAAAGTCCCCGGACTCGCTAGAAGTACAACTGAAACGCGTTCTCTTTGAAGATTCCCTGCCGACTATCAGCATCGCCAAGACAAACATTTCCGGGACTCACGCATTCTCCGACGCCGTCGTATCCAACAAGATCCGCAACCTCGTCCAGGAAGCGCGTGGCATCAAGATCCAGCAGACAAGCACCAAAAGCTATATCCACGTGGAAACCGATCCCGAAGGAGCAATGCTCTCGAGATCCGAAAAGAACGCCTTGTGCAAGACGCCATGTACTTTCGTGACTCTCGACACCGGAAAAATTGTCTTGAATGCCTACTGGAAGGTCGAACACCTGTGGGGCGCCCAGGCTGTCGTACGCCCCATCCCGGGCGACACCGTTAAAGTCTCGCTGAAATTGAAAAAGATATCTCCGGAAATTCGCATCATGACGCAGCCTTCCGGAGCCGAAATCTACACAAGCAGCGAAGAGATTACAAAACACAGCAAGCCCATCGCTCACACCCCGAACAAGTTCACCTACACCGATCCGGGCTTGGTCAACCTCCGCATCCGCAGGGAAGGTTATCGAGACACCCTCGTAAATTTCTACCTAGCACCGGTCCCCGAAACAACCGTCAATATTGAACTTCAGGAGATTACGGATTTCAACGAGCTACAGGCCCAGAAAGATTGGCTCCACAGCCGCAAAATCTACCACCTCGGGCAGACACTCATGGGCAGTTCCATAGCCCCCGCCATCATCGGAGCTTTGTTCCTCTACCTCGGCCAAAAAGACTATAGCGAGGCAGAAGACCTGAAGAACGAACTGAAGATGCCCACGACCCCGAACGGATCCAAATTCCAGGAGAAAATGGACAGAAATCACGATTTGGCGAAGTCCGGAGACCGCAAGACCATTGCCGGAGCATCGTTCATAGGAGCCGGAATCATCCTATTTGGAATAGGATTATACCTCACATTCTAGCAAAAACGCGATTTTGCCCACAAAAAGGACAATTTTTTTAGAAACACCATCCCCCTATCCCTTTGGAAAAGCTAGATTTAGAGCAATGCGTAGATTAATTGTATTCCTATTGTTGATTTACTCGACCGCGACCTTCGCTGCCGACTTTGAGCGTTCCAACTGGCGCCAGCAGTTCTACCTGCAAGCCGAGCCCGCCTTCCTCGTATTTGAAGACAAGGATCCCGAGCTGCTCAACCAACCCATTGACAAAGAAGTCTTTACATTCCCCCTGTCTGTGGGTTACTTGTGGAGCCCCCTAATTACCCCGTTTGCCAAAGCAGACATTCCCTTCACCATTTGGCTCGGTCTGGAGGTCAACAGCATCCAGTTCGGCACCATCGGTAAAGAACCCGCCTACACTTACACTGACAACGGCGACAAGAAGAAGGGCCCCAAGCAAGACCGCGAACTTTCCTTCCTCACCTACGCACCGTCCGTTCTTGCCGGTTTCAGCTTCAACCTCGCCGGCGACTTTGACATCCGCGTTCTCGGCGGCTATGGTCTCCACTTTTTCTCCTTCTACGACGACTACCTGGGCAACACGAACCAGAACACGGAATACGTTCCTACAGCATTCGTCTCGGGAGCTCTCGAATACAAGATTACTGAAATTTTCCAAGACGTGGACCTGAAGGTCGGCATCAACGTTCGTAAGGAATTCCTCCCCTACGAGGACATCAAGGCAACGGACAAGACATCCCGGTCCAACGACGACGTGAGCATTCCGTCTGGCTATTCGGGCATCACGATGGACAAGATTTCTTACAAGTGGCCCGTACGCGTTGGCCTGGAATTCTCCCTGGACTTCGGCCGCGAGAGCAGGCGCGACCGCCGCATGCGCTACGCATTGCACGATCGTGACGACATCCTCCGCAAGAACAGCGAAGTCAAGGACACGCTCAGCGATTGGGACTGCATGGCCATCGAACGCGACTACCGCTTCTTCCTCGACGAAGACGGCGAACTGCCCGACATGAGCGAAGCCTACACCAGGACTCAGTTCTCGGACGTTCTCGAAAGCTTCCTCGCCTTCTGCCACCCGGCAGACCTCGCCACCAAGGAAAAACTCTACGCAGCCTTGGATACGGGTAAGGTCGAACTGAAGCACTACCAGGTGAAGCAAGAAGATTCTCGTTTCGATCAGGTCATGGCCTCCAACGATCCTGAAATGCTCCAGATGTTCCTCGAGTACTATCCGGATTCCCCGCGCCGTGCCGAAATCGAACACAAGCTCATGGTTCTCTCCGAGTACCACAAGTTCCGCGAAATCCAGGCACAGAACACCTTCAAGGCATACCTCGGTTACCTGAACGACAATCCTGATGGTGCCTTCCGCGAAGAAGCAGAAGCTGGCATCTTTGAATTGGTCAAGGAAGGCAACCGTCTCAAGGACTACGAAATCTACCTGAAGCGCTTCCCCAACGGCAGGTATGTCGAAGAAGCCAAGCAGGCGATTCAGAATGCCAATTCCGAAAGTCCTTCGATGATCGAAGTGCAGACAGAGCAGCAGTACATCGAAGAAACTCCGGCCGAAGAAGAACATGAAAAGCCGGCTTCGCACAAAAAGGCTAAAAAGTCCAAGCCCAAGCCGAAGAAAAAAGGCAAGAAGAGATAAACCTTTATAACTCATTTATAACGCCGCCAGTCTGACGGCGTTCTTTATACCCAAACCATACAACGCCATGAAAACATTTAAAATCATCGTCCCTGTATTGATCCTTGCCAGCATCGCTTTCGCTGGAGAACCGGAAAAAACCAACATTTACACGCAGATTATCGACTGGTACAACAGCAACCTGAACTACTGGACCATCGCGCTTTTGATGGCCATCGAAAGTTCGTTCATCCCGTTTCCGTCCGAGCTGGTCATCCCTCCTGCAGCATACCAGGCCATGCAGCCCGGTTCAAACCTGAACATCGCGTTCATCGTCCTTGCAGGCAGCATCGGGGCGCTCATCGGAGCCTACATCAACTATTTCCTTGCTAAGATTTTCGGGCGTCCGATTGTGTACAAATTCGCCGACAGCCGCCTAGGGCACTTCTTGCTCATTGATGCGACAAAGGTCCAGAAGGCCGAAGACTACTTTCGCAAGCACGGTTCCATTTCCACCTTCATAGGCAGACTCATCACGGTCATACGCCAGTTGATATCTATCCCGGCAGGCCTTGCCAAGATGAAACTTTTCCCGTTTACTTTGTACACATTCCTCGGTGCCACCATCTGGAACTGCGTTCTCGCGTTCCTCGGCTACCTCGCCCACGGGCAGAAGGACCTCATCGAAAAGTACAACTCCGAACTCGCCATTGCACTGCTCGCCGCAGGAGCGCTCTTCATCGGGTACATGGTGTGGAATGCAGTGAAGAAGAAGTAGGAAGTAGACAGTAGACAGTGGTTAGTGGTTAGTGGTTAGGGGCTAGGATCTAGGATCCAGGGTCTAGGGAGAAATATCACGGCTTCGCCGTCTTATATTGACGCACAAAGTGC